>DATEIS010000488.1:0-6793 GCA_035278765.1 Pyrinomonadaceae bacterium | reverse complement strand
TTCATCTCCGCGTCACGGCGGAGGACTACGTTTTCATTTAGGAGACGACGCGAGAGTGCTTTGTCGTAAGTAACGTCGATCTCGTCGTCGCCATCAGCGATAGCGACGTTCTTGATCGAGCGCAACAGAATTTGAGTTTGTTCGATGTGGCGGGCTGTGTCGCGCTCATCCATGTCGAGATAGCCAGTGTCTGACGACAGCACATCGGATTGGTGATGACTATTAGGAGTTGGTCTAACTCGCGGTCTCGGTTTTGATACCGAAGTGATTGGCGCCGGCTTTGGATTATCCTGCGGCTTTACCGGTGGTTCCTGATCGCTCTTCTTCGGAGCGTCCGGCTTTGGATAATTGTCTCGGGAATTGTTTACCTGAGTTTGATCGCCTCTTAGCCAACGGAAGTACCCGTCTGAATTCAAGGCGGCTACAACTAGAAGTCCTAATAAGATTAATATCGACGCTACAACAGCTCCTGGCGTAAGGAACATTGCGTCTAAAAACCCGAGCCAGCCTGGCTTCGAAGACTGTTTCTCGGCAACGGTATGTGCCGCAACTCTGGTCCACAAGAACGGTGGCACCTCGACCTCACGATCGTAGCGCGCGAAGATTTCCTGTTCCGCGTTGAGCGCCGCAAAGCTTTCCGAACACTCACTGCAGGTCACCAGATGTGCATCGATCTGCTCGTGATCTTCCGCGGCGAGCTCGCCGTCGAGATATTCTTCCAAAAGCTCTAAACAAACTTCACACTTCATAACCAACTCCAGCGTACGGACTGATCTTCTTTCTCATCTCCGCGCGAGCGCGGTGTAAATCAGTCTTCAACTTTGCCAGTGAAAACCCCGTGATGGCTGCTATCTCTTCGTAACTGCATTGATGCAGCACTTTGAGCGTGAATACCAATCGCTTGTCTTCGTCGAGTGCCGCGAGCGAGCGCCGAATGAGTTCGTTCAACTCCTTGCTCAAAAGTCCATCGACAGGCACCGGCTTGTTATCACTCAAATCCATAACCGACTTATCACCGAGATCGACGTGACTATTGGCGCGGGCTCGTGCTCGCAGCGATTCGCGCCCGACGTTTCGCGCGATACCAAAGAGCCAGGTCGAGAGTTTCGTTTCCGGGCGCATGGTATGAATTGCCCGGTAAGCACGTACAAAAGTCTCCTGCGTCAGCTCTTCGGCCAGCGCGCGGTCGTTAACCATGTCGTAGATGAAACCGATGACGGGTCGCGAGTATCTTTCAAAAATCAGACGAAAGGCCTCGGCGTCACCCTGGCATACGCGAGTGACAAGGTCTGCTGAACTATTCATCAGTGTTCCCGCGAATGCGCTCATCGCCTCTCTCGGTAGGTTAGTGGTGCGGAAGGACGAAAAGTTTCAGGAAATCTGTGTAATCTGTGGACTAGATCTCTTTTGGATCGACGATCTTGCCGGCAATCGCGGAGGCGGCAACGACGTAGGGTGAAGCGAGGTAGAGTTTGCCGGGACCGCTGCGGCCGGGAAAGTTTCGATTCTGGGCGCTGACCGTGACGGTGTCGGGGGAAGGTGAGGCACCCGGACCGGCGTTGATACATGCGCCGCACGAGGGGTCGATCAACTCGGCGCCCGCGCGCTCAAAGATGTCGATATAGCCGCGCTGCCGCGCGTATTGTTTGATCTTCTGCGAGCCAAACTGAATGTACAGGTGAACGCCTTCAGCCACGCGCTTGCCATTCGCCAGCGCGTTTTCGAGCACCTCGGCATACATGTCCATGTCGGCCATCTTCCCGCCGGTACATGAGCCACCGTAAGCAGCGTCAATGCGAACCTCTTCAAGATCGTCAATCGGAATTCCGTTTCGCGGATCGCCCGGTGTCGCCACCATCGGACCAATCTCGTCCAGGTTGATCTCAAAAACAGCGGCGTACTCAGCATCCGGATCGCTGTAAAGAAATCCTTTGCGTACTTCCTCAGCGTCGAGTCCACGCGTGCTCACGACGTAGTCGAGCGTTACCTCGTCAGGCTCGATAATGCCGGTCGTGCCGCCGGCTTCCACGGCCATGTTTGTTAGCGTGGCACGTTCGTCCATCGGCCAGTTCTTCAAGTCCTCGCCGGCAAACTCCAACACCTTGCCGATGCCTTTGCTCGACTTCATGTATTCGGAAGCGAGTATGACGAGCATCACGTCCTTCGCAGCGACGTCGTCGCGCTTCTTTCCTTTCAACACGTAGCGCACTGTCTCCGGAACGCGAATGCGAATGTCTTTCGTGTACCACGCGTTCGCCATGTCTGTTGAGCCGACACCGAATGCGAAGCAGCCGAGCACGCCGGCCATGCAGGTGTGCGAGTCGGTGCCGATAACGATCTGTCCGGGGAGTGCGAGATCCTCGACGACGGCGTTGTGACAGATCGCTTCGGAGCCGCCTTCGGGACTCTCGCCGTAGAGACGGATGTTCTGTTGTTCAGTAAAACTCTGCTGCGTGGTCGCTAACCCTTCAGCTCTTTCCAGCAGACCCATTTCACGATGCTTCGGCGACATCACGCGTCCCAGAAATGTCAGGTGATCGCGAAAGGCAAAGACGGATTCGGGTGACGAAACGCGCGCGTCCGGACCGAGTGCCTGTTTGAAAAGCGACTCAGCCATCGGCGTGACGTACTCGTGCGAGAAGCGAACGTCTGCGAGCGCGAAAAGTGCATCGCCCGGTTTTACAGTCGGAATACCGATCTTGCCCGCAGTTACAAACGCATGACGCGCGATGATCTTTTCCACGATTGTCATCGGACGCGGCGCGGTTTCGATCGGCGGTGGCGAGACTTTGCCGCTGAGACGTGCCTTGTTGTAGTTGAACAGACCACCATGAGAAACGATGTCCTGCGAGATCTGATCGAGTCCTTTAGTAAACTCCGAAAGCGGAATCTCCTCGCTACGTCGAATGCGTTCGATCAAGCCGAAATCAGTTGAAGTTAGGAGACCGATATTTTGCGAGTTTTGTCCGTAGATCTTCTCGATGCTCTGTGCGATCACAAGCTGGATGCCCGCTGCTTTCTCAGCGTAAGGCGCCGTCTCGCGTGATGAGCCACAACCCTTTGATAGACCCGAAACCACGACTGCAAATCCGCCGTTCTTCACTTCATCTTTCTTGACCGCGCTTTCGCGCATCCCGACATAGACATACTGGCCGAGCGTTTCGTCGTAGTAGAAACAGACCCAGCCTGGTGTTATTTCGTCGGTGGAGATATTGCTCATCAGCGGCAGGTCGCCTTTGAGCAAACGTGCGGCGAGTTCGGTTTCGAGAGCGGCGGCGGCATCGCCGGTGGCTTCGAGTTGCTGGCGGATAAGGGCGGTGTCGTCAGTTAAGAATAGAATGCGGCCCGAGAATTTGATATTTTCAGGACGTCTTTCGGTTGTGCCGGTCATTTAGTTTCCCTATCATGTCGTATGAAAACATAATGATTATAACCTCACGCTGATAAAACCCTTAGCGGGCATGGGCGCGTCTAAGGCCTCAGGTGTTCCGGACGAGAAGGAGCGGAGGAGAGTAGATATGAAGTTGTTAAAAAGATTAGCTTTTGCGGCCGTACTCGCGCTTTCGCTGGCGGCGCTTGGCTCATCGGTTGTGTTTGCCCAGGAGACGGACGATCCGGTCAAGATCGAAATCTACAAACGATTCGTCGACAATCGTCTCCCGAATCCGGCCGCTGCCTATCAGGCCGCCCGGGACTATCTAACGAAGTACAACAAAGACAAAGACCAGTACACCGATTATTTGACGAAGTGGACTGCGGCTTATGAGCGCGACGAGCGAAAGCGCAACCTGCCCATCTACATTAACGAAAAGAAATTCGCAGAAGCCTACAGCACCGGCGCCAAGATCCTGGCGGATGAGCCAGGTTATCTACGTGCTCAGATAGACCTCGGCTACGCCGGTTATATCGCGTCATCATCCAAGAACGAACAGTTCAACACCACGGCTCTTGATTACGCGCGCACTGCGATTCAGGCAATCGAGTCGGGCAAGCAGCCAACTGAGTGGGCGCCGTTCAAAGGCAAGGACGACACGCTCGCTTATCTCAATTACGCTGTCGGTTACCTGACGCTCAAAACGTCGCCCGACCAGGCAATCGATTCACTGATCAAAGCGGCGCAGTACGACAGTGATATCAAGAAGACTCCGTCGACCTATTACTTCCTGGCGGTGGCTTATGAATCCGGTCCTTACAAGACGTTGTCCGCGGCCTATCAAAAAGACTTCGCAGACAAGCCCGAGACGCCGCAGAGTAAGGCTGCACTCGAGAAGCTGGGTGTGGTGATGGACCGCATCGTCGACGCTTATGCACGTGCGATTGCCGCGGCGGGAACTGATCCAAAAACGCAGCAGAGTCGTAACGAGTGGCAAGGGCAGATGACGACCTATTACAAGTTTCGACACAACAACACTGATGCCGGGTTAACGGAATTCATCAGTACGGCGATGCAGCGGCCGTTGCCACCTAAACCGTAACGGTTATGGTCAGAAGAATTGATGCCGGCAACCTGCCGGATCTCGAAACGCTTCAGCGGCTTGGTCGTGCACGTGATTTTATCGACCACTGTTACGACCATCCGCTGAATCTCGATCAGATTTCAGAAAAGGCTTGCTTCTCGCGTTATCACTTCCTGAGATTATTCCGGCAGGCCTTTAATCAAACTCCACATCAATACCTCATTCACCGTCGCATCGAGAAAGCGAAGGAACTGCTCAGCGAAGACGATTTGCGCGTAACGGATGTGTGTTTCGAAGTCGGGTTTCAAAGTCTGGGCTCATTCAGCACGCTCTTTCATCGTTGCGTCGGTCATGCGCCAGTGACATATCGCGAAAGAGCACAGGCCAAGCGGCAGATCCCGGGCTGCTTCCTCGTCATGCATAAACTCGTCTGATCCGCGTTCATCTGCGTTCATCCGCGGCTCAAAAAGCAATTTTCAAGAAGCAGTCCGTTGTGGATATCTGTATCCTCCCGGCATCTTTTCATGAGGAGAACGATAATGATTCGCAAGCTGTCTCACGCCACAATCTTTGTTAACAATCAAAACGAAGCGCTGGAGTTCTATCGCGACAAGCTGGGCTTCCGTGTCCACACGGACGCGATGGTGGGCGAGGATTTCCGCTGGCTGACGATGTGCACGAACGATCAACCCGATTTCGAGCTTATCCTCCTCGAACCGAAGCCCGGAATGTTGATGGACGAAGAAACGTCGAAACAGTTACGCGGAATCATGGCGAAGGGCGTGCTGGGCGCGGGCGTCTTCAATACCGATGATTGTCGCGGCACTTACGAAGAGCTGAAAGCGAAGGGCGTGGAATTTGTCTCGGAGCCGGCTGAACGACCATACGGCATCGAGGCGGTTTTCAAAGACAATTCCGGCAACTGGTTCAGCCTCACACAGGCAAGTGCAGGGAATTGAGGTTAGAATAGGTCCTATCCGTCCTATAGGACCTATTCATGAGAATCAAGTGGACCGATCGCACCTTCAGTTTTGATTTCCCCGCAGGCATCTATCCCGAGATGATCGAACGTGTGCGCGGCACGCCTGCGCGTCTCGAAGATCTTCTTGCCGGGCTCTCACCCGAAACACTAACGGCACAAGCAGACGGTCGCTGGTCCATGCAGGAGAACGCGGGCCATCTACTCGATCTCGAAAGCCTTGTGTCGCAACGAGTCGACGAATACCTTGCCGGCAGCACAACCCTCCACGCTGCCGATATGTCGAATCGCAAAACCTACGAGGCCAGTTACAACGACGTTCCTGTTGCTTCAATACTGACAGCCTTCCGCACCGCCAGACGTGAACTCGTCGATCGGCTCGAGAGTCTCGACGCCGATGTTTTTGCACATTCCGCCCTCCATCCGCGATTGAATGTGCAAATGAGGCTCGTCGATATGTTATTTTTCCAGGCGGAACACGACGACTACCATCTCGCCAGAATCAGTGAGCTCAAGAAAATATGCGCAAACTACCCCTCCTAATCGCGGCGCTTGCCGTGCTGGCCTTAAACGTCAACGGGCAGTCGCTCGATGCGATGATCGATCGCGACATCACATCGTGGTTAACGACTTACAAGACTCTGCACGCGGCGCCCGAGCTCTCTCATCGCGAGGAAAAGACGTCGGCCTTCGTGGCGGGTGAACTGCGCAAACTCGGATTCACAGTTACTGAACGCATCGGTAAGTTTCAAAACGAGCAGTGGGTTGGTTATGGCATCGTTGGCGTACTGAAGAATGGTCCTGGACCAACAGTGCTCGTCCGCACTGAGCTCGACGCGCTTCCAGTCGAAGAAAAAACCGGCCTCCCTTATGCAAGCGCCGTGAAGACCAAGAACGATGCCGGACTGGAAGTGAGCGTGATGCATGCGTGTGGTCACGACATACACATGACGAGCTTTCTCGGCACGGCGAAGATGCTTACGGAGTTGAAAAGCCGTTGGAGCGGAACGCTCGTGATGTTGGGCCAACCCGCTGAGGAGACTGGCGACGGCGCGAATGCAATGTTACGCGACAACCTGTACACCAACATTCCAAAGCCGGATTTCGCGATCGCGTTGCACGACAAACCCGAACTGGAAACAGGAAAGGTTGGTTACACGCCGGGTTATGCAATGGCGAGTGCGACGTCGATCGACATCAAGATAAGAGGTGTCGGCGGTCATGGCTCAGCGCCGGAGTTGACCAAAGATCCGATTGTGGTCTCAGCGCAAGTGGTGATGGCGTTGCAAACGATCGTGAGTCGTGAAAATTCGCCACTCGATCCGGCCGTTGTCACTGTCGGTTCGATTCATGGTGG
>DATEIS010000487.1:0-5872 GCA_035278765.1 Pyrinomonadaceae bacterium | reverse complement strand
TGGCTCGCGAGCAACGTGTCGAACAGTCCGACCAGATCAACGCCGAGATTGTGCTTGATAAATTTCGCGTCAAACTTCGCGTTGTGAGCAATCTTGATCGGTCGCGGCGCTGCGAGCAGGCGACGAAGCGGAGCGAGTGCTTCGCTCTTCCTAGAGTCGCCATTAACGAAATGATCGAGGTCTACGATAAAGACGCGGTCAGTGGTCGCGAGTTGAATCAGTCGGAGGCGCGACGTGAATGGATCGAGATCGGTAGTTTCTGTGTCGAGGCCGATCGCTGGTTGCGTGGCGAGGGTCCCGATTGCTTTCCGAAGTTCATCGGCGTTCTTGATTACTTGATAATTCATAGGTCCTATAAGACAGATAGGACCTATATTGCCATTAATCGCTTGAGCATAAAAATATGCCCCTTGTGCTGCGCTTCGTGATCGATCAGGTGATGCAGGATATAGCGGAGATTGTATTCGGTAGTCTGCCCTTTTCGTTCGAAAGTGATGATGCGTTCGAGATCTTTGTCGTTGTATGAGAAAAGCACGTCGCGTGTTTGGTTGCGAATCTTTTCGATTTCACTCAGACAAAACTCGGCCGTGTAGCCGTTTCGCGCTACTCGTTCAAGATCGTCAAGTATGTCCCAGTATGGAGCGTTCTTGACCTCTTCAGTGAGTTCTTGTCCGCTTACGACCATCTTCATATAGAACCACTCAGCTTCACCGATGTGCAGCACGAGTCCGCCGATCGAATGCGCGCCGAGAAACGCGGGCTTTCCAATCATATCGTCGGAAATCGTTCGTACCGCCGCACTGAGTTGGCCGCGGACTTCCTCCATGCCGCTGAGGTAGTAACCAATATTTGTCGCTAACCCTGGATGTGAAGTTAAGAGTCTGCTTCTCATTTCAACTAATCCTTTCGTCCGGATGCGGCCTTACTAATATCAACAGAAGCGCC
This sequence comes from Pyrinomonadaceae bacterium, assembly GCA_035278765.1. GTDB lineage: Bacteria > Acidobacteriota > Blastocatellia > Pyrinomonadales > Pyrinomonadaceae > PSRF01. The sequence continues at coordinate 4,927 of DATEIS010000487.1, read as the reverse complement.
GCAGCCGTGGCTCCCATAGAGGCGCTAAACAGGAACGCCGTCGCCGGCCCTTTCCAGTCCCAGATCATACCCATCAGGAGCGACGCAGGAAATACCGTGATGCCGAACGCGAGATTGTACAAGCCGTAAGCGGTTCCACGTTGCTCGGGTCGCACGAGATCCGCAACCAGCGCCTTCTCTGCTCCTTCGACGAGTCCGAAGTAGATGCCGTAGATCAGAAACAGGATCCAGAGCGAAGCTTTATTCGTCGCAAAGGCAAAGCCTGCATAGACTGCCGCATACAAGATCCAACCGGAAACAATCAAACGCTTGCGACCAAGCCGGTCTGAAAGATCACCACCGAACAGCGAGCTCAAAACCTTCATCCCGTGATGCGCTGCCCAGAGCAACGGCACCATTGCCACAGATACTCCCGAATCCATCGCCCGCAGTATGAGAAAACTGTCCGACGAGTTCGAAAGCGTGAAGAGTGCAAGCACTAACAGGAAGCGTTTGAAATTACTGTCAAATCCGCGCAACGAGAGTTTAACTACTTCGTTTCCGCGTTTAGTCTGCACCGGCGACTCGCGCATGAAAACCGCCGCGACGATCACCGCAATCAATGCCGGCACCGAAGCAATCAGAAAAATGCGTGAGAATTCGCTGGTTGTGGGTGACCTGGAATTTGCTACGAATAGTACGACCAGCAGGTAGCCGATGATTGGACCAATCACGGCGCCACAGTGGTCCATGGCGCGGTGAAAACCAAACGCAATGCCGCGCTGCTCTGGTCGAATCGTGTCGGCAATCATCGCGTCGCGCGGCGCCGTTCGGATTCCCTTACCCACGCGATCGGTAAGCCGGATCGCAAGCACCTGTGTCCAAGTTTGTGTGAACGCAAGCAACGGTCTGGCGATAGACGCAAGAGAATAACCCGCGACGACGAGTGCCTTTCTCTTCCCGAGACGGTCGCTGAGATAACCTGCGAAGAGTTTCAACAAACTCGAAATCGATTCGGCGAGTCCCTCAATCGTCCCGATCGCTTTTGCCGAAGCACCTAAACTGGTAGCGAGAAAAATCGGCAGGAGTGGATAAATAATCTCACTCGACGCATCATTCAGCAGACTCACCAACCCAATCGCAAACACATTCCTCGGCAACCCACGATACCGCCGCCACAAGCCGTTAATGTGGCCATGGTTTGCAGAATTAAGGTTTGGCGTAGCTGGCCCTCACGATGGTCTTGATGTTGCCGCGGACGTGGAAGTCGCCTTCGATGTCGACGCGCAAAGGGTCGCAGGCTGCGACGAAGTCTTCGAGGATGATGTTGATTACGTGCTCGTGAAAAATTTTGACGTTGCGGAAAGAATTTATGTAGAACTTCAGGCTCTTCAGTTCGATACAACGCTCGTTCGGAACGTATTCGAGACGGATGGTGGCGAAGTCGGGAAAATCCGAGAACGGGCAGATCGCTGTGAACTCAGTGATCTCGAAGTTGATCTTGATCTCACGACCCGGAAACTCGTAAGGAAACGTATCGAGCGGAACCAGATTCATCTCCGCTCGTGGCGTCGACTGAATTTCGAGACATTGCTGATTTGGCGGCGGCAAAGTAACCATAGCAGCCAAATCTTAGCAAAAATCCATCCGTGGCTAATACTCTGCTGCCGGACGAGTGCCACTGCCGCGATCGAAGAACTTAATCAGCACCAGTCCAGCGATGAAGCCGCCGATGTGTGCTGCATAAGCAACGCCACCCGTCTGCGAACCACCGCCAAGCATGCCGAGCCCGCTAATCAATTGAAACAGGAACCAGATTCCGATCGCCACATAGGCGGGAACAGCGGTAAGAAAGCGGAACAGGATCACCGTCACGCGTCGTTTCGGATGTAAGAGTAAGTAACCACCCAACACGCCCGAAATTGCTCCGGAAGCACCAAGACTCGGAACCAGAAGACTGCTTTGGTCTGTCGCGAAAACACCGGTCGCAAACACGTGGGCCAATGAAGCAATGATGCCGCACAACAAATAGAAAATGACGTACTTCACATGCCCGAGACGATCTTCGATGTTGTCACCAAAGATCCACAGGAAGAGCATGTTACCGGCGATGTGCGCGATGCCACCGTGCATGAACATCGACGTGATGAGCGTGAAGTAGACCGAACCCGGAGTCGGACCAAGACCGGGAACCTCAATTCGCTGCCCGGTAATCGGATGTTCCAGTATGCGCGCGGGCGTGACGATGTCAGTGCCGCGAAGAATCTCGGCGGGAACAGTCGAGAACGAGTAAGTAAACTGCTCGTTACTTCCGATGCCCTGTAGCACAACAAAGACAAAAATATTGAGCGCTATGATCGCGTAATTAACCAGCGGCGTGGTTTGTCTGTCGGCGTTGTCGTCATACAGCGGAAAAACCATCGTCCATCACCTCATGTCGGAATTGAGGAATAGTATGCAAACGCTATGCGCAGATTGTGACGTGGCTGTTATAAAAAGGTTAATCCATGCCACGCTCGCCGACCGGCACGCCCGCGTGCGCAATGGCGGGCTCGTGCGGCTTCAGTAATTCATAGCCTTCAGAACGCGCCACATACGTCGCTGCGGTGATGTCGCCAGTGACGTTCAACGTGGTGCGACACATGTCGAGAATGCGATCAACGCCCAGAATGATCGCGATCAACGCGGGATTTACACCAATCGTCACCAGCACGCCGATAATAAAAGGAATTGACCCTGACGGAACACCTGCTGTGCCAATTCCACCAAGAATTGCGAGATAGACCACCATCAACTGTTGGGCCAGCGTCAGGTCCACTCCGGCAAGCTGGGCCAGGAACAGGACCGTCACACCTTCGTACAGTGCAGTGCCGTTTTGATTCGCTGTGGCGCCGACAGTAAGTACGAAACTATTAATCTCCTGAGGCACGCCAAGATTCTGTTCCGACACGCGCAAGGCTGTCGGTAAGGTCGCGTTTGATGACGAGGTCGAGAAAGCGGTCAGGATCACAGTCTTAATGCGACGGAAAAACTCGATCGGCGAGATGCGCGAGAGGAAATAGATCGAAAGTGAGTAAACACCAAACATGTGCAGGGACAAGCCGAGCAGCACAGTCAGCACAAACCACGCGAGGGCCTGCAGCAAGTCGAGACCAAAACGCGCGGTGTTGTTAAAGAGCAGACAGGCGACGGCGTACGGCGCAAACTTCATGATGATCTCGATGATCTTCGCCGTGATCTCATAAACACCCTGGAGCACGCTCAGCACCGGCGCCGTCACCGTCACCGGCAGAAGTGTGATCGCGATGCCGATGATGAGGGCAAAGAACATGATGTGAAGCATGTTCGGATCTTCTTTGCCGGAGATCGCGTAAAACGGATTCTTCGGAACAATCGTCTCGACCACGGACATCAGCGGCTTTGCAACCGTGGCGCTTGCCCTCGCGGCTTCAACAGTCTTCGTCGCGTCGGTTGCGTATCGCTGCTGTAATGCTGCTGAGGTATTTGGATCGATGCGGTTGCCGGGTCTGATAGTGTTTGCGAGCGTGATGCCGATGGCGACCGAGATCGCGGAGATCACGAGGCAATAACCAAACGACTTGAGACCAACGCGCCCGAGCTTGCGGATATCGCCAATCCCCGCGACGCCCACCACGAGTGAAGCAAAGACGAGCGGAACAACGATCATCAGCAGCAAACGCAGAAACAGTTGGCCCACGGGGTGCGTGATGTTGTCCACTACCCAGACGACTTTCGAGTGATCGCCGCCAAAGAGCCGGTTGACGGTCACACCTGCGATCACACCGACCGCGAGGCCAATGAGGATCTTGTTGTGAAGCGCCATGCCTTTCGGCTTGTCGGGAGTCTCCGCGTCAAGATCGGTGCCTATCTCGCGTTCAAACGCATTTCGATCGACTTGTTTGTCGTCTCTTTTGTCAGACATGTTTTTGGCCTTGGCGGTTAGTGTACTACCGACCCCAACGTAGCTTATCGCGCAAAACGTCGAAGTAGTTTCTGTTCATTGGCTGAATGAGATTGAATGTCGTCTGGCTCTTTCGAATCACGACTTGATCCGCAACCTTCAGAGGAAAACCGACTTGACCATCAAGCGTCAATGCCACTTCTTCCTGGTCCGTCTTCAATAACAGTTGGATTTCGGCGTCGTCCGGCACAACGATCGGACGATTCGAGAGTGTAAAAGGACAGATGGGAGTGATAACAACCGCGTTCATTGACGGAAAGATCACTGGTCCACCGGCGGAAAGATTGTAGGCAGTTGAACCAGTCGGCGTTGAAACTATCAGACCATCCGCGCGGAACGAGTTGACGAACTGGCTGTTCAGATAGGCTTCGATTTCGATGATGCGGGCGAGCGCTGACTTGTTTATGACGACGTCGTTCAGCACGCGGCTCGTTTTCGCGGGCTCGCCGTCACGTCGCAATTCGACTGCGAGCATCACGCGCCGGTCGAGCCGGTAATTTCCAGCGAGGATCGACTCGAGCGCGGTGTAAAGTTCTTCGATACGGAACTCGGCCAGATAACCAAGCCCGCCGTAATTGACGCCGAGGACCGGTACTTCCTGATCGGCGATCATGCGGGCGGTGGCGATCATGGTGCCGTCGCCGCCGAGCACCAGCATCAGATCGACTTCGTTCGCGAGGTTCTCATTAACAACCTGTTTGACCGGACATCCGGTCTGGTGTTCGATCTGCTCGCGCTCGATCTCAGGCCCGCCGATGAGCTTGATGTCACGCTCGGCAAGCCACACGACCAGCTCGCAGATGGTTTTCAGTGCTTCAGGTTGATGCGGTTTGAGGACGATGCCTATCCGCTTGATTGACGACATGATTTGAGCGGGAAGCGTAAAGCATGATCCCGCAAAGGCGCAACGGCGACTCTTACGAACGCCGCGGTTCAACTGTAGGGGCGGCCCTCCGTGGCCGCCCG
>DATEIS010000486.1:0-5171 GCA_035278765.1 Pyrinomonadaceae bacterium | reverse complement strand
AACCACGGGCGGCCACGGAGGGCCGCCCCTACAGTTCATGCCGAGAGACGAATTCATTATTGAGGTTTGGGAGGCGATGGGACAGGAGGCTGTGGGCGCCTCGGAACTCCGTTTGATTCAGAGCGCTGTAATCGAACGGTGGGGAGTAGAAACTAGTCCCGCATCAATCGCTCGCGTGCTCGCAGATTATGGGGTGCGACTCGGACATCCCGAGATTCTACAAGCCGACGCGCGCTGGCGTGAGAAACAGTCGTTCTTCACTGCGGAAGAACTTGAATTCCCCGACGTCAAAGCCGCCTTCAAATTGATCAATAAAATTGAGCAACTGCGGCAGCAGTCTGAAAACGTCGAGCCCCTCCGACAAGCGGTTCGCTCGCTAAAAACTGAACTTGATTCACTTGCCGCAGGCAAACCACTGGCGGCCGAAGTCGCCCAGTGGCTAACCGTCTGGCTGCAAAACCCTCAGATATTCGCAGAATGGCTCACTTTACGGCAGAATACAGCCGAATTTCGCGAACGCTTTCTTTCCTGAGTCTCGCCGCCAAGATTCTGGAACTTTCCCACGTTTCGGAACGAATACCAATGACCGGCGGGCTCAATTGGCTTGATGAACCTAAAAAACGACCTTAGCGATACCGACCTATTACGGTCGATGCTGGCGGGCGACGATGAAGCACTAACCCTCCTCTATCGTCGCCGCCAGGCCGGGGTGTATCGGTTTGCCCTGCAAATGAGCGGGTCGAAGCCGATTGCTGAGGACGTCACCCAGGAAGTTTTTCTCTTCCTGATGCGTGAGGGACATGTTTTTGACCCTACACGCGGGTCGGTGAGCGCATTTCTTTTCGGCGTGGCTCGGAATTACGTGCTCCGCCGTTTGCGAGTCGAACACCTTCTGGCGCCGCTCAACGACGACTCGGACGACGACATCCCCGTGCTGCACGCCAACACGGATTTGTGTCCCCTGGAAGATTTGACGCGTGCGGAGACGATTGAATCGGTGCGGAAGGCAGTGTTGAGTTTGCCGGCGAAATATCGTGAAGTAGTCGTGTTGTGCGAGCTTCAGGACGTCAGTTATGGCGAGACGGCAGAGATTTTGGGTTGCGCTATCGGAACGGTCCGTTCGCGTTTGCACAGGGCGCGAGCGCTTCTGCTTGCCAAGTTGAGGCCGGTGGGGGAGCTTGAAGAAGCGAGCTCAGCGACTGTGAAGTCAGCGAGGTGTTTCGCATGAACTGTCAAAAATTTGAAAGTGTTGTGAGTGAGTTGGCGCGGGGCCAGATGATGGCTGCCGAGCAACGCGGCGAAGCACTGGCTCACAGTGACGCGTGCGAGGATTGCGCGCTGCGGCTTCGCGACGAGCAGATGTTGACGCGTGGATTGCAGTCGCTCGCGGCAGAGATGGATGCCGTGGAGGCGCCTGCGATGATCGAAGCTAACGTGCTCATGGCTTTTCGTGCACGTCAGGGGATGGTTGCGGCGCCCGTTCCACAAAGACGATTACACTCTGCATATTGGTTGGCGGCAGTCGCTGCAATGTTATTGATCGCGATCAGCGTGTTTGTGTTTCGCTGGACTAATCGACCGGTTGAAGAGCCTCAACAAGCCGGCCGGCAGGAAGAGCCGCAAAGGAAACCTAAAGTCGTCGAAAACCCAACGCCACAGTTGGCTATTGATTCTACAGTTCCGGATGACGAAGTTTTGCCGGCACATCCCAAGCCGAGGCGAAATCGTCCGGCGAGTTATCGTCGACCTGCCAACGCACAAGTTGCAAATCACGTAAACGAAATTGCGACGGACTTTATTCCACTCAGTTACATGAGTGAGGCAAGTCTTCAGGATGGCGGGCAGATAGTTCGAGTTCAGTTGCCGCGTTCGGCACTCGCGAACTTCGGTCTTCCGGTCAACATGGATCGTTACAACGAAAGAGTTAAGGCTGACGTTTTATTCGGGGTCGATGGGACGGCCCGCGCCATACGTTTTGTTCAGTAGCTCGAAAGGAAAGAGAAGATGAAAAGAATATCTGGAATTCTGATTGCGACACTCGTGTCGCTAGCCTTCGCAAATGTCGCCCTTGCGCAGCAGGCTACACCCGAAGGTAACGTCATAATCAGGCAGCGAGTAATGCAGGGGCCGGAAGGTGGACCACCGCCGCCGCCGGACTCGAACTTCGTGTTCATCGCGTCTGAGAGTTTTGGTGGCAAGGTCGTGAAAGGTGCGCCGTACTCCGCCGAGTCGGTCACGGAAACGATCCAGACACTTTCCGATGGCAATCGCATCATCAACCGCATGACGAGTTCGGTCTATCGCGACAGCGAAGGACGCACGCGCCGCGAGCAGAGTTTGAAGGGACTTGGTATCTTCGGCGCTGGTGAAGAGCCTCTCCAAACCATCTTCATTAACGATCCTGTCGCGGGAGTGACTTTTACACTCGATTCACGTTCAAAGACTGCGCACAAGAGTGTGCCGTTTACATTTGAGTTCAACAAGAAACTCGACAAAGCGGGAGCTGTGGTTTCGTCGATTGAAGGTCAGCAGTTCGAGTTCAGAGTTGAACGAGGAACAGCGGCAACTGGAAGCAGGATGATCATGACAACTCCAGGCGCCCGCATGCCACACCCCGATTTGGACCAGTTGCGCGCCGAAGCCGGAGCTACGTCGAGTTATGCTTTCAGAACCAAGCACGGTCCAAACGCCAATGAGGTAAAGGAACAACTCGGGAAACAAATTGTCGAAGGCATCGAAGCCGAGGGCACGCGCACCAAGGTCACGATTCCCGCAGGTGAGATCGGCAACGAGCGAGCGATCGAGATCGTCAGTGAGCGTTGGTATTCACCGGAGTTGCAACTCGTGGTGATGACACGTCACAGTGACCCTCGTTTTGGCGAGACGACTTACAAGTTGACGAATATCAATCGAACCGAGCCGGCAAGGATGCTTTTCGAGGTGCCATCCGATTATACGGTCAAGGAAGGTCCCGGCTTTGGACCAAAGATCGCCCCCTTGCCACGTAAGAAAACGAACCCCGAGTAACCACCAATCCATCCACAGATTACACAGATAATTAAATCTGTGTAATCTGTGGATAGTTTTTACTCTTCTTCTTCGCCGCCCTTAATCCTGCCCTCAGCGCGTGACTGCTCCACAATCTTCTGCGCTAACTGACCCGGGACGGGATCGTAGTGTGAAAACTGCATGTGGAAGGAACCACGTGCGGCCGTGATCGAGTTGAGTGTCGACTGGTAATTGAGCATTTCAGCCATCGGCACCTGCGCTTTGATCACCTGTTGCTTGCCGCTCGTCTCCATTCCCTGCACGCGACCTCTGCGTGAGTTGAGATCACCCATGATGTCTCCGGCGTACTCCTGCGGCGCCGCAATCTCGACGTCCATCACCGGCTCGAGTAATGAGGGCTTAACCTTTTCCATCGCCGCGCGGAAAGCCTTGCGACCCGCTGCTCGGAACGAGTGTTCGTCGGAGTCGACCGGATGATAAGAACCGTCAACTAACTGCACTTTGAAATCGACGAGCGGATAACCGGCGATCGCGCCGGATTTCGCAGCCTCCACGATTCCTTTCTCAATCGCCGGCCTGAACTGTTGTGGAACCGACCCACCAAAGATCTTGTCTTCGAATACGAATCCACCACCCCGTGGCATTGGCTCAAATACGCACTTGCAATCACCGAACTGTCCACGACCGCCAGTCTGTTTCTTATGCCGCCCCTGGACCTCTGCGCGTTGCGTAATGGTTTCTTTGTACGGAACCTTCGGCGGATGAAGTGTTACTTCGACGCCGTAACGTTTCTTCAACTTCTCCACGACCGTCTCGACGTGCAACTGTCCCGAACCCGCAAGCAGAAACTCCTTGGTTTGTGCATCGCGGGAGAAGTGAAGCGCCTGATCTTCTTCGAGAATCTTGTGCAACGCCACACTGATCTTCTCTTCGTCCTGGCGCGATTTGGGTTCAATCGCAAAGGCAATTGCGGCTTCGGGATATTCGACCGCGTCGTAAACGATCGGCGACTGTTTATCGCAAAGCGTGTCGCCTGTTTGTGTTTCTTTCAGTTTCACACACGCGATGATGTCGCCGGCATGTGCTTCAGTAACTTTGTCGAGTTGTTTGCCCTGTATTGTGTGCAGGGCGCCGAGGCGTTCTGAGAGTCCGCGACTGGAATTAAAGCTGTTGGCGTCCGTCCCCAAATGGCCACTGATGATCTTGAAGATGTTGATGCGGCCGGCAAATGGATCGGCGACTGTGCGGAAGCAATAAGCTGAGAATGGTTCGCTATCAGTGTACTTGCGTCCGATTCGCTCTGCATCCGGACCTGCATCGACTGGCTTGCCCCATTCACTTTCGTGGTGCGCAGGATCGGGAGCAAATTCAACAAGCCCGTTCAGCAACGCACGCAGACCAACCTGCGTGATACTCGAAACTGCGAACACCGGGCAGAGTTTGCTTTGTGCGATGGCGTTGTTGATGTTTGGAAGAATGTCTTCTTCGTCGAGAGTTCCTTGTTCGAAGTATTTCTCCATCAACTGATCGTTCGACTCCGCGACGAGTTCAACTAATCGCTCGCGAGTCTTGTCGACGATATCGCGGCCTTCACTCGGAATATCGATCTCCTTCGCCTGACCATCGGCGCCGAGCTCGTACGCTTTCATGTGGACCACGTCCACCACACCGCGAAAATCTTTTTCTTTTCCGATTGGCAAAGTGAAAGGAATGATGGCTCTGCTGAATGTCTTTTGTGCGCTCTCAAGCGCGGTGCCAAAATCTGAATGCTCCTTGTCGAGTTTCGTGATCACCATGACGCGCGGGACCATGAACTCGTTCGCGTAGGCCCACGTCTTTTCCGTCTGCACTTCAACGCCTTTAACACCGTCGACCACGACGATGGCGCAATCTGCCACGCGGAGTGCTGGGCGTGCGTGCGCAACGAAGGCAGCGTATCCCGGAGTATCTATAAAATTAAGTTTTGTATCGCGGTGTTCGAGATGTGCGAGTGCGGTATTTAATGTGATTTTGCGGGCAATGGAATCTTCTTCAAAGTCGGTAACCGTGGTTCCCTCATCGACCTTTCCCCAACGCGGCGTGGCTCCGGCGACGTAGAGAAGCGAGCTGACGAGCTGCGTCTTCCCTGCGTCGCCGTGTCCAATGACAGAGAGGTTTCTGAT
>DATEIS010000485.1:0-4068 GCA_035278765.1 Pyrinomonadaceae bacterium | reverse complement strand
CACGGAGGGCCGCCCCCACCAGTACGTTCCGAAAACTATTATGAATTTAATCGTGGACGGTTGGGGAGTCGGCGTGAGGGACGAAGCACATTCGGCAGCGCGCTTCGTATTTGTCTGAGGCGCCGACTGCAACGCGCTCTTCGGAATCAAACGTGCGCTGTGAATAGTTGGCCGGCTGTCCACACTTCATGCAGATAGCGTGGGTCTTGGTGATGTACTCGGCGATTGCCAGAAGCTGCGGCATCGGCTCCCACGGTTTGCCGGTGTAATCCTGATCGAGCCCGGCAATGATCACGCGCACGCCGCGACGCGCGAGGGTATTAGCTACGTTAACGAGTTCATTGTCAAAAAACTGCCCCTCATCGATCCCCACAACCTCAGTATCCGGATCGACCTTGGCAAGCACCTCGGCCGCCGAACGACTATTCGACGAGTCGTGACGCATCTCTGAATGCGAAACAATCTGACTCTCCGAAAAGCGCGAGTCTATTTCCGGTTTGAACACCTGTACCTTCTGACGCGCAATCTTCGCGCGGCGCAAACGCCGGATAAGTTCTTCTGATTTTCCTGAGAACATCGAACCGGCAATTACTTCCACCCACCCTGCATTCTCGCGCGAGCGCGGTGGTGGTTCCTCGTGATTTACTTGTGCGACTAGTTCATCCATCTTGATGTGGTCGTTTATAAAGTCTGGGGTTGTAGAAAGGCGCAAACGCGGCAATCAGAGCCAGCTCAAAACTCATCGAACGCGTCACCAGATCGCGTGATAAAACTCCCCATGCTCCCTGCTTGCTGCGAATATCGTGACCGCCGGTAACTTCGTCGATCACGGCTCCCAACTCCCGCCGGCCCTCGACTACCGTCTTCACGATCTGTTCAGGCACTGAAATGGACGGCGCGGCCCCAAATGCACCTTGTTCTCCGTTAGTGGCAAATGCCCAACCGCGCAAAAACGTGTGCCATTCGCCTTCAATCGAAACTGAGTGGAAACCGCCTTCGAGACCGACATAAATATCAGCTTCCAGCCTTCGACTTCGCAACGAGTCGCGTGCCGCAAGCGCCCGTTCGCGAGCTCCCTGCATTAGTTGCCAATCGGTAAGCGGCATTGCCGGAACATTGGTTTCCACACGCCTTGCGACAACGTTCGCATTAGCCCAATCGGGGTCAATAGTGGCAACACGCGCAACACTGGCACGCACTGCCATGATCTTTGCCGCACGATCAGACCCCAGGGCGATTGTTTTGACTGCCACAGTTACTTGATTGGTCCTGCTGCCGGGAAATAAATGCAAGCTGAATTGCGTGAGAGGCTATAACACAGCAAGCCCACTCCGTCAAAACTCACACTCCATTGTTTGCCTCAGACATGTTTTCGACGTCTCTGACATTAAGAGTATAGGCTGCGTCGTTGGAGAGTAACTTTCTAAAATTGTCCAGCGCGGCGCGAAAACTATTGACAGGACGACAACATGAGAATAGCCTGTCGGACCTCTGATTCGCATTTCCAATTGCCCAGAGCACCCTCGGTCTTTTCTGTTCGAATAAACCTGTTAGCGTCCTTAGGGAAGAACACCTTTCGAAGCCTGAAGAGTCTTCCCATTTGACTTAACTCACAACTCCTTAGGAGGACCTAGCGATGAAGACCAAAGAATGGACGCTGATGTTCTTTTTTGCCAGCGACAACCCCTTGGCGTCCACCGTTGTTTCGCAACTTAAGGCGATCAAAGACGCCGGATACCATCCGGATGCGAATGTAATTGCTCATTTCGACCCTCACGATCCAAGTACTCCCGTGCACGTTTTCGACGTTAACCACGCCAATAAGTTCTGGCACCCAAACCACTCGGAGGTCGGATTCACGAGTCATGATCCGTTTATTCGCGACCTGGTGTTGGATCGGCTTTGGGGAGAAGACAAAGACCAGGAACCTATTCGGAAGATGGTCATCGATCACATTAAGAAAAAATCACGCGCGGAGTTCGATCCACCTAAACCGTCCGCGGCAATGGCCACAGAACAGAGTCCCAGGGAAGCCCTGGCAAGCTTCCTGAATTTCTGCCGCGAGTCTTATCCTGCTCGCCACTACCTGCTCTTCATTCTCGGGCACGGACAGGTCGTAGGAACAGATACCCTTCTCTTTGATGATCACGCCGAGAAGAAGTCGCTGTCATTAGCCGAACTGGGAACCGTATTGCGCTCTTTCAATGCCGACGTCCACAACGACAGAGTGCCGGCCGCACTCGAAATGATAACTCTCCATAGTTGCTCCATGAGTGCGATGGAGGTCGCTTACGAATTAAAAGGCGCCGCAAATTACCTGTTGGCTTCGCAGGGTCCCACGTATGTAGGCAACTTGCCATACAAACAGATCCTGATGCGCATCTTCAATCATTTGAACGATCAGGACGCCCGGCTCCAGCCGGAAGACATTAATGGATCTCACGCAGGTACTGACGGCAAGCAAAGTTTAGTTGAAAAACTGGTTAACGCGAGCGAGCCCGTCTCGCAGTTTGTTCGGGACAAGCTGACGCACCCAACGATTAAAGCCCTGGACAAATACGACTCCGGCTCTCCACCCCATTCGAACCTTATGTCGCTCATCGTCAAAGACGTCAATAACCTTCTCGAGGACGAAGACACCGGCGACAAATTGCGCGAATTGATGTCCAGCAACGGCAAGCCCCAAAGCAACGGTCACAAGCAGATCGAAACAGAAAAGCGCCGGATTAACCGTCTCCTGCTCGCCGACGCATTCCCCGAAATATCGCGGTATCCGAAGCACAGTATCAAAAACATGTTCTCAGAAATGTTTTACTACTGCATCTACAATAGTTATGACTTCCAATTGGCCGGATACCCTTACGACTTGTGCTTGACCAATCTCACTAAGGTGTCGGACACCGAGGACCCGCTGAATGAATTGGCCGACAGTCTGATTCAAGGGCTACAAAGTAAAAACCCGATTCCGAAACAACTAATTCTTTTGGCTCATTGGGACGCCCAAAGCTTCTATCAGGAGGATTACGTTGATCTGTACGATTTTTGCTTCTGTCTGACGAATCGAATCAAGGAAATGGAGTCAGGCACGAGCAGGTTTCCGTCTCTGAGAGATATTAGGAGAGCCTGTAAGAATATGATGGACGCGCTGGAGAAGGGCTGTGAAAAAATGATCATTCACCAGGCGTTTTCCGGCGCTGCCTTCCAGTACTCTCACGGCCAGTCGATCTACTTCCCCTGGACGAAACCAAGGGACAGTAAACTGTGGGACGAGCAATATGGCGAGTACCGGCTCAACAGAAGAACCCGGTGGCGCGATTTCCTGAACGTGTACTTCGAACAGACCAGACGTAAAACACGTGGAGATGAACTGAAGGCCGTAGGTCGCGAAGTTAGGGTTGAGGACCCTGTAATCGAGGATCTCCTAACTTTGGTCGGCCAAATTGGAGCGCACGTTTTTCCAGGGGAGGGGGCGCTCGAGAAACCGGGTCCGGATCATCCGATGGGCAAATATGGACCAGACGATCCGTTCGGCGGAGGTTGTAATTGCCCAATGATCAAGAACTACCCGGCGTCAATTAATTTAAGCAAAGACTTCTTCGCAGGTGTAGACATCATCCGTAACGCTTCGAACAGTTCCTAGTACGTATGAAAAAAACGTTAGCACTGCTGACGGTGCTTCTTTTAGGTTTTCCCCTGCTGGCACCGATTGCCCCGAGGCGTTCAACAAGCCTCGGGGCAGCGCTGGGACAGACTGTTCCAGACAAGCCCACGACAGTTGAAGGGCGTAGAAGTGCGTTAAAGCAAGTCGAGGAATCAGCGCAGCTTTCCCTGAGCAACGGAGACACGCTAGAGGCTGCCCGAAGTTTGACTCGCGCCGGGGCGCTGCACCTGCTTTTGAATGATCCGCAGGCCGCGATTGCTACTCATCTTCGAGCGCTGGAACTGCTCCGCCAGTCACCCAATTCCCAACTTGAAGTAGATAATCTAACCGGCCGCGCCAATGCCTATTTGAATACCCCGCCAAGCAAGGCTCCAAATGCGCCTGACAATCTCGCTCTCGCGCAATCA
>DATEIS010000484.1:0-6696 GCA_035278765.1 Pyrinomonadaceae bacterium | reverse complement strand
AACCTCACCGGCTAACAATTATCCTCGGTCGTGGTGGTTGCGACATTCCGGCGCAACCTCACCGGCTAACAATTATCCTCGGTCGTGGTGGTTGCGACATTCCGGCGCCGAAGTAAAAGCTCGTGTGTGGCGGTTGGTTATACGCAACGTTTTGCCATGCAATGCTCAAGCGATACTGAGGATCGTGCATCAACGTATAAAAGCGATGTGTGGTCGGGATGACCGTCGTGTAGATGTGTAGCTCTTTATTATCTGTCGTCCGCCAGATAACCTCTTCGCGCCAGTCGCCGAGAATGTCCGCACTCAACGCCGGCGTCGCCTTCGTCCCGTTGTTCGACGCACACTCATCGGCCTTCAACAACACCGTCTCCGTACTATCTTCCGCATTCCATTTCGAGATCACATTGCGGTCTAGCAACTCACGAAGCACGTCGCCATCCCACCAAATACCAAAGTTGCACGACCGCGGAGTTTGTTCGGAGATCTTTTCACCTTTCGCATTCCAGAGACCGCTGAGCCCAGCGCCACGCACCCAACTTTCGTAACCCCGATGCCGTGGATCGATATCAAGCGCGAGACCTCGACCGGGACCTTCGCCATCCTCACCTGCTTTAACCGACGCCTTCTTCCAGATAACTTCGCCCGTGCGTGCGTCGCGAAAGTTTGCACCCGCATCGTCAAATCGCTCCTGAATGTCGAAGACTTCGAGACCCGCCCGGTCAGGATCGAGATCGGTAACGTGCAACGCATCACCATGGCCCAAGCCCGTCGAATATAGACCACGACCGTTATCATCAATCGTCGCGGCGCCGTAAACGATCTCATCCCGCCCATCGCCGTCGACATCTGCAACGCTCAGGTTGTGATTGCCCTGTCCGCGATAACTGCGATTCTGTTCGTTGTCATCGCTATCGAAGGTCCAGAGGTGTGTGAGCTTTCCGCCTCTCCAATTCCACGCGGCTAAAACCGAACGCGTGTAATAACCACGCGCCATCACGAGACTCGGTCGCTCGCCATCGAGATAAGCGACACTCGCGAGAAAACGATCGACGCGATTGCCAACTCCATCGCCCCAAATCGCTTGCAGCTCATCCGTGGTTGGATTCAGTTTTGTTGGATGACGAGGAGGAACATAATTCGTTGTGGCAAGCGCTGCTCCGGTTGCGCCGTCGAAAATCGTCAGGTACTCCGGTCCTGCCAGAACATATCCGCTGACGTCGCGTTTCTGCTCTGCTCCGTTACGATTTTTCACCGTCACGGTGGCGCCTTCGGGCTGGCGGTAATCGGCTTTTGCATCGCCGATTACTTTTCCCTTTCCATCAATCGTGCCATCCGCAGTCTTACACGCGACTTCGGCTTTTCCGTCACCATCGAGATCGTAGACCATGAACTGCGTGTAGTGTGCGCCTTCGCGAATGTTGCGACCGAGATTGATGCGCCAAAGCCTGGTGCCGTCCAGCTTGTAGGCTTCGAGTATCGGTTCAGTCGTGATCCCCGGCTGTGAATTGTCGCGTCCGCGGCCAACCTGGTGAACAATTAATTCATACTCGCCGTCGCCATCGAGGTCTCCGGGCGAAATGTCGTTCGGCGTGTATCCTTCAGGCGTCTGTAGCGGCACCGACAGATACTGCCGGACGGGCGAAGACGCGTTGAGCTTGAACGCAGCGCTGGCCGATTGCTCGCGACCCTTGAAAAGGGGCTTAACAAAGTATGAATTCTCTTTAGACAGGTCGGCGTTCTCATCTACGAGACTCGTCGCCGATGTGAGCGGCGCAGAATTCAACCTGACCGCAGTCGCACCAGCCGTCTTTCGGTAAACATTGAAAGTAATGCCGTCCGGATCGGTTCCGAGCAGACGCCAGCCGACAAAAACCTTTCCTTGCTGATAGTGGACGGCGACCACTCCCCGACCGAGTTTCTCCATCTGGCGCGGGCGCACGGTCGAGAGCTCGGCGGGTCGATCATCCTGACATCGGATCAGACACAAAAACACAACGACTGCGCACAGCAATCGCGGCCATCCGTGACTTTTCAAACACGTCATTTTAATAGCAAATTAAAGCAAAAAATGTTGACTTCTCAGCGACTTTAGTTTAGAAAAATTTGTCCAGACTACAACCGACGCTCCCAAACCGCGACCGCCGTTCACGTTTTCCCTGGAGGACCAGATCGCATGAAATTGTCGCGTATTACCATCACCCTGGCGCTCTTTCTTTTCGTTCTACTCTCTCTTAATGCGATCGGCAGCACTGCCGAAAGGGGCCTCACGTTCCGGGATACGTCTGTACCGTCCCTGGTCGCGGAATATCACGGCTCGGAGACCGAGGCGTTCGTAACGCCGGCCTCTGACGAGGGCGGTATTAAAGAGGTCATCCCGGCCAAATATGCGACCAGATATCAGGCTTGGAAGAAGGACTTCCTATCCACACAAGCCGGCAAGGATCAGTGGGCCGTTTACGAGAACAATCCACAGTTCACGTTGACCATCACCGTGTCGCGTGAAAACGCCGAAGGCGCTGCGACGGGGAAATATCGTTGGGACCCGTCAGGCAAATTGGTTGCGGCAACGATCACGCTCGGCAGCCGCTTGGACAATGGATATCCGAATCCCATTTACTTCCCGGTGATGAATTCACTGATATCAACCGAGTCGTATGTGCCGATCAGCGGGAACACGCTTGCGGCGACGAAGATTGCGCATGAGTTTGGTCACGTGTTGCGAACGGCGCAGGTCGATTCGCATCTTTACCAGCTTCAGGCGCAGCTAATTCCGCAGTACAACAAGATCTTTCTTGCGAATGGACGCAAGGCCGGCGATCCGAAGCTCGTGGATCTCGCGCAGCAGATGGGCGGCACGCCAGTCATGATCTGGGAAGATCGTGAATACTGGGGTGAAACGAACGCCATGCTCTACCTCCGCGATCGCATCGCCGATAACGACATGCGTTGCTCGCTGTTCAATCGGATTCGTCACAGCGTCGATCTATACGCCAAGAAGTACGAGCAACGCTTCTTCGACATCGCGCAAGCCAGTCCCTCGATGAAGCTTTGTGGCTGGCAGTAGTCTTAGCCAGATTACACAGATTTATTCAGGTTTTCTGAGAGAACGGTCCAGGATCCATCTGATGGAAATCCTGGGCCGTTCGTGTTTGGGCCGCCTCTCCAACCTCCAGCCATCATTGCGACAGCGTAAAGCAGACCGCCGTTGCCTGGCAGGTAACAGGGTAGATTGGGTCGCTGCCAGTTGTGGCCGTTCGGTAAATAACGATTCTTTTCGGTTTGCATCATCAAGGCGTCGATCGCGATGCTTGTTTCACCGAGCCGAGCGGCGGTCATCGCCGTCATTGGATAATCCCAACCCCACGTCTTGTCCCACTGCCAACGCTGCATCGTCTCGCGCAGGGTGCGACGCATCGTTTCCTTGTCGACGCCGTCGCCCGGGAGAACACCGAATGCGCCAAGCATTGACGGGTGGTCGTGGTTTCTTTCGGTAAACGTCTCCGGACAGTTTTCATGCGCGAGATAAACGCCGTTCTTTGTTGGCAACGGCGAGAGGTTGCGAATCGCGCGCTCCCATTCTGCATTTCTTCCGAGGCTTAATCGTTCACGCCATTGTTGTGCGACCCCCAGCCCGTACAACCAGTATGAAAGTTCAAACGTCGGATTCCACGTCTCTGCGGGTGGATGATTCTCCTGCGCCGGAATCACGGGCGGCCCGAGCACGTAACGCGACGTGCGTTTGTCAAAGAACTCGTAATCGGCCATAAACTCCGCCGACTGAAACACAAGCTCACGATACTTGTGTAACGTACTTCGCTTCGGGTGCGCCCGGTAACAAAGCTCAGCGTAGAAGATCGGATGTGGCTGCTGCCAGATGAGGAGCGGACCGATCGTCGATGGACTGTCGCGTCCTTCTGGTCCAACCATCTTGGGCCAACGCGCACCGCGATAACCCTGCGAGCGGGCAAGTTCGACGGCACGCGGCAAGATCTTTTCGTACCAGTTCAGACTTCTTTCAAACAGCGGCAAGCGATTCCAGAGAGCAAAGTGCGTTGCATGCCACCAGTGCATTTCGAGATGAAACTTTCCGTACCAACTGTTAACGGTTAGTCCGGTTTCCTGCGGCGGCATGCTGCCGGAACACTGAATGGCAGTCAGGTATTGCGATAAGACAACTCTTCGCTCGAGTTCGATTGCACGTTTGTCTTTACTCTGGGCCATTTCGACTGCCGCGCCGCGAGTCCAGAAGCGTTCCCAGCTTCGCGTGCTTGCAGCGATTGTGGCGGTCGCGGTTGGCAACGCTTCGTTTTGTCTATGTTTAGAAAACTCAACTACAAACTCAAAACGGTTTGTATTGGACGTTAACAACAACGCATGTTTATTGTCTGGTCTGAGTTGCGATTGATGCTGAATCGTTACGTAATAGGAATCTCCATCCAACTGGCGCGCAATGACTACCCGATCCTTTTCATCCTCGATGATCCGCGTTTGATGTTTATCTGGCTCATTCCAATCCGCGGCTTGCATCGACGGCGACCCGTACGGAAACGCAATGCGAACCGCGAGATCGTGCACACTCGAATCAATCACGACTGCGAGCAGGTCACGTTCAGGATGGACCACAGTAGTAACTGATACCGGCTCGCCGGATAGTTTGAATTTACTATTTAGCACTCCGCGCCAGAGATCGAGTTCTTGATCAATCTCTGAAACGTTGGCCGGATCGATCTCCGCTAGTCCGATCTGGCCCAGGTGCAAACGATGCGGGTTCTCGCGCAACCAGTTGAAGAGTTCTGTTTGACCATCCGAACTGGAGTTGTATCCGACTTTTCTTCCGTAGGTCTCATAGAACTTAGGACGCAGTGTTTGAGATTGGAGCGACGACGGGCGTGGTCGCGTGTGCCAACCCCATTGCGACATTGTGCACAGTGGCATTGCGTCGGCGTAGAGTTGTGGAAACGTTTGTAGTCCGGTTACGTCGGCGGTGAATGCGAATTCACCGTTGCCGAGTGATAGTGGACTCAGTGGATCGATTTTAGTTAGTCGCGGGTTGTGTCTGCGAACGAGAGCGTGTCGATCAATCGCGGCTGAACCGAGCGTGCGTGGAGTAAGAACACTAGTGGCTAATAGTCCCTGTAGGAAGCCGCGACGCGAAACCATTTTGCGCTCTACACAAACCACGGGCGGCCACGGAGGGCCGCCCCTACAGTACGTATCGAAAAGACCAGTTCTCTTCTCTTTTGTGCTTTTTGTGCCTTTTTGTGGCTAAAAAATAAACTTGGCTGCCAATTGCGCGCGGCGAGCGTAGTTTAGTTGGTTAGACGTGATGATTGCGCCAAAGCCCGAAGATCCGGCGTTGACGGTTGGTCCAGGGAACAGCGGATGGTTGAATGCATTGACGAACTCCACCCGCAATTGAATCTTCATTTGTTCGCGCAACTGAATGTCCTTGCGCAAACCAAGGTCGACGTTGTTGATGGGATCGATCCGAACTTCATTGAGGAAGAACGGGAACGTTCTCAAGTGATCGACCGGAGTGGCGCAGTTTGCGGAACCGCCTGGAAACGCACCGCAAGTCGGCGTTCCACCTACGGCTGAAACAAACGCTGACGTGTTGAACCAGCGCTCGATGGTTTGCTCACTCTTCGGTAGCCCTGCATGACCGCCGAGATAGAACACATCGTTCGCAAATCTGAGTGGGAACCCAGTCTGATAAACATAAGTTCCCTGGATTTGCCATCCACCAACAATCGCGTTCGCAAGCCGGTTCGCATTCGAGAAGAGGAGCTTGCCTCTACCGAACGGCAACTCGTAGAAACCGCTCATCGAAAAACGATTCGGCGTGTCTTGCGGTGATCGCTGTTTGACGGGACGTTCGTCTGCGGGATTCAGGTACTCAGTCGCCTCGATCCATTTCGATCTGGTGTAGGCGAATTGGAGTCCATAACCCTCGGAGAATCTCTTGTTCAAACTGAACTGGCCCGAGTGATACCAACTCTCACCGTCGTTGACTGATGTGTTTATGTCACCAAAGTTCGGGAACGGACGCAGTAACTGCCGGCGTGTTGTCGTGGCGCCGGCGCCTACGAAGAGGGCGCTGCCGCTCGTGCAACCCGTTCCAGTTGCGTTGGGGTTGCTACAGAAAAACGGATTCGCCACTGTGCCGCCGAGTGCCGTATTGTTGGCATTCTGAGAAGCAGTGCGCGAATTGTCGAGACTCAAATATTTGTTGGGGAGAGCATTTATGTTCCGAGTAATTTCGATGTCGTAGCCCCGGTCGCCGACGTACACCGCTTCAAACATCCAGCCACCCCAGAGTTCACGCTGAACGCCGATTGACCAGCGTGCTTGTTTGGCGACCCTCGGATTCTGGTTGAAGAATGAAATGGTTTGGCCCAACGCGGTCTGTCGACCTAAAGCATTTCCACTCGGCTCCGTGATTCCGCTTGGGAATGGAGTCGAAATCAAAACCGGTAGTGGCGCTCCATTTGGACCAGTGCTTAATGGTTGAACCGTGGTTTGCGTGTAACCCGGCTGGATGACGTCTCCGCGTCGCTCACCCAGGAATCCCTGGAATAGACCAAAGCCGCCGCGAATTACCGTCTTGTCGTTGTATGCATAGGCGAAACCAACACGTGGCAGAAAGCCGTTCTTCGGCGTGTTATAGAGTCCGCTACCCGTGTCTTTACCGGCAAA
>DATEIS010000483.1:0-22925 GCA_035278765.1 Pyrinomonadaceae bacterium | reverse complement strand
GATTGATAGCGTGAGGCAGAGCCATCGCGAGGCGATTGATAATCCCCTCCCGCGCCTCGTGCATTTTGATCTTTTGTTCTAAAGAAAGAGATTGAGCAGTGTTAGACATCTTCCGGGTAAAGAGCATAGACGATGCCCGCGCCCCAAGCAATCCACAGATTACACAGATTTGTTTCTGTGTAATCTGTGGACTTATAATCGCCATATGCCGATTTATGAGTACGAATGTAAAAAATGCAAGGCGCACGTCGAGGCTTTCCAAAAGCTGAGCGACAAGCCGCTGACCAAGTGTCGCAAGTGCGGCGGAAAGCTGGAGCGGAAGATTTCGGCGCCGGCTATCCAGTTCAAAGGTTCCGGCTGGTATGTAACCGATTACGCCGGGAAGACAACTAAAAGCGAGAAGTCAGAATCCGAGTCGGTAAGCGATTCAAAGCCTGACAAGACCGACAAGACTGAGAAAAAGACAAAAGAGAGTTCCCCTGCGAAGAAGACTTCCGACAAGCCTTCATCCTCTAAGGCGTAAGTGCCACGAAAGTAGGCCTGAAAGATGCACGTAAGACACAAAAAAGTTTTTCTGAAGTCTTTTGTGGTTTTGGTGCTTCTTTGTGTGCCAATTCTGATGGTGGGCCAATCGGGTTATCGGCCGAACGCCAATGCTTCGGGCGGCGTAATGGTCGGTGTCGTGGCGAGGCGCGACGACAGTAAAACCAATCCGATTACCAGCAAAGAAGTTTCCGTTTACGACAACGGCGTCGAACAGTCTATTCGGAACTTCACTCCCGACCCTTCTCCGGCCCGCATCGCGCTCCTCGTCGACAACTCTCTAACGATTCGAGCGGACGTGGATAAACTGGAACAGGCGGCGCGCGAGTTTGCGTACGAGATTTACGAAGGCGACAAATTAATTATCGTCGGCTACGACGAGCAGGCGGAGATCGTCTCTGATTGGACCGACGACGCCAAAGCGATTGAATCGTCGTTGAAACTGTTTCGCAAGAAGGGCCAGCCGCATCTGTTTGACGCGATTCGCGCGGTAGTCGAGGAAGCAATGCGCCCGATGCAGGGTCAGAAGCGCATCATCGTCGTGATCAGTGATGGACTCGATCGAGGAAGCAAAGCGACGTTCGAACAGACGCTCGCCGAGTTGCAACAAGAGAACATCATGGTCTACGCGGTGCAAGCAGTGGATCGCACGCGCGGCGCGATCCGACGCGACGTGCCGAAGCCGAAAGTCGTCATCGACAAACTCGCGGAGGGAACTGGCGGTCAGATTTTTTCAATAGATGAACCATCCGTGGCAGCAAAGGCGATCTGCGATGAGCTCCGACAGAATCGATACACTCTCTCGTACGTTCCATCGAGCGCACCATTCGGGCAAGCGCGGAGTTTGCTGGTGTTGGGGAATCAGGGAATAACGGTGAGATCGAAGTCGATGCAGCAGCCGAATTAATTTCGCCGCGAGTACAAATAGAACAGTCCCGCCATAATCAACAAAATCAAGCACTCCATGAAGATGAAGAAGCTCAGTACGAAGCTTCCATCATCGTCATCAATCGAGTTGGAGTAAGCGACGTAAGTCCCCATCAGGACCCCGCCGATAATCCATATCCACTGACGTTTCTTATCCCACACTTACTTCAGTATTCCGGATAACCAGTGCATCAAGTTGAGCGCGTATTGTCGGTTGTCGTTGCCGGGAACATTCATGCCCATTGGATGGTTATCAGCACCCGCGACCTGTGCTGACAGCATCGCCGCTTCGCCCTGAACCAGCACGCGACCTTTGCCGAACTTAAACGCGACAACCTGGGCTCGTCCCGTGGCTGGAGTGGAAGTTTCTGCGGCATAAGTCGGACGGTCGAAGGCGGTGTTCCCCAAAGCGAGAATGGCGGTACTGCCTTCGGGTCCTTTTAACGATTGTCCCGTGAAACTGCGTACGATCTTGATCCGCTCGTTTTCATTACGACCTTCGGTTATCGGATGCTTGGCAAGTAGTTTGTTCTCGCGCGAGAAAATCAGTTGAGTTGGACTGTTATCGACGGAGTTTTCCGGATCGAACGTGTAGCCCTTGCTCATATCAACGCCGAACTTGTTAGCAAGTGCTGCTGCGGCGCCGCCGAATGGCGCGTGATCGGCGATCAACAATAAGGAGCCGCCACTCTTCACCCAATCGTGTACGGCTGTGATCTCGTCGTCGTTGAATGCCGAGTCATCAGCTCCTGCGTCGTCATCTTCCTCCGCGCCGAGTGCGTTCGCGATGACTAGGATCTTGAAGGTGTCGAGTCTTGCTTTACTGAAAGACTGGCGATTGCGAATCACTCGATAGCCGTCATTCAGCATCAGATCGACGAACGGTTTGTAGCGACCCTCGGTGGTGTGAAAGTTGTGATGTGCTTCGTCAAACATCACCCGCGGGCCGTCTTTCTTGTAGACCGGGTTTTCGACGGAAGTGTCGAATTCCGGATCGGCGATTTGTTGGCCAACGACGGTGAAGCAGGTAATCAGAAGAAATGCGCAGACGGGTACAAGCAGTTTCATGAATATAGGTCCTATAGGTCCTACAGGACCTATTTCAACTTCGACAATCTTTCGGCGGCGCTGTGCAGCGTTTCGTCTTTCTTGCAGAAACAGAATCGCACCTGCTGCGCACCACTCGCAGGGTTGCTGTAGAAGCTCGATCCGGGAACGCAGGCGACCCCAATCTCTCTGATCAAATGCCGCGTAAACTCAACGTCATTCGAAAACTCAAACGCGGAGATATCGGTCATGATGTAGTAAGCGCCATCGGGCACAAAAGTCTTGAATCCCGACTGCTCCAACACCGGCAACAACAAATCTCGACGCGCCTGGTAATCCTTCTGCAACGTATCGTAGTACTCCTGCGGCAGCGAGAGCGCATACGCGCCCGCTGCTTGAAGCGGCGCCGCGGCTCCAACAGTCAGAAAGTCGTGAACTTTCCGAATACCGCTCGTTATCTCCGGTGGTGCGATGCAGTAACCAACGCGCCAGCCTGTTACCGAATAAGTCTTCGACATCGAGTTGACGACCACAGTTCGATCTCGCATGCCGTCGAGTTGGGCCATCGAGATGTGTTTGATGTCGGCGCCGTCGCGGGGATAAAGAATGTGTTCGTAAATCTCGTCAGTGAAGCAAAGCGCGTCAAACTCCTGACAAAGCCCTGCAATAAACTCCATCTCATCGCGCGTGAAAACTTTACCCGTCGGATTATTTGGATTGCAGACGATGATGGCTTTCGTCTTCTTATTGAACGCGGCGTGTAACTCCTCACGATCGAAGCTCCAATCAGGCGCTCGCAGCGGCACATAAACCGGACTTGCATCTGAAAGGATCGCGTCGGGCGCGTAGTTTTCGTAAAAAGGTTCGAAAACGATGACTTCCTCGCCCGGATCGACCGTCGCCATCATCGCGGCGATCATGCCTTCAGTTGAACCACAAGTGACTGTGATCTCCGTTTCGGGATCGATCTGAAATCCGAGGTAAGAGTGTGTCTTGGCGGCGATCGCGTCGCGAAAATTTTTTGCACCCCAGGTGATCGCGTATTGATTGATGTCCTGTTCGATCGCCTCCATCGCCCGGTGCTTGATGTCGGCGGGCGCAGAAAAATCCGGAAAGCCCTGCGACAGGTTTACGGCTCCATACTTCAGAGCCTCGCGAGTCATTTCGCGAATCACCGACTCGGTAAACGAACTTGCCTTGCGCGACACATGGCGACTCTTAGAGGTTGATGGGGTTGTCATTGGCTCTACGACAAAGTACCAAATTTTGCCACAGATGAACACGGATCACACAGATCAGAAAATGCTAATCTGTGAAATCCGTGTTTATCGGTGGCTAAATATCTAAGGAATGATCTGTTCGCCGGCGGCTTCGCGTTTTAGTTGGTCGAGGATGGAACGAATGGCGGCGGCGTAACTGCCGTTGGGCGCTAGCTGAAGATATTTCTCGTAAGCAGCGACCGCATCTTTCGGCTTCTCGAGCCTTTCATAAGCAGCGCCGATCATCTGGTAGATGACGGGCTCACTGTCAGAAAGTTGGGCCAGCGCCTTCTTGAATTCGACGATGGCTTCAGCAAACCGACCTTTGTCCTCGTAGAGGCGCGCGAGTCCGACGTAAGCTTCGGGCTGGATGCCGCCACCCTCTCGAATTGCACGTCTGAACGAGCGGATCGCATCGTCCTCAAACGCCTCTTCGCGATAGATGCGCCCTTCGACCGCAGACGCTTCGGCATACGCAGGTTTCGTTCGACGCGCAGCATCGATGGCCGCATGTGCCTCTTTGAACTGGTTGAGATCCATCAGCACACGCGCGAGTCCGACCTGCGCCGCAGGATAAGCTGCCCTCGCCTTGATTGCCTGGCGATAAAGATCGGCGGCTTTTTCCATAGCCGCATCATCGCGAGCTTTCTCACGTGCAGTTTCAGCTTCCTGGAAAAGCAGTTCTGCTTGATCCGTCGTGCGCGCGAGCTTCACCTCAAGCGCGCGCCTCCCGGGAAGCAACGCTGCGGTGGCCTCCTTGAACCCGGCAGCCCGCACTCGCACCGAATGGCGACCGGCGGAGACCCTCGCGATCGACAGCTTCCCGGAAGCGTCAGTCGTTCCACGTCTGATCTCATCAATCCAGACGATTGCGTTTGGTTCGGTCGTGATTGTGAGGGCACTTTGCGCACGAACTGCGGGCACAACCAACAAAAACAGCAACGCCGCAAAAACAACTTTCATATCCGTGCAAATCCCGCTTTTAAGATCCGTAAAATCCGTGGCTACTCTTCCCCGCCACCACTCACACGCCGCTTGCGCACATTCGGATCCGCATCCGTCACAGCGCGTGAACCTACTTCCGGCCGGAAGTTTCCCTTCTCGTCGTACAGGCGCAGGTATTGTAATCGATTACGCACTACACCCTGAACGTATCCGCGCGTTTCCTTGAACGGAACGGCTTCGGCCCACTCGTCAATCTCAAACGGCAACGACGCCTTCCATGCCACGGCGCGCCCGGGCCCAGCGTTGTAGGCTGCCGCGACATACTCGATGCGCCCAAACTTATCGATCTGATCGCGCAAATACGCTGTGCCGAGTTGAATATTCAACCGCGGTTCGTAAAGCGACTCGGCAGTAATCTCACGACTGACACCATACTTCCGCGCCGTTAGTCTTGCAGTCGGCACCAGCACCTGCATCAGCCCATAAGCGTTCGCGCCTGAACGCGCGCGCGTTATGAAGACCGTTTCCTGACGAATCAGTCCGGCAACCTGGTACGGATCGAGACTTCGCACCTTCGATTCCTGCACGATGATGTCCCAGTGGTTCAGCGGATAAAACACGTCCCACTGCTCGCGCGTCATTTCTTCCGGCTTCATCTGTGAATAATCAGGGAAGCTGCGTCGCAGTGTGTTTAGTGCGCGGACGTTGTCGTCGTCGGAGCGATAGATCCTGGCGATGGCGAGATTAACCTTTGGACTGTCGCCGGTTTTCTCGCCTGCCTTGGCCAGTTCCTTCAGCCCCCAATCGTCGAGTCCGATGTTTGAGAGTTGATCGGCCTTAGCAATGCGCGCGTCTTCTTCGGGACCGGCAGTTTCTTCGGCAACAGTGACTGTCTTCAGATTTTCAACTGCACGCGTAACAATCGAATCAGCCGGAAACGCTTTTGCGGGAGTCGATTTGCTGATGATGTCCAATCGTATCTTGGCGAGATAGCCGTACCAGTTGGCGTCGTAACGCGCCTGCATCGCTTCATAAAGCGCGCGTGCTTCGGCGAGCTTGCCGGCCTTCTCGGAGTCGCGTCCGGCCCAGTAACCGGCGCGCCCGCGGTTGTCGGTGTTCTTGTCGGCGTAATAGGCGAGATGTTCCGTGAGCATTCGCGATGACTCGGAAAAGTTCTTCGCTTCGTGTGCGTCCCAGGCGAGGTCAAACTGTGCCTGGGCCACTTCGATCGAGCTGCCGAAACTGTTCACTGCGGCGCGGCGAAAGTAAGTCGCGTCAGCGTTGTTGTTTGCATCGCCCGCGATCTGGGCCAACGCGACGAATGCGCGTGGAGTGAAGTTGCTATTCGGAAATGCCTTGCGCATTTCTTCCGCCGTCGCGCGTGCTTGTTCCCACTGTTTTGCTCGTCCGTACGTTTGCGCGAGATAGAACATCGCTTCCGCGCGCGTCTCGGCGGCAGAACTCGGAATTGCGCTCAACGCTGCGACTGCGTCAGGAGTTTTTCTCGCGCTGTAAGCAGCGATGCCGCGTCGCAGTTGATTCTCGTTGGTTGCAGTGGCTGGAAATTTTGCGAACGCATCGCCGTAGGCTGTCAACGCGTCGGCAAACTTCTTCGCTGTGTACAAGCGATCGGCACGTGTGATTGCTTCTTCAACCGAAGCAGGTGCAGTAGTTGAACCGAGTCTCGTGATTGCTGTGGCTGCGTCGGCGCTTTCGGCTGATTCTGCTGCGAAGAAATAAAGTCGACGGTAAGCAGCAAGCGCGCGATTTTGATCTGACGACTGTTCGTGAGCTTTTGCCGTTGCGAGCAGTGCGGCTGCGTCGTTTGCCTGTACCAGATCTTTAAGGAGAAGGGGAACTGCGGATGCTTCGCCAGCCTTCGTCATCAATTCCGCGACTCGCAGCGCCGCGTCACGAGCGCGCAACGAAGTCGGATATGACTGCATTATTTCCTGGTAAACGGCGCGTGCTTCCTGAGTTCTTCCGGCTTGTTCAAGCGCGCCGCCGCGCATCCACAAAGCGTAGTCAGCGAGCGATGTTTGTTCACCGATCAGCCTCGTATCCAGTAGTGTGGCCGCTCCGGCAGCATCTCCGGCTTTCAGTTTGATTCGTGCGCGGAGCATGCGCGCCAGCGCCGCGGCTTTGCTGCGCGGAAACTGATTCTCGATACCCGCAACAACATCTTCAGACGGCAACACGTCGTTGCGCGTCATCGTGCGCAGGCTATCGAGAGCTTTTTGTTCTCCAGGAGTTTGCGGCCGCGTGAGGCAGCTCGCACTCATCAGGAATGGAAGCGAGGCGACACCGATTAGAGCTACGCCGGCAAAAACTATAAGTAAACGCGGTCTAGGTAGTTTCAAAATATTACTTCCCCTACGCCGAAGGCGTTCGCTAATTCTAGCCCAGGGTTGGAGCGCAGCGACAACCCGGGGAAGAAATCCAAATAGAAATAAACCCTGAAAGGGTTTGATGCGCAGCAAACCCTTTCAGGGTTATTACGAATTCTGTTGTTGTATCCCAGGGTTGTCGCTGCGCTCCAACCCTGGGCTGAAGTTAGCGAACGCCTTCGGCGTTGTCGGAATTAACTACGCGTTAACCGTTGCGCCGGGGTAATTCGAGCCGAGTTTTGATTCGTCACCCTCGGCAAGGGTGTTTACCAATTCGCCGTGGAAATAGTCGTAACGATTCGCCACCTCAGCCTTCACACGCTTGTCGTACATCTCGCGAGAGCGGTCGATATATTCACGAAGACGATCGTACAGGTCGTGCTCCATTCGTCCTTCAGCAACCTTCTGCTCGTTGTACAACTTGATCTCGGAAATCAACAACCGCGCAAACCTCCGCGCATCATTGTGTAAACGCCGCTCTTCATCGCCGTGGACTTCCACAGGCAATTCCGCATCCTGTCCATAACGGCGACGCGGCGGTGCTGCGGGCGCTGCTTCCACGGGAGCCGAAGACCACACCGGCGGCTCTTCGCCCATGGACATAGGTTGTTCAGCGGGCGCTGGAGAGTCTTCAAAAACACCGGCCGGTTCGTCGGCTGAAACAGGTTCGATAAACGAAGACGGCTCAGCCGGTACAGGCTCGGGTTGATAACTTTCGATAGTTTCAGCACCGGAGAACGTCGGTTCCGGTTCGGGTTCTGCCGCGACAACCGGGGCTTCGCTGTACTCACTGGCAGGTTCGTACGACGGCTGCGGTTCTTCCGCGGGCGCAGGCGCTTCTTCAACTGCTTTCTTCGGAGCAGCAGCTCCAGCGCGCGAAGCTGAGAGCAGTTCCACCGCCATGCCTGAAACCGTGACGAGTGTTTCCAATGCTTCGAGATTGATCGACTCGGAATCGAGACCGGCCGAGTCAGCATAAAGAACAGCGACTGCACGACCACGAGCCTTCAACGGCACAGCAACGATTCGCTGCGGCTGTTCTTCGCCGAGCCGGTTCAACACCATGTGATCTTCCGAATGTGATCCTGGCCCGCCACTCCACGTCGCAAGTCCCTTGGCGGCGCTCCCGACCACGGTGTCGGCATTCACTGAAAACGAAATTTGCTGAACTGCGTCGTCGCCCACGGTTCCTTCGAAACCACGACCACGCCAACCCGTTGCCTGTTCGCCTTTGATGACGAAGAACGCGACTCGTGGAGCGAATGAAGAGGCGCGATTCACGAGGGCTTTGAGAATGTCAGCCTGCGATTTCTGCTCGTTTATCTCACCAATGGCCGACTTTACGATGGCCATGTCGCTCGAGGCCTTCGCACGGGAAGACTCGGAAGCGGCCAGCTCGACGCCACGTTCGTGAGCAGCGTGCAGATGTTCCTGGATAGCGGCGAGCATGCTGCCCTCCATTTGCACATCTGACTGGCGCTCAAGAAAACTTGAAAGCGACTCGTTGAGTAGGCTTTGCAGAGTGGTTATCTCTTGCTTTACCGCACTAAGGCGACTTTCGAGATAACTCTCGATCTCGCGCCGCAAACTATCATCCAGGTGTCCGTTAACCACAGCTCGCTCCTCCGTGTCGTGGTGTTGTTTTGACGAACCTCAAGGTCTTCAGGTAGGGATAATAACCCAAGGTTGATTATCAGCAATGGAGAGTTCCGCAGGGGCCGCAAGAACTCCAAGTGATTATGAACGGCTGGTATTCAGCTAGTCAAGAAATCGTTTTTGCGGAAACGGCGTGCGGGGTTGCCAAGGTGGATTCTTTTCGCCAATCCGCCTCATTTGGTAATCTAACGGATCGGGCCGATAGTCGTCCACTATAAAATATGCGACCTACCATACTTATCGCGGAGGACTACGACGACAACCGCGAACTGCTGCGACTGCTTTTGGCGGGCGCGAATTACAACGTTCGCGAGGCCAGAAATGGGCAGGAATGCCTGGATTTGGCGTGTGAGAACCCGCCGGATCTGATAATGGTGGACCTTTCCATGCCGGAATTGGACGGCTGGGAAGTGTTCAAGGCACTGAAAGCCAACTCGCTCACGGCCCACATTCCGTGCGTGGCGGTGACGGCGCACACTGACCGGGACCGGGCGCGCGCTTTGCAGTCGGGCTTTAGCGATTTTGTTGGAAAGCCCTTTCGGACCGAAGAGTTGCTACTGACAGTGGCGCGCTTAGTCTCAAAATAGGTCCTATTTTTCTCGGTAAACAACGCCGCCCTTCATCACAAACCGCACCTTTCTCAGCGCGCCGACATCCTTTGTCGGATCGCCATCGACGGCTATCAAATCCGCGAGCAAGCCTTGCTTCACCGATCCGATCTTGTCAGACATGTGCAGCACTCGCGCGTTCACCGACGTCGCCGATCGGACAGCATCAATCAGCGGCATCCCAAACTTCACCATCGTCTCCAGTTCCCGTGCGTTGTCGCCGTGTGCAAACACGCCGACGTCGCTGCCGCTGGCGATCGTCACGCCTGCATCAAGCGCCGCTCGAAACGCTGCCCGCTTCCGTTCGACATTCGCGCCCGAAGCGATAGCAAGTGTTGGACAAAGCGCAACGCCACGTTCTTTCATTAACCGAAACACTTCCGGTGTGCCGCCGTCACCGTGCTCGATTGTTTCCACTCCGGCGAGCGTTGCACGACGCATTCCTTCGGCCGTCGTCGCATGTGCGGCGACAGGAATGTTCGCGCTCTTTGCTGTCTCGACCACGAGCTTGAGTTCGTCGAGCGAGAAAGTTGGCGCTGCGCCTGATCTGCCCCAGCGATAGTCTGCGTAGATCTTGATCCAGTCGGCGCCGTGTCCGATTTGATCGCGAACCACGCGAGTCAGACTATCAACGCCATCTGCTTCTTCAGCGCCTTGCGGCACGGTCCATTCAGACGCGAAACCCTTTGGTCCATAGCTGCCGGTGGCGACGATGGCACGTGTCGTGACGATCATTCGCGGACCGGGAATGATGCCTTGTTCAACTGCTTGTTTGAGTCCAACGTCAGCGTAACCCGCGCCTTCAGTTCCGAGATCGCGAACGGTGGTAAAGCCCGCTTGAAGTGTGTTGCGCAAGTGATTAGTCGCTCGAGCGACGCGGAGGCTGAGTGATTCGCGCGCGACTTGATCGTTCCAAACGGTTTCCGAGTACGGATGAAGCAACACGTGCGAGTGTGCTTCGATTAGACCGGGCATTAACGTTAGACCCGGCAGGTCGATCACTTTCGCGCCGGCCGGTGCGTTGACTGTGCTTGCTGGTCCAACCGACTCGATCTTCTCACCGCGAACTAGTACCACCCAATTATCGTGAAGTTGTGCCGACTCACCGTCGAAAACGCGTGCCGGTTTGAGCAGGTAGACAGTTTCTGCGGGTTTAGTCTGTTGCGCTTGTGGCAAGACAAGCGCAACACACATCAGGAACAAGAGAAAGCGCATTGCGTCACTTCTCCGAAATCACAACTTGCTGGAACGTCGGCGGAAGTTCGTGGATCGTACTGCGTGAGAATCCCGCATTTGCGAACATCTGTTCCAACTCACGGAAGGTATAAGCATCACCTGAGGGCGTGCCCACCAACATGACCATGCTAAACCCGGCAACCTCCGGCGGTGTCACGCGATCGTCATTGGGAACAAACTCCAATGTTACTGCTCGTCCACCATCTGCAAGAGCTGCTCGCACTTTCCGCAACAACGTTTCACAAGTTGGCGGATCAAAGTGATGCAAAAAGTTGGTAAGTAAAACCAGATCGTAGCCACTGCCGAACTCGACATCGAAAGCACTGCCTTCAATCGTACTGTACCGTTCAGCGACGCCCGCCTTTTCTGCATTCTCCTTTGCGACTTCCAGCACCGCTTTCCAATCAAGAGCGGTGACTTCGGCCTGTTTATTGTGTGTAGCAAAGGCGATCCCGAATAATCCGTGGCCGGCAGCGATATCAAGAATCTTCAGTTTTCGATCGGCGTTTGGGTCGACGAGCTTTGCCATCAACCCGGCAGGCATCGACATCATTCCCGCCATGCCACGCGCGAACTTCACCCAGATCGGATGATCAGGGCCGATTGTGCCTTCGCCTTCGATTGCGGTGCCGCCTTTACGCACGGCGTCGGTCATTTGCTTAAATCCCTGGGTCAGCATATCCGAGCAAAGAAACTCGGTGGCGCCGCCGATATACGCGGGAGAACGTTTATCAAGGAACACCGAAGAATCGAGTGTCAGCGCGTAGTGATCGCCCTGCTTGGTGAGCATCTCCATGATGGTGAGATAGTCACAGAGCACGCGTATTCCTTTTTCTGACGCCTGACATCGTTTGGCTATCTCGGCTACGGTCGTGTTGCCTTCGGCAATCGCGGTGAACACCTCGAGCTCGATTGCAGCTTTCAGAGCCTCAGTGCGCTGGTGCGCATTGATTGTCTGGAAAAATAATTGCGGTGATGGTTGCTGGGCTGCGGAAGTTGACATGAAAAATTCCTCTCTTTAATTAATAAATCTATGGGCCAATCCTATCGGATTGGCTCGCGTAAAACCATCTCGGCCACTGTCGCTGCCATGTTTGCGGCCTGCGGGTGACTACGACGTAATCCCGCAATCTGTAATAACGCTTCACCGGTTCGTGAGAACATTCGAAACAGATCGCCTTCCTCGGCGCGAGTTTCTCTGACGATTTCCGACCAGGGAGTGCCGCCGGCCCAACGGACTGCGGCGCCAGCGGCGGAAAAGTTCAACTCCGGCGCGGGCTCTAAACCGTGCTTCCATTCTTCAGCGGCTACTTTGAAACCGATGTCTTCAAAACGCGACAACGAAGTCACGACATCGTCGTCCAACTCGAGTTCACCGTAATCGCGATCTTCGTCGGCAGTTAATGCTGCCATGATTCCGGCGAGTTCCCTGGGCGCGAGCGAATTGAAGAGACCGTTCTCGAGGGCTTCGCCTACCAGCAACGGCCGATCGATATGTAGATCGGCCAACCAGCGACCGCGATCCGTGACTTTTTCCTGCTCGTAATCGAGATAACCAAAGATCGCGAGCACTTTCGCGCGTTGCTCGAACGGCAGCCACACTTCTTCGCGCAACGCTTCGATCCTTCGTGTTGCTCGTTCGAAGTCTTCGGCGGTTGTGTGTAATTGCCAGACCACTTCAGTACAGCGCTGCTTGTCGACACTCGAAGGAAGTAGATTCTCGATCGAGTCGTCGACGATCTTCAGCGCCTCGGTTTCTTCTGCATCGGCCTCGCGGAGTCTCGGTTCTGCCAGGACGAGCTCTGGTCCACGTGCGCGAATCTCGTCGAATGCGCGTTCGATGTCTTCTTCTTTCAATCGATAAACCGGCGAATACACGCGTCCGATACGCTCCTGTGGAAAGCTCGCGCTGCTTCCATCTTCACGAAAGCCACGCAGGTTTCCCTCGCGCTTTTCCGTCACCATCACGAGCCTTCGACCCGAACGACCGATTCCCACAACGCGTCCCGGCTTCACTACTTCGTTGAGCCAGCGATAAAAAACCTCAGCACGAGTCTGCGGTTTTGCTTCCTGTAAACGAGCGCGCGCGCCGATGAGTCGCTCAAGACCAAGCACGATAGAAATCGGAATGTCGCAACCCGCTTCCTGCAACGCGTTTTTGATCTTTTGCTCGCTTTCGTTACGACTGTTTTCGAGTTGAGCGATCCGGTGAGAAAAGTCGCGGTAAGCAAAGCTGCGTTGTGCAATCTCGCGGACGGAAACGAAGCTGCCATATGCGTCGAGCAAATTGAGGAGTGTTGTGTATGTCGCACGAAACTGGCTGACGAGCGGATCAGGCGGCACTTTCAAAAGCTCAGCGATGCGTTCCGGATCCTGGTGTATTCCCGGTGCTGCCACAACAAAACCGACGTTGTCGCGACCACGACGACCGGCGCGCCCAGTCATTTGCTGTAGCTCGGAAGCTGATAACGGACGCCAACCGCTGGCGCTGCGTGCATCGGCGCCTGTCAGTACGACGGTGCGGGCGGGAAAATCGACGCCGGCGGCAACTGTGGCTGTCGCGAAGATCGCGTCGAGCAATCCCGCGCTCATCAGTTTTTCAATCACAAGCTTCCACGCGGGAATGTGTCCGGCGTGATGTGATGCCACACCACCACGAATGATCGTGTCCCAATGTCGATGACCGCGCACTTCCGGATGTTGTTCAACGAACGCACGCATGAAATCCCGTCGCGCCTCGCGTCGGGTGTCGTTCGGATCGCGTCGCGCGAGCGCAGCTTCGGAAGCAGCCTGATCGCACCGGCGCCGCGTCGGCAAGAAGACGATCGCGGGAAGTAAGTTATAACCATCAAGCGCCGCAAGCAGTGTCGCCGATGGCATCTCGGGCATGCGCAGTTTCATCGTCGTTCCGATCTGCGTTCATCCGCGGCTAGCTTTACGATCTCAGGGTTCAGACTTCCTGACTCATTCAACAACGGCAGCAATCGTCTATCGGGCAGTAATATCGCCGAACGCAAAGGTACGGGCCGTTTCACTGGGCCAGTGATTACGCCGCAACGCACGCCGCGCACCTCTTCAAGCCACAAGGCAAACTCGTGCGCGTTGCCGATCGTTGCCGACAACAGCAATAGGCGAATCCGAGGCGGGGTCAGAATGATTGCCTCTTCCCACACGTGCCCGCGATCTTCGTCCGCGAGATAGTGCGCTTCGTCAAGCACAACCAAATCAGCGGTAACTTCACTACCGCCGCGCAGCGAGTCGAAAAGTTGATTGCGATAAATCTCTGTCGTGCCGACGATCAATGGCGCGTCGGAATTTTCTTTCCGGTCGCCCGTCAGAATCCCGACCTTGTCTACCCCAAACTCGTCGATGAATTCCTGGTATTTGGAATTCGTGAGCGCTTTTAGCGGCGACGTGTACCAGGCACGACGGCCTGTATCGAGAAGCCTGCGAATTTCCTCGCGCGCGATCCACGTTTTGCCACTGCCCGTCGGGGCAGTTACGAGCACGTCTTCGTATTCCAACGCTGCAAGTGCTTCGAGTTGAAACGGGTCAGGTTTGAAAGGCGTTGGCCGGGGCGTCCCGATTCCTTCCAGCAGTCGCTTGAGCTCGCGAGTCGGTGGAACAACACGGGTGGCGCGCTCGTTAGCCACATGGTCGCTTTTGCGGGCAGATTTCTCGGGACCACGCCGGCCGCGCGAACGCCGTTTGTCCCATGGTTTTTCGTTTTTTCGACGCACGAAGGCCATTCTAACTGTGCTGGTTGTGGCCTGCGAAGTGCTATAGCGACGTGGGGGAGTTACAATTGCCTCACAACGTGTCGCGGGCGGCGGGCGTCTAAAACACGATTTACGCGATTTGCAGGAATGGATGTCAGAGTTGTTCGAAAAGTTTGAGGTTAACCGCGAGCCCCGGTGGAAAGTGTTAACGCGGCTCACTGGCGCTTCGCTCGTCCTGCATTTTGCGCTCATGGCGCTGGTGGTTTATGTGCCGGCGTTGCGCGAAGGTCTGAATATCGGCGCTCTGATTGCCAACACAAGGTTCGTAGACAAACCGTACGACGCAACTCAGATCGGCGATGACGTGCAACTGGTGCAACTCAGCGACAAGTTCCGCTATCCCGATGGCTACTTTACGCTCGAAGCTCAGATTGAAGGTAAGCTGCCGCCGCCAACCGCCGTGGCCGATCCGTTTGCGCCGAAGATAATTTCGCAGGCAAGCAAGGAATCAAAGGTCGATCCGGAAGCGTCTCCTTCCCCGAGTCCGGCGGCAAGCGCTTCTCCGGTTGCCAGTCCTGGTGCTTCTGCATCACCCGCTGCAGCGATCGCACAGGCAAGTCCTTCAGCTTCACCACTAACGCCCGACGAAGCTCAGAAACAGCTCGACAAAACAGCCGAGGAAGGCGGTCTGCCTTTGCCCGCAGAGAACGAGATCAACAAGCAGGTTCTGAAAGACTTCGCTAAATACGCGAATGATCTGAAAACTCAGGGCAAGCTTGATTTCAACAAACCGTTCGAAGTGGTTATCGAAGCCGAGTTGGACGAGAAAGGGAAACTGAAGAATCCGCGCTTTACCAAGAAAGCGGGTGACGAGAATCTCGTTGAGCTGTTTGGCAAACTGGTGGCGGCACTGAACGATAGTGGATTCCTAATCTATCTCCAGCCCATCACGAAGGACAATCCGAACGCGACTGTGAAGATCACGGTGAAACAGGGCGAGCAGGAAGTGCTGGCGTCAGTTGAATCGGAAACGTCGTCGCCGCAGCGTGCCGAGTCGCTCGCTAAAGTTCTGAACACGGCGCTTTACTTTGGAGCCGGTTCGCGCGCTGGTCACGATGAAGAAATATTGATGAAGAATACGAATGCGACTCAGGACGGCAAGCGAGTGTTAGTTAACTTTTCAATGCCGCGGCAGAGTGTCGTGGACATGATTCAGAAACAATTGAAGCCGGGCGTTTAGTTCAATCGTAGTTGCGCCTTTGCGCCTTCGCGAGAAACTTTGTTTAATTGTCTGTTATTTTTGATGGAGCAGTTTATTAGATATGAGTTTCGATAAATTTCTAACTAAGGTCTTCGGCAGCAGCAACCAGCGATTTTTGAAATCGATCATGCCGATAGTCGACCAGATCAACGCACTCGAGTCGCAAACAAAAGCGTTGTCCGACGAACAGTTGCGTGCGCGTACTGGCGAATTCAAAGAGCAGGTGCAGCGTGCGGTGGCAGGCGTCACTGACAAAGAAGAGCGCAAACGACGCGAGCAGACCATACTCAACGAGCTATTGCCTGAGGCCTTTGCGATTGTTCGAGAGGCGAGCGTGCGTACGACCGGCATGCGTCACTTCGACGTGCAGATGATCGGCGGTATTGTTCTGCACCAGGGCAAGATTGCTGAGATGCGTACAGGCGAGGGAAAAACACTCGTCGCCACTCTGCCTTCCTACTTAAACGCACTCACCGGCCGCGGTGGTGTTCACGTGGTCACAGTGAACGACTATCTCGCTTCGCGCGACGCCGAGTGGATGGGCCAGATTCATCGCTTCCTGGGTCTCGAAGTCGGTTGTATCCAGAACGACATGGACGACTTCGAGCGTCAAGCTGCTTACGCCGCTGATATTACCTACGGCACCAATAACGAATTTGGCTTTGATTACCTGCGCGACAATATGAAGTTTGACCTCACCACTTGTGTACAGCGTGGTCATTACTTCGCTGTCGTCGACGAGGTCGACTCGATTCTGATCGACGAAGCGCGAACGCCGTTGATCATCTCCGGACCATCCGACGAGGCCACCGACAAGTACAAGCAAGCCGACGCGGTCATTCCGCACCTGAAAAAGGGTGAGGAAATCGAAGGAAAGAAGACCGGCGATTACGTCGTCGATGAAAAAGCACACACGGCTGTATTGACCGAAGAGGGCGTCGAGAAGTCCGAGCGTCTGCTGGGTGTAGGGAATCTTTATGATCCGTCGAACATGGAATTGCTCCACTGCGTCGAACAGGCGTTGAAAGCACACACGCTTTACAAGTTGGATCATCAGTACGTGGTCCAGGATGGCGAAGTGATCATCGTCGACGACTTCACCGGTCGTTTGATGAAAGGACGCCGTTGGTCTGACGGACTGCACCAGGCAGTCGAAGCCAAAGAAGGCGTTGAGATCGAGAAAGAGAACCAGACTCTCGCGACGATCACGCTGCAAAACTACTTTCGTCTTTACGAGAAACTGTCAGGCATGACCGGTACCGCCGAAACTGAAGCAGCCGAGTTTGCCTCGACCTACAAGCTCGACGTCATCGTTATTCCGACGCACATGCCGATGGTTCGTATCGATAATTCGGATGTAATTTATCGCACGTTGCCGGAAAAGTGGGACGCCGTGATCGAAGAGATCAAAGACTGTCACGAGCGAGGTCAGCCGACTCTCGTGGGCACGGTCTCGGTTGAAAACTCCGAACTGATTGCTCGGCGACTGCTGAAAGAAAAAATCCCGCACAACGTGCTGAACGCGAAGTATCACGAGCGTGAAGCGGAAATCGTTGCGCAAGCGGGCCGCAAAGGGTCAGTGACGATCGCAACCAACATGGCTGGTCGTGGTACTGACATTTTGCTCGGTGGCAATCCCGATTTCATGGCGCGCGAGTTTTTGAAGGAGACGGAAGTCGATCCGGACGAGGCTACCGAAGAGCAGTGGACTAACGCATTCGAAAAAGCGAAGCAAATCGTTGAAGACGAGCACAAGGAAGTGGTGTCCCTTGGTGGTTTGCACATTGTCGGCACGGAACGTCACGAGTCGCGCCGCATTGACAATCAGCTTCGTGGCCGCGCGGGCCGCCAGGGCGACCCCGGATCGTCGCGATTCTTCCTGTCGTTGGAAGACGATCTGATGCGCATCTTTGCCGGCGATAAGGTGAAGGCGCTGATGCAACGTCTCGGCATGGAGAAGGGCGTCGCGATCGAGTCGGGGATGGTTTCGAAGCGAATTGCCGCTGCGCAGAAGTCAGTCGAGGGCCGCAACTTCGAAGCTCGCAAACACCTGCTCGAGTACGACGACGTCATGAACAAGCAGCGCGAGACGATTTACGGTCTCCGTCGCCAACTGATGGAAGAGCCGGATCAGCGCGAGTACCTGATGGGTGATCCACCGAGCGCAGGCGTTGCTTATGACTTGTTATCTGATATCACGCGGCAGTATCTGAATCCTGATGTGTCGCCGGACGATTGGGACGTCGAGAACTACAAGATCCAGATCAAGACCATCTACGATTTCGACGCTGACGGAGAGGGAATCAACATTCCCAACATGACGTCGCAGGAAGTTGTAGACGCGATTTGGGAACGTCTCAAGCTGAAATATCAAACGAAGGAAGAGCAGATCGGTCCGGAAGCGATGCGCACCTACGAGCGCATCATCATGCTCAACATTATCGATGCACAGTGGAAGGACCACTTATTGTCGTTGGACCACCTGAAGCAGGGCATCGGCTTGGTGGGTTACGGGCAAAAGGATCCACTCGTCGAGTACAAGAAACAGAGTTTCGATCTGTTCCAGGAGATGCTCGATCGTATCGATACATCGACGATCCGTTCGTTATTCAACCTGCAAGTTGTTTCCGAGCAGGCCGCCGAGAGCCTGCAGCAGCGACGCGCTCGGCGGCCTGCATCTTTGCGGTTCACGGGACCAAATCAGGGCGCAGCTCCCGCAGGCGAGGAAGACGGCAAAGTGAAAACGGTCGTCAGAGATCAGCCGAAGGTCGGACGCAACGAGCCCTGTCCTTGCGGCTCCGGTAAGAAGTATAAGAAGTGCCACGGCATCAACGCCTAAACACCGTGCTTGGTGCTTTGTACTTGGTACTTAGTTCTTAACCAAGCTCTAAGCACCAAGTACAAAGACCACCTTGACAGCGGAAATCACATCCACCAATCCAGTCGTTCAGGCCATCATCAGTGGCAGTGCTCCGCAACCGGCACGTCTCGCAGCCGCGCGCGGAATGTTGCCGTTGCCACAGAATGATCTGCTCGAAGTTCTCGTTGCTCTCACAAGCAACGATGACGCGCAAATTGCCGCAGCCGCCACGGAGACATTGAAAGGCGAAAGTGCCGAAGATTTCTTAGTTGCTGCGTCTGGGGAAGACACAGCGCCGGCTGTCCTGGCGTATCTGGCAATGCAGCCGGACGCAAAGCCCGAAGTTTATGAGGCGACAATCCTCAACACACGCACACCGGACCAGGCGCTGGCGAAACTAGCTGCCACTACTTCGCACGGTCCACTCCTCGAACTGCTCACAATCAATCAGCAACGCCTGGTTCGTTGTCCTGAGATCATCGACGCGATTCTTGCGAATCCCGCGTGCGGTGGCGAAGCGGAGAGACGTGCTCGTGAAACACGTAAAGAGTTTTTCGAGAAAGAACGTGGCGCGCGCCAAATCGCAGATGAACTTCGTGCGCGCGGTGAAACTGCTGCTGCGGAGTTTTTCGAAACGGCTGAGTTAACCACTGCTGCGGGGGAGTTGACTCTTGACGATGCGTGGTTGATAGCCCAGCACATCGAAGTTTCAGACGCTGACCTGGACGACGCCTGGCTGCCGGCCGAGCGTTATGAAGAACTGATTTCAGAAACTGCGGCCGATGCTGCAGCCAATGTTCAGCGCATTCTCGAAAATGAGCGTCTTGAAAAAGGCGAGGTTAAGGCAGAGCGAGTCTCGCTGATTCGTCGCATTATGTTTATGAACACAAAGGATCGGATGAAGCTCGCGATGAAAGGCGATCGCGAAGCGCGCAGCATTCTGATTCGTGACTCAAACAAGGTGGTCTGCTCGGCTGTGGTCAACAATCCACGTATTACCGAACAGGAGATCGAGAACATCGCGTCGATGAGAACAGTTTCAGATGAAGTGCTGCGCATCATTTCGATGAACCGAAGCTGGGCACGCTCCTATCCCATCATTCACAACCTCGCACGGAACCCACGCACGCCAATCCCAACCGTCATGAATGTCCTTATGCGGATCCGGACCAAGGATCTTCAACAACTGGCGCAAAATCGAAACGTTTCGGAAGCCGTTCGGCGGCAAGCTTACCGGCTTGGGCAGGCAAGATCCGGCGAGTAAACAGGCACCGCTGAGACCATTCGAGTGAGATTTCTAACTGACCCAGTCCAATCTGTCACGAGATTTTTACGAAATCGTCTAAATTGTTCTTGACAGGTCACATCTTCTTCGTATAATTTCACACACTACAAATTGCAAGGGTTGTTGGATTGCATTTGAAGGCCGCTCTTTTGAGTTGGATGGTGCGTTCTGATTACTAATTCGGAATTGTTATCTATACCCGCAAACGCGCCGCCGGTCCGAATCGTCGAGTAGTTGGGCGATTCTCATGCAATACAGCCACCCTGTTTTGAACCCGAACCTGCCCTTTACGCTTATGCCCCGTCCGGTTCCCTAACGAACTGGCGGGGCGCCCTCTTTTTTAAGGTGATTTTTAGTTAACGCGCGGACTTTTCGAGGACTTCGACTTCACGCGATTCTGCGGCGATCGCTTCTGTCGGAACAGCCTGGCCGGTCATTCGTTGGAAGAGTTGTTCGTACTGGTCTACCACTCCATCCCAGTCGTAATGAGTCTGGATCCGTTGTTGCGCCCGGTGCCGGTAAGCCTGGACCAGCGATCCGTCACGCAAAACTCGCTGTAACTTTTCAGTCAGATCGAATTCGTCGACGTACGGAACACCAGCATCGCCAACTACTTCCATGTTTTCAGGCGTCGCGAGCGTCAGAACACAATTTCCGTAGCCCATCGCCTCAAGTAGTGCCGGATGAGTACCGCCGACTTCCGTCGCATGAACGTAGCAGTAGGCATTTTGCTGAAGGGCGCGATAATCCTGTCCAAAAACAAAACCAGTGAAGACGATTCTCTTGTCCCCGCGTGCCTGAGCTTTCAGACTGCTGATGTAATGCTCTGCGTAAGGTGCGTCGCCCACTATCAGGAGCCGGTATGCCGTTCGGACTTTCTTGAACGCTTCGATTACAAGATGCGCATTATTCTCAGGTTCGAGTCGCGAGACGTACAAAACATAGCGGTTTGGTTCCACTCGCCATTTGCGTACTGCTTCACGATCCGGCCGCCGTTCAACTTCGCTTCCGTAGGCGATCATGGTCGAAGGCGCATTGTGTCGAGCGAGGTAATAGTCTTGAATCACCTGCGCGTCGGTAACGATTTCATTCGGCAACAACGTCGATAGTTTTTCCGCAAATCGATAATAACGACGTGCAAGCGAGCCCCATTTTTTCCGTTTGTGCTCAAGCCCGTCGACATTGATCGCCACGGGCGTCCCGGTGAGTCGCAGGATTGGGCTAAACGGAGCGTTGGCGCAGTTGCAAATCAGCGCTGCATCAAAGCGACCGGAAACCGCATGAATTGCTGAAAGAAAAGTATGAATAACTGTGTCGAAGTATTTATGCCGGATCGTGGGCAGGACTTTGAGTTTGACGCCGTGATATTTCAACTGTCTCGGCGAAACATAATGCGCGCGGCAATACACAGTGACGTCGTGGCCGCGCTGGACCAGACGCCGAGCGAGATGTTCGGCGAAGGTCTCAAATCCGCCGTAGCTGGCGGGAATACCTCTTGTTCCGAGAATTGCGATGCGCATCGGTCTAGGATTGTAAGGCTGCGGATCGTGCCACTTCCTGGTAGACCCGCAAGGTTCGGCGAGCCGTGTCTCGCCATGTAAATGCGCTGGCCCGTTCCTGGCCCTTTTGGCTCAACTTCGCGCGGAGTGTTGTATCGTTCATCAGTTTCCTGATGGCGCCGGCAATCGCGTCGACATCAAATGGATCAACTGTCAACCCTGCGTCGCCGACAACCTCCGGCAAACTGGTCCGGTTACCTACAATCACCGGAGCGCCACACTTCATAGCCTCCAGCGGTGGTAACCCGAATCCCTCAAAGTAAGACGGATAAACGAAGCAAAGAGCCGATGAATATAGTGCAGGTAGGTCGGATTCCGGCACATATCCAGTCAAAACCACTGAATCTTTCACGCCCATCTCGTCCAGAGCACGCAAGGTTTCGTCGTAAAGCCAGGCGCACTTTCCAACGAGCACGAGTTTGGGCAGCTTATCTGCTGAACAATCTCCTCGCAATGATGCATAAGCTTTGACAAGCCGTGCGAGATTTTTGCGAGGCTGAATAGAACCGACCGACAAAATGTAATCGCCGTTTATCCCGTAAGTGTGTCGCACGCGTTGCAGTTCCCTTTCGTCATGGACCGTACAAAAGTGATCGGGTGCTGCGAGAGGTATGGCTTCGATCCGCGTGGGCTCGATGCCGTAGGTTTCCATGATATCACTGCGTGTGTGCTGAGAGAGCGAAAGAATTCGTGCGGCGCGGCGGGCAGAATGCCGCACTGTCAATCGCAACTGGGTGCGGCTTCGGCGCTTGAAGGTCTGTGGCAAGTGTTCAAACGACAGATCGTGAATACTGACTACGACCGGACAAGGACAAAACGGTGGCGCCGTAAACTGCACGTGCAAAACATCAACTGGATGTTTGCGCAATTCAGTGCTGAGCGTTAGTGGAATTCTGATTAACGGCGTGTGAGGAAGAGTGGAGCGAACTTTGAAATTGGACCAACGATTACCGAATCGATCGCGTGCTTCGTTGGTAGTGACGTAGATCGTGTAGTGGTTGACGCTGTCGATCTGAGCCAGGGCTTCGATCAGATTGACGGCGTAACTCTCGTTGCCTCCAAGCTTCGTCCCAACGGTATGAGCATCGATAGCGATACGGATCACAGGATTACCAGGATTTGCAGGATTCACCTGATGCGAACTCAATCCGGCTAATCCTGTCAAATCCTGCTGGTCCTGTCTATTTCTTTCCTGCGGCTGAGGCCTGTTTGTCGTCGGCTTGACCTCGAGTATCGCGCTCGCGAATGCGCGCGGCTTTACCTCGCAGTCCACGCAGGTAGTAAAGCTTGGCCCGTCGTACGCGGCCTCTCTTCACGAGGTCGATGTGGTCGATGATGGTTGCGTGCAGTGGGAAGATTCTTTCAACACCAACGCCAAAACTGGTCTTTCGCACAGTGATTGTTTCACGCGCGCCGCCGTGTTTACGCGCGATCACGACGCCTTCAAAAGCCTGCAGTCGCTCTTTGGTCTCGGATTCCTTGATCCGGACGTGAACACGAACGGTGTCGCCTGGCTGAAACTGTGGAATATTATTACGCAGTTGCGTCTGTTCAATGTTATCCAATCGATTCATTTCT
The DNA here is from genome assembly GCA_035278765.1 of Pyrinomonadaceae bacterium. Taxonomy (GTDB): domain Bacteria; phylum Acidobacteriota; class Blastocatellia; order Pyrinomonadales; family Pyrinomonadaceae; genus PSRF01. Next base: position 55 of record DATEIS010000483.1, on the reverse strand, counting down.
CGATGCTCCTTACAAATCCGCTATTAATCTTTCAGCAAGTCAGGACGATTGCGTC
>DATEIS010000482.1:0-9627 GCA_035278765.1 Pyrinomonadaceae bacterium | reverse complement strand
ACCGTTCGAGTAGCTGCCGTAGCGTGAGCGGCTGTAGTAGCCATCCTCATAACCACGTCTGAAACCCTCACGGAAGTAGTACTGATACTCACTCAGCTCGACGTAATAACCATCGTAGCCATAGCTCGCATCCTGATAGCCATACGCCTCGTTCGGATTGAAGCCCCAACCATCCTGGCGGTCGGCCTGTCCGGCGTAGAAGCCTTCCTCGTAACCATCACGGATTGCGCGCTGCAACATCTCCGCGCCATACCGGTTGGTCTCGTAATAACTTCCGCCTCTGTTATAGCGATAGTTGTACGGACCATAATCGTTATAACGCCACTGCTGCAGTCTCAATTGATCGCGACGTACTCGTTCGAGATAGCGCTGCTGATAACGCAACTGGTTTAGTCGTCGTTGCTGCTCGAGCAAACGCTGTCGCTGGTTCAGGAAATTCTGGCGTCGCTGCCAATCCTGACGATAGCGTTCGGCGCGCTGCTGCTGTTCCCACTGCCAGTTACGGTTCGAGCGATTATTGTTGTTATTGTCGCGGCGTCCGTCCCAATCGCGATTGTTGTTGTCGCGACGATTATTCCAGTCACGATTGTTGTTGTTATCGCGGCGACCATCCCAGTCTCGATTGCGATCCCGATCATTGTTGCGATCGCGTTCCGACTGCTGACGACGTTGCTGCTCCAACTGCTGCTGTTGTTGTTGCTGCTGGCGCTGTTGCTGCCAACGCTGATCACGTTCCTGCGACTGACGAATCTGTTCCTGACGCTGCTGCTGCCAACGATCTTCACGTTCCCGTGACTGCTGGATCCGTTCCTGCTGCTGTGGAGCATTGCGCTGCTGCTGACGTTGCTGTTCCCAACGCTGCTGCCGCTCCTGGCTGTTTTGCTGTTGCTGCTGGCGTTGTTGCTCCCAGCGCTGTTGCCGTTCCTGGTTGTTTTGCTGCTGCGCCGCCTCACGTTGTTGCTGGCGGCTTTGTTGTTCCTGTTGGCGTTGCTGCTGGCGTTGCTCGCGCTCGGCCTGGTTTTCCTGCCTCCGCTCTTCGCCACGACCGCGGCGGCCCTGGGCACTGGCGATATCGCTCGCGCCCAACAGCGTCGCACTTATCGCCAACGTCAATCCAATTCCCTTTAAGTGTTTCACTTCTTTAACGTTCCTTTCAGTACTGACAAGCGGAGAGAGGTCGACGTTTTGGCATTCGGCAACTGTCATTCCACATTAAAATCGAGGAAAACAAGCCTCATCTATGTAGCCTTCTGAGACGATTTCAGCCACGGATTGACCATATCGTTTACTCGGCCCACCACGGATCAACACAGATAAATACAAATCCGTCCCCCAATCCGCGTTTATCCGTGGCTTGTGTTGCGATCCGATGATGATTCCGTCACACCCCCGAAGTGGGCATGGTGCTTGCCAAATTCCACGTGAAAACAAATGTGAGGGGGCTGTTATGAACAATCTTAAAGTGTGGCCACACCTCGTGATTATCGCCGTGGTAATTGCCGTCGCGGCGGGCGTGGGCGTTGGCCTCTGGATGCGAAACGAGCAAAGCGCGTCAGCCGAAGCGCTGCCGAATGCCGCTCGTATTCAGCGGGTCGAGGGTGAGGTAGCACTCGACAATAGCGATGCCGCCAACGCGCAGAGCGATCAGTGGATCGCGGCGACCGACAATCAGCCGGTTTCAGTTGGCGACCGCATCTACACGCGTGACAACTCGCGCGCGAGTTTGGCATTTACGGGACGAAATTTTGCCCGGCTCAATCCGAATACTTCAATCGACGTGATTGCGTTGAACGACGAGCGGACGCAAGTCGCGTTACGTGACGGCTCGGCGATGTTTGACGTCGGCTATCTGGATTCCGGCGACATGTTCGAAGTGGCGACGCCATACGGCGCTGTCGATCTTCAACAACCGGGTCTATACAACGTTGGCATCGACAACGGCCAAGTGCTGGTTTCCGTTTTGAGCGGACTCGCACAAGTTGTCGGTATGGGCGGCAGTGGTCAAATCAGCAAAGGTGAAATGCTGACGCTGCTCGGCTCGACCGCAGCAGACGTTGTTTTATCTCAACTTGACGGACGTGACGCTGGCTATGCTGTAGACGATTACTACTCCTACCAGTACCCGCGTTACTACGATGGTCGGTACCGCGACTATAACGTTTATCAGAACGATCCATATTATTTTGATCCCTATCGGCGGAATGTCAGTTACCAATACGCAAACTCGTACATCCCCGGCCTCTACGATCTCGACTATTACGGCGACTGGCAGAACGTTGATGGATACGGTCACGCCTGGGCGCCAAGAGTTGACGCGGGCTGGTCGCCGTATCAAACGGGTTACTGGTACAACGATTACCCGTATGGTCCAACATGGGTCTCGACTGAACCGTGGGGCTATGCGCCTTATCACTACGGTCGCTGGGCGTTTGCCGGCGATCGCTGGTACTGGGTGCCTGACTCAGTAAACACAACTCCGCTTTACTCGCCGGCACTCGTAGCGTTTGTGCCATTCAGCGGAAACGACATTGGCTGGGTGCCACTTGGCCCAGGCGACGTCTACGTGCCGCATTACTACAGCACCACAGACTGGCAGCCTTATTACTTAACGCGTGACAATTTGTATCAGCGCGGGGTGAATCTCAACGTGCCTGGTGCAGTGACGGTGGTGAGCATCGACGACTTCAATCGCGACATCGACTGGAGACGCGTGCGGAAGGCTGATCGAAACATGCTCGCGTCTGTGAATCCAGTGCTGGATCCATTGCTGGTGACACCTTTGCGAAATGCAGCGGTGAGATCAGCGTGGGGTCGTGGCAAGGTCGACATTCCTCCGGGAATCGCTCGCAAGCTGAACGACACGACTGTGATCACAAGCAGCGCGCCTGTGGCGCCGCGATTTCGTCCGAATCTGGCCAAGGATCTCCGCGTGAATACTGCGCCGGATCGTGCGAAGGGACAGAAGTTCCAGGTGCGAGATGAGCGTCGTGGACGTGGTGCGCCGCAGGCTGCGCAACAACCGGTTGCTGTTCCACAGCAGGCTCAACCTGCTCAACAGCAGCGTGACGCTGCTACTGCGCAACGCGAACAGCGGCGCGTCGAGCAGGAGCAACGACGCCAGCAGAACGAGCAGCGTCGAGTCGATCGGGGTGCAGCGCAAGCTGAACGTGCGGCAAGACCAGTGCGACAGCAACAGCCGCAAGGTGAACGCGTCGCAGCACCGGCACGTCAACCGCAACAACGACCACAACCACAAATGCGTCGTGAATCAGCTCCGGTCCGGAGCCAACCGGCGCCGCGTGTAGAACGGCCACAGCCGCAACAGCGCGCTCAACCGCAACCACGACCGGCTGCAGCACCGCAACGTGCACAGCCTCAGCAGCAACAACGGCAGAAGCCTGATCGTCCGGCACAAAGCCAACCAGCTCCGGGCGGTGGTAAAGGCAAAGGCCCTAAGAAGCCGTAACACAGATGAACACGGATTGGATCCCGAATCCAATCCGTGTTCATCCGCGGCTAAAAAATCTCTACGACAGCAAGCCCGCCCGGAGGAATTTTGAGTGAGACGGTGTTGTTGGTGGGAGTTAATGAAATGTCTTCAGTCCATTCGGTCGCGCGTTGAATCTGCTTACCTGAGATCGTCACGTTAACGTAAGCACTCCGCTCGACCTGCGCCATTCCCTGCTGCGTCTTGAACACGCCGTTATTATTCAGCAACGTCACTACCCAACTATTCGCCGTGCGGTTGATCAGATATTCGACATCGCCCGTAACCTTCAACGGCACTGCATCAGCAAAAACATGAGTCAACACATGAGCAGCTAAAGGAACCATTCGCTCATCTTCACCCAATAAATCCGGAATTGCGACGAAGACAACATTTCCCTTCCCAAACTTATTAACAGTCACTAACGGCGCGCTATCCGGAATAGCTATCAACGGCGTAGCGCCTTTAAGCTCGAACCGCTCATAACGGAATATCTGACTCTTCAGATCCTCGGACTCTTCACCCGGCGCCAAACAACGAGCGTTGTGCGCCCAGCCGATGTCATTCAACAGTCGCACACCTAAAAACTGCTCGGGCAGCTTTTTGATCTGCGCCGCATTGAGCACAACAGTCCCGCCGTTGCGAACATACTCGGGAAGTCGCTTAATCCACTCGTCGGACCACTCGATCCGCCCGCCAACAACGACCGCGCGATACGACGGCAACAACGTCTGAATTTTCGACTTCGACTGCTGCACATCGGCAGCCGTCAAAACGTCGAAAATGTCGCCAAAGACACCGGATACAAACGACTGCCGATCCGCAATCGCAGGTTCACCCTCAACCACAAGCCCCGGATAGTAAGCAACACCAAACAATTCACGCAGCGCGCGATCACCACGATCGATCTGCGACAATTGAAAAGGCCACTGCGGATAATCAGTCATCTCGAAGCCGTGAGCCGGATCCACGAGAAACGCGATCGGCGTATAAGGCGTGCCACGATCCGGATGCTTCTCTGCGAAACGAACAAACTCATCCGTGATGCGGCCGAGTGGATTCAGTTGAAATGGATGATCGCCCGGTCCGGGTTTGAAAAACTGATCCTGCCCCTGCTCGAGATAGATCGCAGAAGCGCCGGACATGTAATAGAGGTAATAACTCTTCCGATACCACGAAAGCGATGGGCCCATAGTTGGACCATAACGCGAATGGTAAAAGAAATCCGGACCGGCGAAGTTTTGCTGTTTCGTGAATGTTGTGGCGGTATCGCCGAAGTTGGGTGCGTGATAGTAAAGAAACGAGCCGCCGAACTGTCGCGCCGCACCGCGCGTGAAAGCGATGCGCATACCCCACATCGGCATGACTGCCGCAGTCTCCATGCCAAGCAGATTCACACCCCACTGGCTTAACGCATGAGCAAACGAGGTGCTCGACGTCGACTGCGCGGGAATCAACTTGTCCCACATCGGACCGGTTTCAGTGTGAAACGTCTCGCGCCATCTTCGCGCAATCGCATTCGAGTAAAACTGACGGTGCGCTTCCAGCAACTCGCGCCGCGTCATCGACGGCGAAATCTTCAACTCCGCCGGCGCCGAATCCCAAACGTAACCAACACTCTCGCCCGAAACCCAACCCAGAAACTGATCTTTTAATTCACCATTGAGCAGTTGCCATGCCGCCTGGCCATCGGCGGCGTTGAACGTCGCATGGCCGTAGTTGATGAGAATTGCGAATGGAACCTTGGTTTCGCGAATGTAACGGAGAAACGGACTTCCTTCCTTCAAATACTCCGGCACGTTGTTGATATAAACGACCGGAACCACGAGCTTCGATTGAAACAACGGCACATCGCGAGCGCCTTTATACTTCGCGACGAACTCTTCAATCGGTTCCGCATTGAATGGAAAGAGCGGTCGCTCAGCCTCGGGCTTGTCGAGCAGTGGCCAAAACTCCTTCGCGATATTCCACGGCATCAGAAAATCGCGTCCCGCGACTTTGGGTCGCACCCACGCTTCCGGAACTCGCCCCGCATCGACGCTACTCAGCAGAGAGGTGAACGGCTTGCGCGTAACGGACCACGCACGCAAATAACGGCTCGTGGAAAAATCCGGCTTCTGTCTGCCTAAAGGTTTGAAACCGGGATCGCTGGTAAGCAGAAAACAATCGATGTGCCGGCGTGCCTCGGCCGTCTTCTCGATCACAAACGACACGCGCGCCGGACCTTGTTTTAGCGTCGTGTTCGCGCTGTCCCATGCAAAGGCCCAACTCCAGTAAAGACTGACTTCATCGTGAGGATCGATGACATCCTTTGCACCAAATTCATGTCGAAAGACTTCGGCCCCATTCTGAGCAATCGTGACAGTGAAGTTTTCACTTTTCTTCGCCCAGTCAGCGTAACGCACCCAAAACGTGTACTGGCCTTCACGCGGAATCTGAACATCCTGGTACAACGTCGCGCGAACTTCATCAGCGCTCGCAGCCGCGGAGCTCCATTCACTCTCGCCTCCCTGCGTCCACTCGGCTGACACACCTGGTCCATTGATGCCCCAACCCGGCGCCTTCGCGCGCGGCAAGTTCAGATACGACGGGTTGAGTATCGGTTCGCCGAGCTTGCCGGTCGTAAACCCGCGCATGTTTTCGGCTTCGTACCACAGGTACTCACCGGGCGGTCTGGTCTGGGAATAGATTGCGAGCGGTAAGAACAGAAGTATCCACAGATTACGCAGATGTCTGTGTAATCTGTGAAATCTGTGGATCAACTCTAGCCGAGTGCCTCAAGACATTCGGCAATCGTGCGTTGTCTACAGGTAAACATCGGCGTGTCGCGCAGCGTGTAAGAGCTCGCTTTAGTTTCGCGAAGCTCCTGGACCAGATCGAGAAAGTCCGATGGATAGTCGGTCTCAAAAGCGACGACAAACTCCTGATCGTCGAGACCAAAGGAATACGTGGTGTGCAGTTTCACGGAGCGATACTTCGAACCGATGCGGATATGCTCATCCATCATCTCCTGTCGCTGCTCTGCGGGTCGTGAGTACCATTCGCGAGTCTTCACGAATGGATAGACAAAAAGATACTGTGATTTTCCAGGAACGATGTGCAGCCGATCTTCAACGTGCTCCGGATTATCCTTGTCGATATACATAGAGCGCTTGGTCATCGAGAGAAACGATTGCGACGGCTCGATGTATTTGGCCATTTCCGTCTTGTTCAGACGCGCCGTCATCTCCTGAATCGGATCGAGTTCGTAACCGATGCGCCAGATCATGAAATCTACATTTGTACGAAGACCAATAGTCGAATAGGAATGAATCAATAATGATGGGCGAAACTCATCGACAGTCTTTACAAACTCTTCTCGGCAGCGCTGCTTGTCGTCGGCCGCGAGCAGGCGCCATTCGGGACGCGCATGATAAAAAGTGAAATTGACGAACTGACGAGGGAGCTTCGCCTTTTCTACCTCCACTTCCACAACATTTGGGGCAAGCCGGAGGGAACCACGTGAGGCATTGCCTGGATCCTTATCGCTACTCATTGTTTTTACCTCTGATCGGATAAGCTGACTGACCCTGGAGATTCAGCGATGCGGAAGTTATTCTGCCCAGTCTCCAGTGGGAATGCAACCCGTGGCAAGATTTGCGGCGGAATCCTGTAAATACTGCAAATGTTGTTAATCCGGTCCCGATACGGAATAAAATCTCTCGCTCGCGCGTCAAAGTTAATGATGAATGAAACTACATCCATGGACCACGAAAGATCACGTCGCTCTTTTCTCAAGCTCGTACCACTCGGAATCCTGGCCGGTGTTTTTGCATCAATCGGCGGTGCGGCATTTCGGTTTCTGCGTCCGAAATTATCTGCCGCTACTGATAGCTGGCTGGACGTGGCGTCTGTATCCGAACTAACGGGCGCACACCCCGTTCCGCGCAAGATCGTCGCCGAGCACATCGCGGGGTGGGCGATAACCACAGAAGAACACAACGTATTCGTGTTGCCGGCAAAGAACAATCAAGTGCTCTCGGCTGTGTGCCCGCACGAGGGTTGCGAGGTCGCATGGGATGAAAATTCAAATCGTTTTTCGTGTCCGTGTCACGAGAGCTACTTCGCTGCGGATGGCGCGCGGATTAGTGGTCCAGCACCCCGCGGACTAGACCCGTTACCGATGCGCGTTCAGGATGGAAAACTGCAGGTGCAATATGTCGCGCAGGAGCAGGCGAATCGCGCATGACTCCTCCGGTTGACAAGACACACGTGTGGGCTGAGACGACGGGCGGGATAGTCGGCGTTCTTCTCATCGTTCAGTTTGTTACCGGAGTGCTGCTGGCGTTTTATTATGTGCCGTCAGTGGACCATGCGTATACAACGGTCGCTTACGTCGAGAAAGTTGTCTCTTCCGGAGCGTGGGTTCGGTCTTTACATCACTACGGATCACAGTGGCTCAGCCTCTTTGTTTTCCTTCACGTGATCCGGCTTTTTCTCAGCAAAGCTTATGTGGCGAACAGGATTCAGTGGATCGTGGGAATTCTGTTGCTCGGTTTCGTGATGGCGGCGGGCGGTACTGGCTATTCACTGCCGTGGGACGCGCGCGCGTTTTTCAGCACACGCATCGCAGAGGGATTGATGGCCGGACTTCCTTTTGTTGGAGGGATGGCGCGGCTGTGGTTACTCGGTGGCAGTGATATCTCAACGATTACGTTGTCGCGCTTCTTCGCGCTTCACGTCCTCGTGATTCCCGCTTGTGTTATCGCGGTCGTTGTTTGGCGAGTGTTTCGTTCGCACATCGCAGAGATCTTCGGACCTCGTCATGCGATCGCGGGTGGTGTTGTGTTTCTATTACTCGCGTTATGGTCTTTGAAATATCGAGCGCCGCTTGGACCATCGGTGGTTGAGATGACCGCCGAGTATCTGCCGCGTCCCGGGGCGCAGTTTCTCTGGTTGTATCAGTCGTTGAAGTATCTACCCGGCGGGCTCGGATCCCTTGCCGGTGTGGCACTGCCTGGCATTGTTCTCTTGATTCTTATTTCGCTGCCATGGCTCAAGAAGCAAAGGTTGATCGGCGGATCGATTCTCGGCGTCGGCCTGGTTCTTGTTGTCGCGATGACAACGGCATCATATGTGAGTGATTTACGCGATCCGCAAACGTCGAGACAGCTCGGATTACAGGAAGCGCATGAGGACGTCTGGCGACGCGATGCATTCAAACCAGCGACAATCACTCTCGCGGCGACGGCAACGTCCGCGCCAGCGAACGCTTCCGGCGGTCCACCCGTCATGTATACAAAGTTCTGTGCCAACTGTCATGGACCAAACGGCGAAGGCGCACGCCAGGGACAGTTGAGTTTTCCGCCGTTGCTTGATGTATCAACCAAGCCACGTCGCACAGTTAACGACATCGTCGGATTGCTAAAGGATCCACCGTCATACGGTCTCTCACCACCGATGAGATCGTTTCAGGACAAATTGACCGACGAGCAGATGAAAGAAATTGGTGAATGGATTGTGAAGTTGAAACGTTAAGGTCTTTTTGATAGAAGAAAATCACAAACCCGGAGAAAACTGTCTGATGAAACTAATTGCGCTTGCTTTAACATGTATCGCCGTCCTATTCGTCGTTTCAGCTTGCACTGAAACCGCAACACCAACGAACACAAACACATCGCGCACCGCTGCATCACCCGCAGCCCCATCGCCGGCGGCATCAGTCGATGAGTTTGCGACGGCGCGCGCCAACTATCAAAAGCACTGCGAAGGCTGTCACGGTCCAGACGCCACCGGCGGAACCGTCAAAGTCGACAACAAACAGATCAAAGTGCCATCAATGAAGTCCGAGCACGCAATCAAGCACACCGACGATCAGCTCACGAAGATGATCACGAACGGCGAAGAAGCAATGCCGCCCTTCAAAGACAAGATGTCCGCTCAGGAAATTCAGGACATGATCCGCTACGTCCGCAAGCAAATCCAGGGCAAGTAGCGACAAGATTAATAAGCCACAGATCTGCACGGATTTATAAAACCGATCCGCTTCCAATCAGCGTAGATCTGTGGCACCATCTCCCCCGTGCACCCGTAGCTCAGTTGGATAGAGCGTCTGACTTCGGATCAGAAGGTCGCAGGTTCGAGCCCTGCTGGGTGCACCA
>DATEIS010000481.1:0-11130 GCA_035278765.1 Pyrinomonadaceae bacterium | reverse complement strand
TAAAAAGAGGCGCGTACCTCTTCGGTCGCATATTTCTTCTGCGGTAGAGACATGCTAAAGCTGGTCAGCTGTTCATGAGAGAACCCTGGATTCACTTTTTGCAGGAGATAGAAACTCCGGATCATTAAGCCGGCGCCGATGAGCAGCACGAGTGTCGTGGCCACTTCCACCACCACGAGTGAACTGCGCAACCATCCCCGTCCACTGGTGCCACGGCCGCTCTCTTTCAGCGTCTCGTGCACATCGACTTCGCCCGCTTGAATCGCAGGAATCAAGCCAAAGAGAATGCCTGTCAGGAAAGAAACACCGATCGTAAAGGCAAGCACCGTCCAGTCGAGACCAATCTCACGCGATCTCGGAATTGCAGTCGGACTGACGTACAAAATCAGATTCACACCCCAGCGTGCCAGCACCAGGCCGATCGCGCCGCCAACCAACGACAACAAAACACTTTCAGTCAGCAACTGACGCGCGATGCGCCAACGACTCGCACCGACCGCAGTACGAATCGCCATCTCTTTCTTGCGTGCCGTTGCGCGTGCAAGCAAAAGGTTTGCGATATTCGCGCAGGCAATCAGGAGTACAAAGCCGACGGCGCCGAAGATTACCCAGAGCGCACGACGTACATCGACAACAAAGATTTCGAGCAATGGTCTCAGCCTGACACGATTTGCTGTATTGCTGTCGGGATACTGCTTTTCGAGGTTCGCGGCGATGTTGTTCATATCAGCATCCGCCTGCTCGAAAGTTGCTCCGGGCTTCAGACGCGCAACGCCGTACAAGCCCGGATGATTTCCGCGCTGCTGCCAGCTCGCCTGATCGGAAAGTTGGCCCACCGGCACCCACATCTCAACACGGCTCGGATATGCATACGACTCGGGCATGATGCCGATCACCGTATAGCTCTTGCCGTTGAGTGTGATGGCCTGGTTGAGAATGCTCGTCTGACCACCGAAGCGACGTTGCCACAACGGATAACTCAGAACGACAACAGGCGTGCCGCCGGGCTTGTCTTCTTCATTTGTGAAGACGCGGCCTTGTGCTGCATTAACACGCAGGACGGAAAATAGATCCGCTGAAACCTGACCCGTGACGATCCGTTCCGCCTCACCAGTGCCGGTGAGGTTGTAACTGGCGCGATTGTAGACACCCATTTTTTCAAACGTTTGATTTTGGGCGCGCCAGTCGAGGAAGTTTGGATATGAGATCGACATCTCGTCGAGCACAGGACTCTTCTCGTTAAGGAAAACGAGTCGCTCGGATTCCGGATAAGGCAGCGGGCGAAGGAGCACTGCATTCACGACACTGAAGATCGCGGTGTTTGCGCCGATGCCGAGTGCCAGCGCAATGATCACGATGATCGTGATGCCGGGATTCTTAAGCAACATTCTCGCGCCATAACGTATGTCCTGCCAAAATGTATTCATCCAACCCTCCTTATTCACCAACACAGATTACTCGTATCTCAAAGCTTCTATCGGGTCGATCTCCGTCGCTCTTCGCGCTGGAATAAAACAAGCAATCAGCGCCACGAGAGCCAACAACAGCGTCACGCTTGCAAACGTCAACGGATCGGTTGCGCTAACCGGGAATGGAAGTTCAAGCTCGAGTAACGAACTAGTCAACAAACGCGTCAGCGCGATCGACAACAACAATCCCAATCCCAGTCCAGTGACGACCAGGAACATTCCCTGCCAAATCACCATTTTCAGAATGTCTTTACGCAATGCGCCCAGTGCTATGCGAATGCCGAGCTCGCGCGTGCGCTGCGCTACGGAATACGAAATGATTCCGTAGATACCCAGGGAAGCCAGCAGCAAGGCCATCACACCGCAAGCGCCCATCAACACCGCGAGAATTCGAAACGGATAAAGCCCGACAGCGAAATATTCATTCAGCGTTTGCACGTCCGTGAGTGGGATTCTCGGCTCGAGTTCGCGGATCGTATTGCGCACGGGTGTAAGCAAACTCCTCGGATCGCTAGTTGTGCTAACCAGCATCGTGGTGCGCTTCCTGTTTGACTGCAGCAGTGCGACGGTAAAGAAGGGACGCAGCTCTTTCTGGAACGACTGCCACGCATCGTCGCGAACGATGCCAACAATCTCGCACGGTTCTTTACGCAGCCGGCCGTCATCGGTGCTGCCAAACTTGGTAATGTGTTTTCCGAGCGCGGCTCTACCAGCAAAATACTTTTGTACAAAGGCTTCATTGATCACAGCCACGCAAGTCGAACCATCACGATCACGCTCATCAAACTCCCGGCCCTGAACAATCGGGACTTTCATGTTGCTGAAATAATGTGGCCCGGCAGTGAAGGCATCGACCTGTAGATCCTCGCCTGGTCGCGCCTGGTAGCCTTCGATCTCCGTGCTACTGCGTGCGCGTCCGAGAAACCCGCCCGGTACCGAATCTACCAGAGTCACCGTTTGCACTCCCGGCAAAGCACTAACTCGCTCCGACATTTGTCGGAAAAACTCGTGTGCCTTCGCGCGATCGTATTGCTCGGGGTTCAGTGTGACCGGCGCGACGAGCAGGTTGTCCGAAGTGAAACCCACGCGCGTAGGTCGAATCTTTTCCAGACTTCGCAACACCAAACCTGCGCCGACCAGAAGTAACAATGAGAAAGCAACCTGAGCCACCACCAACGCCTGGCGCCCGCGCGACTTGCGATACAGACCGCTGGCCGCGCTGGAGTCGTCTTTCAAAACAGTTGAGACATCGGCTTTGGAACTGAACAGAGCAGGCGCAAGTCCAAAACATATTCCGGTGATAGTTGAGAAGGTGATCGTATACAGAACGACGTGCCAGTCGAGATGAAGATCGAGAGCGAGGCGAATGCCTTCGGGCAACGCGGGCATGAACCCAACCAGCAAATTTAGCAACCACACTGCGAGCAGTATTCCGGCAACTCCGGCGATCAACGAAAGCAATATGCTTTCAGTTAGTAACTGCCGAATGATGCGAAACCGGCTTGCTCCGATCGCGAGTCGCACCGCGATCTCTCTGCGTCGCGTCACGGCGCGGGCAAGCAACATGCTCGCGAGATTGATACAAGCGATGAGCAGTACCAGGTTGACGATCACAAACACGAGGCCAAACACGGCATACGCGGCTGATTTTGCGTCTGGTTGAATGCGCGTCTCACTTTCAGGCAACACCGTAATTGCAGAGGCACGCACGCGTCCCGAAGAGTCGTTCTTATCCATCCACTCTTCCGGATGAGCCGCTTGCATGTCACGCGTGAGCAGATCAAAACGCGCGCGAGCCTGGGCGAGTGTTGTCTCCGGTTTCAGCCTGCCGACAAGAATGAGGCCACGGTTGTCTCGCGTGAGTATTCTGTCACCGCTTAGATTCAACGCCGGCATCATCATCATTGGAACCCAGAGCTCGACTGAGATACCGCGGATCATTCCGGTGTACTGCGGAGGAGCGACTCCGATGACTGTTAGTGGCTGGTCGTGGAGAGTGACGGTCTTGCCGATAACTTCCGGATCGGAGTTGAACCGTCTTTGCCACAAACTGTGTGAGATAACTGCAACCGGTTTCTGGCGTGGGACGAGATCTTCATCGGCTGCAAAGGTTCTTCCCTTTTGCGCTGCGACACCCAGGACATCAAAGTAGTTTCCCGATACCGCCTCGCCCCAAATCGGCTCGACCTCGCCGGCGCCGCCGAACATGAACTGCTGCATACTGTACGCTGCGAGTCCTGATAAGACGTCGTTGCGATCGCGCAGCTCGAGATAGCTGGGATATGAGGTGCTCTGATAAGGCTCTTCACCTTCACCCACGTAAAGCTCGACCACCTCGTCCGGACGCGATATCGCGCGCGGTCGCAGGAAGATGGAGTTGACGAGACTGAAGATCGCGGAGTTCGCGCCGATTCCAACGGCGAGCGAAATCACCGCGATCAGCGTGATCCCTTTACTCTTCCAAAGCATCTTCGCGCCATAGCGCAGATCACTCACGATAGTCTGCATTAGCTTCACCTTCTTATCCACAGATTACACAGATTCTATAAATCAAGTCTGTGTAATCTGTGGATACGTCACTCATATCTCAGCGCCACGAGTGGATCCACCTTCGTCGCACGCCGCGCTGGAATGTAACAAGCCAAAAGCGCCACGACCGCCAGCACGCCTGCGACGACAACAAACGTCGTCGCGTCATTCGGCGTCACACCAAACAACAACCCGCGCATCAAACGCGTTAACGCATACGCGCCTGCGAGGCCAATCACTTCGCCGGCAATCGCGAGCATCATGCCCTGTCGCAACACGAGTTTCAGCACGTCGCTGACCTGCGCGCCGAGCGCCATGCGAATACCCATCTCCTGCGTCCGTTGCGTTACTGCATGTGACAACAATCCATAAATGCCGACGGCTGAAAGCAGCATCGCAAGCCCGCCAAACAAACCCATCAGCAACATATTGAGACGACGCTGCGCAACGCTGTCGTCAACAACTTTATCGAGCGTGCTGATATTCGCGATTGGTTGATTTGGATCGATCGAGAGAACTGCGCCACGCACGGCACCCACAATCGACAGCGGATCGGTTGTGGTCCGCACCAGGATCATCATGTCTTCCAGCGGTGCCTGTGACGCCGGCAGGTAATACGCCGGTTCCGACGGCGCTTCGAGACCGGCAAGCTTAACGTCGCGCACGATACCGACGATCTCAAAAGAGGTCAGCTTCTGCCCTCTCCAGATTCTTCCCGGTGGTCCAGGTTTCATCCTTTGACCGAGAGCGTTTTCGCCGCTGAAGTAATGCCTGACGAAAGCCTCGTTGACAATCGCAACGCCCGGGTGATCTTGATCATCCTGTGGCGTGAATATTCTTCCGCTCACCAGTTGCACGCCAACAGTATCGAAGTAATCGGGTCCAACCGGAATGAAGTTAGCTGACTGCGATCGACTCTCCGGCGGCGCAACCCGGCCCTCAATCTCAAACGAATCGAGCCAGTTCGAAGTCAATGGATGGTCATAAGCGATAGTCGCACTCTTCACGCCCGGTACAGCAGCGAGCCGCTCCAGTAATTGTTTATGAAAATTATTGATCTGGTCTCGGGAATACTTAGCGGCAGGTAGAGTGAGCTCCGCCGACAACACTCCTTCTGATCTAAACCCGGGATCGACTTGTTGCAGTAACCAAAAACTCTTAACCAAGAGGCCCGCGCCTATCACGAGCATCACTGCTATGCTCACCTGAAAGACAACCAGTCCCTGGCGAAATCTTAATTTGCTCACTCCCGGTCCCGACGTTCGCCCGCTTTGTTCGAGGGCATTGTGTAAGTCAGTCTTCGAAGACTGCCAGGCCGGCGCCAAACCAAAAATCAGACAGGTGCCGAGCGAAATCAACATCGTGAAACCAAGCACTTGCCAGTCAAGACTCACTTGTGCAAGACGTGGAACTCCTGCCGGAACAAACTGCAACAGCACTTTCGTGCCTAACGTCGCAATCGCCAAACCAATCACAGTGCTAAAAAATGACAGCAACAGCCCTTCGATAAAAAACTGCCGCGCGAGTCGCGCTCGACCTGCGCCTAAAGCCGCGCGAATCGCAATCTCTTTGCTGCGTCCGGCATGTTGGGCCAGCAACAGACCAGCGACGTTGGCACACGCGATCAACAACACGAGAGCAACGGCACCCAACAACGTCAACAGAGCCGGCCTGACATTTCCGACTACTTCGCTCATGAACTGACTGACAATGATTCCCTCGCCTCGATTCGCGACATGCTCTTGTTCGAGGCGGGCGCCAATCGCGTTCATTTCGTTGGTAGCTTGCTGAATCGTGACACCCTGCTTGAGACGCGCCACGACGCCAAGCACGTGAGCCGATCGCACTGCGGCCCACTGGGCGTTGAATGACATCGGCAACCAGAAGTTCTGTTTTGGCTCGTCGAAAATGAGGCGTCCGGATGTTGTCGGGGAAACGGGATAAATACCAGGTGGCATCACGCCGACGACGGTATAGCTTGAGCCGTCAAGGGTGACCACGCGATTGACGATGCTCTTGTCTCCGCCAAAACGGCGTTGCCAAAACGCATGGCCCAGGATGACAACTTGTCCTTTTCCTGGCTCGTACTCTTCGTTGGCGAAAGCACGACCCAAAAGCGGGTCGACACCAACCACCGCGAAGTATCCGGCACTTACACGTGTTCCGACGAGCTGCTCGGGTTCGCCCGCTCCAGTGAACGACATCGAGCTCTGTCCGAACGCGGCGACGTCTTCGAAGACTGTGTTCTGTTTCTTCCAGTCAAAAAAGTTTGCGGGTGAAGCGCGCCAACGACCGTGGTTCGGCACGTTTTCCCAGAGAGCCACGAGCCGATCGGGATCTCTGTAAGGCAACGGATTCAGCAACACCGCATTGACGACACTGAATATCGCGGTGTTTGCGCCGATGCCGAGCGCGAGCGTTAACACCGCAATCGCGGTGACGCTCTTGTGCTTCGCCAGCATCCGAAAGCCGTATTGGAGATCCTGGAAGAGTGTGTTCATTGATCATCGATCCATCCACAGATTACGCAGAAAATATCTGTGTAATCTGTGGATGGCCTTTCATTCGTATCTGAGCGCTACAAGAGGATCGACCTTCGTTGCGCGACGCGCGGGAATGTAGCAAGCCAGCAGCGCTACAAACGCGAGCAACAGCGGCACTGCCACAAACGTCAACGGATCAGACGCCTTCACACCAAACAACAACGAACTCATCAGACGCGTCAGCGCAAATGCACTCGCCAGCCCGATCGCAACACCAAGCAGCGTCAAACCCATGCCCTTCTTCAACACCATAAACAGAATGTCGCGCGGAGTTGCACCAAGCGCCTGTCGCACACCGATCTCGCTGGTGTGCTGGGTGACGAAGTAGGCGAGCACGCCGTAAATTCCGAGCGAGGCCAGCAGCAGCGCAAGCAAAGCAAATCCAGCCAGCAGGATCATTCCCATACGTCGCTGCGCGGCCTCAGTCCCGAGCACCTCACCCATCGTCGCGATATTCGATACCGGCTGATCCGGATCGACTTCACGGATGATCTGCCGCACTGAACCCACCAGACTCGCCGTATCGCCATTCGTCCGTATCGCAAGGTCGCGGGGTATAAACCACGGCTGATCGACTTGCTGATACGGCAGATACATCTCCGCCTTCACCGGTTGATCAAGTCCCATCTGCCGTAAGTCGGCAACGATCCCGACGATTTGAAACCACGGTAGATCAGTCTCATCAGGACCACCGATCCGAAAGCGACGGCCCAGCGCGTTCTCACCCGGCCAATATTGTCGCGCCATCGTTTCATTGATGACCGCGACATGCATTGATTGCGCATTGTCGCGACTCTCGAGGTAACGTCCCTGTCGCAACGGGATATTCATCGTCTTCAAATAATCCGCACTTACCTGACGATGAATAGCGTCGTATGACATTCCCGGAATCGGGTTCTTGATCCCTTCCGGATAGAAGCCACTGGAACCACCCTTCCACGAAATCGGCACAGAAGTGCTGTAACCAGCAGACACAACACCCGGCAGATGCGCGACGCGTTGCAGCACCTGTTGATAGAAATTGTCGCGGACTTGCAGCTCTTTATATTTCTCGCGCGGCAGTATCGTGCGCATCGTTAGAACCTTGTCCGGTTCGAGCACTGAATACTGATGCAAGAGTTGAAAGAGAGTTTGAATTAACAGACCAGCGCCAACCAGAAGCACGATCGAGAGCGCAACTTCAAAAACGATGAGGGTGCTGCGCAAACGACCGCTCGCAGTGGCGCGTGTACTGCTCTGCTTAAGTGCGTCGTTCAGATCAAACTTCGCAGCCTGGAGTGCGGGAACGAGACCAAAGATGACGCCGGTGACTATCGAGATCGCAAGCGTGAAGACAAGTATGCGAACGTCGAGTTGTAAACTTGCTGACAGAGCCATCTGCTCCGGAATGAGGCCCTGAAGAAAAGTAAAACTCGCATACGCCAAAACAGATCCCAGCACACCCGCGACAGCGGCCAGCAACAAACTCTCGGTCAGCAGTTGTCGAACGACGCGAATCCGATCGGCGCCTAACGCCATTCGCAGCGCGATCTCACGTCGACGAGCAACAGCGCGCGCCAGCAAAAGCCCCGCGACATTCGCACACGCGATGAGCAACACAAAAGCAACTGCGACCAACAAAACGGTCAGCGAACCACGCGCCTCGCCGACTAACTGATCGCGCAGTGGCATCACGACTGCGCCGAGTTTGCCGTCAAAAGTCTCGCCGGGATGGTCCGTCGCAATCCGTCGCATCACAGCAGTCATATCTGCCTGTGCCTGCGACAAAGCCACGCCTGGTTTCAAGCGCGCGACAACCTGCAAATAGTGTCCGCCACGATTCGCGAGTTCCTCCTGGTCCATCGCGAGCGGCACCCACAAACGCACATCATTCTCGAGAAAGTGAAAACCGGCCGGCATTACACCGACAACCGTGTGCTTTTCTGCATTAAGAAGAATCTCGCGATTAATAATTCCACGGTCTCCACCATAACGGCTCTGCCAGAGACTGTAGCTGAGCACCGCGACCTTGTTACCACCGGGCCGATCCTCTTCGGGAAGAAATCCACGACCGAGTAGTGGCTGCACACCGAAGAGCGAGAAAAAGTTTGCATTAACTGAATTCGCCTGGATGCGCTCAGGCTCGCCGTCGCCAGTGAGGTTGAAACTGTTCGACGCAGCGGCGGCCATGTCAGCGAACGACTGGTTCTGATTTTTCCAATCGACGTAATTGGCCGGTGCAGGCGTGTTGGTCGGAAAGCCGGCGAACGATGCCTCTTCCCACACGACCACTAACTGTTCGGGATCACGAAACTGAAGCGGCCGCAACAGCACCGCATTGACGACGCTGAAAATCGCCGTGTTCGCGCCGATTCCGAGCGCGAGTGTGATGAGAGCAATAACCGTAAATCCGGGTCTTTTTAACAGACCACGCACACCATAGCGTATGTCTTTTATTAATGTTTCCATGATCTAAAAACACCACGAGCGATACAAATCTGACGTCAACGTAGGGCTTCGAGTGGATCGATCTTCGCGGCCCGTCGTGCCGGCACGATACACGCGACGAGCACCACGAGTGCCAACACCAGCGCCACTGCAACGAAAGTAACGACGTCGATCGGCTTCACACCAAACAGCAACGTCTTCATATAACGCGTCAGAATAAGCGCACCGACAGTTCCAATACCGATGCCAACAATCGCCAACAGCATCGCGCGTTTCAAAATGAGCTTGAGCACATCGACAATCTGCGCGCCGAGTGCCATGCGCACACCGATCTCATGTGTTCTTTGCGTGACGTAGTACGACGTAATTCCGTATATCCCGAGCATCGCCAGCAACATCGCCGCACCTGCAAGACAACTCAACAACAACATCGGCACGCGTCGCGGCGCTGCTGAAGTGGTGACAACGTCATTCATCGTTTTGAGGTTGTAATTCGGCACGGCTTTGTCGACTGCGCGAATCGCTTCGCGCACTGATCCGGCGAGCGCAGTCGGCTCACCACTCGTGCGCACAACCAGCGACATGCTGCCCCACGACGGATCCTGCGCGTAAGGCACGTACATCTGTTCGCCCGCTTCCCTGTCGAGCGATTGTCTGGTATCGCCCACAACACCGACGACTTCGCGCGGAAACTTTTCATCACGCCATATCGAAAAGCGTTTGCCAATCGGACTCTCGCCCGGGAACAACTGGCGCGCGAATTTTTCATTTATGATCACGACTTTGGTGTTTTGTAAGTTGTCCTGATCGGTAAAAAAGCGGCCTTCTTTCAGTGGAATCTGAAGTGCCTTAAAGTAATCAGGCGTGATCACAAGAGCCTGTGCATTCGACTGCTCCGCGTGCGTCATGGGCCGGCCTTCGCGAACCACGCCGCGCCACACATTGAACGTGTCACCACCTAAAGGCAGGCTCAGTACTGCTCCGGCAGACTGCACACCCGGTGTTGCTTTAACCGAATCGATAAGCTGCTTGTAGAGCTGAGCGCGTGGTTCCCCCGACGCATATTTTCCGGGCGGTGACGTGAGGCGCATCACCAGCACGTTATCCGGATTGAAGCCGGGATTAATTTCCCGGAGATGCATGAAGCTCTTGATCAGCAATCCCGCGCCAGCGAGTAGCATGAACGAAATCGCAATTTCGGAAACAATCAACAAACTGCCGGCGGTGCTGCGTCCCCCCGTTTGCGATCCGCGTTGACCGCTGTCTTTAAGCTCCTCGTTCAGGTTGGGCCGCGAGGTCTGTAGTGCGGGCACAAGTCCAAACAAGAGACCGGCCAGAAGAGTGACGGCGAGAGTAAAACCAAACACACGCAGATCGATTCCGATCTCATTAATACGTGGTGTATTCGGTGGCGTGATGGCAATCAGTAATTTGATCAACCAGATACTCAGAGCGAGCCCGGCGATACCACTCACGATCGAAAGGAACACACTCTCGGTAAGGAGTTGCCGGACAACGCGCCAACGACTCGCACCGAGTGCAGTTCGAAGAGCAATTTCTTTTTGACGAGATGCAGCACGAGCCAGGAGAAGATTCGCGACGTTCGCACACGCAATCAACAGAACAAACGCGACCGCACTCAACAGGATCAGCAGTGACGTCCTTAATTCTCCCACCAGATTTTCACGCAACTCCGTGAGCCGCGTCCCCCAGCCAGTGTTTGTTTCGTAACTCTGCGCTAGACGCTGGTTGATGGTGTCTATGTCAGCCTGCGCCTGCGACAGAGTGACGCCGGGCTTCAAACGAGATACCACTGAAAGGTATCGATTATCGCGAGGCTCTTCGGTGGGCCTGAACGGCAGCGCTACCCAAACTTCGGCGTCGTTCGGATACGTGAAGCCGGCAGGCATGATGCCCACAATCGTCGACGGCCTGCCATTCAACGTGATCTTCCGGTTGACGACGTCTGACGTTCCGCCAAAACGTCTTTGCCATAACGCATGACTGATGACGATAGCCGGTTCGGCGCCTTCCTTCATGTCATCAGCTTGTATAGTGCGGCCACTGATCGGATTGGTTTTAAAAATTGGAAAGAAGTCGGTCGACACTCCGCTCGCGCGCACGCGTTCCGTTTCGTCACCCAGGTTGAGAAACACGCCGCC
>DATEIS010000480.1:0-4103 GCA_035278765.1 Pyrinomonadaceae bacterium | reverse complement strand
GAGCGAGGAAACTGAAGTCTCCTCGTGGATCGACTTGATCGCTTTCGCCAGAAGCGGCGCGATACTTAGTACTTTTATTTTATCCAGCTCGCACGCATGATCGCGGAGCGGAATCGTATTAGTTACGATTACTTTTTCAATGTCCGACTCGCGCAGCAACTCGACTGCCTTGCCGGAAAACACCGGATGCGTGAAGCACGCATGTATTCGTTCAGCGCCGGCTTCTTTCAAGGCCCGCGCAACTTTCGTCAACGACCCGCCGGTGTCGCACATATCGTCGACGATCAAACAACTGCGGCCACGAACGTCGCCAACCACGTTCATAACCTCGGCCACGTTGGCCTTCTCGCGACGTTTGTCGCAAAGAGCGAGATCGGCGTTGAGCCGTTTGGCGTAGGCGCGCGCGCGTTCGGCGCCGCCTGTATCGGGAGCCACCACCGTCAAATTCGGGAGGGGGTGCTCCTGATAATAGCCGATAAAGACCGGTGCAGCATACAGGTGGTCCACCGGAATATCAAAGAAGCCCTGGATCTGCGCGGCGTGCAGGTCCATCGTCAACAGTCGATCCGCGCCCGCGACGGTGATCAAATTCGCCACCAGCTTCGCCGAGATCGGAACGCGCGGGCGGTCTTTTTTATCAGACCTGCCATAGCCGTAATAAGGAATCACGGCCGTGATGCGCTCGGCTGATGAACGACGAAAAGCGTCGAGCATCACGAGCAGCTCCATCAGGTGCGCATCGGTCGGAGGGCAAGTCGGTTGCACGATGAAGACGTCGCCGCCGCGCACGTTTTCATCGATCTGAAAATTGAACTCGCCGTCAGAGAAACGCTCCGGGTACGCTTTCCCCATGTCGCAGGTCAGGTGGCGGCAAATCTCTTCCGCCAGGGTGGGGTTCGCATTTCCAGAAAAGATCTTGATGCCGCCGGTAGTGCTCATATCTTTTCAGAGTGACAAGAATTGGCTGGGGCGGGTGGATTCGAACCAACGAATGCCGGTTCCAAAGACCGGTGCCTTACCACTTGGCTACGCCCCAGTATACAGTTTTTCTGTTTGCAGTTTTTAAGAGAGCGTAAAAAGGGGAATGCCCGATGAATTCATTGCCCTGACATATTCTTCGCGTGAAATGGTTTCGCAGGGAAAAACTCGCCATCCTGCTTCACATCTCAGGTTCTCCAGACCGCGATCTCTCGCGGCTTCGCTATCAAAGACACCAAACACGCTCGAACCGCTTCCAGCCAACAAAGCGCCCCACGCACCTGCATCGAGCAGCGCGTTTTTGACGCGCTCGATTTCAGGCTCTATCTCAAAGATCACCCTCTCAAAGTCATTGCGCAGAGGCCATTGCCTGCTGTCGGCGGAATTCAGGTCCGCTAGGGAACTTGAAAGAATAGAGACGTAGTCAAAAGTTGTCAAGGAAGGAGCATTTAGCGCGGCGTAGGCGTGCGCGGTTGAGACTTTTGCGTTTGGAGTGATGACTATCAGGTACTGTTTGGGCGCATCGGGGAGCGGTCTGAGAACCTCACCGATGCCGGTTGCAGCACATCTTCCGCCCATCAGGAAGAAAGGGACATCGGCGCCTAAATCCGATGGGTCCAACAGTTCTTCGACGCTGACGGAACTAGCCTTCCAGAGTTCATTTATCGCCAGCAGCGCCACAGCCGCGTTAGACGAGCCGCCGCCAAGTCCACCCTGCGCCGGTATTCGCTTGCTCAAATGAATGCTGGCCCCAAACCAATCCTGACGGCACTCGCTCAAAAGCTGCGTCGCCTTGATGATCAGATTTGAGTTGTCAGTCGGAATTGTCGGATCGTCGCACGTGAGCTTGATCGGTCCATTCTCACTGAGTTGAATCGTCAACTCATCTTTCAGGGAGATGGTTTGCAGGACGGTCACAACCTCGTGATAGCCGTCGGGTCGTTTACCGAGTATGCGCAGGATCCAGTTGATTTTTGCGAAGGAGGGAAACGTGAAAGGCGTCGTGATCAACGTGTGATGAAAGTCTGCGTCAGATAAATCGAACCGTCAGGACCGACAAAGCTGCCAATGGCCATCGCGCGAAATTCGTTGGAGAGTATGTTAGCGCGGTGCTTCGAAGATTGCATCCACGGCTCGACAATGTATGCACCCGGATCGTCGTAGCCGTTCGAGTAGGCGATGTTCTCACCGAGCGTGGAAAACTTCAAAATGCCGGCGGCGCGGGCGCGCTCGGGGAGGCGCTTTCCTTCTGGTGTGACGTGGGCGAAGTAGTGGTTGCGCGACATGCTCTCGGAGTGGATCCGGGCCATGCGACAGACGTCCGCATCCCAGGTTAAGGGACGGAGACCGTTCTTTACGCGCACGAGGTTAGTCTGTTCGAAGGCTCTTTTTTCGATGTCGTTGGGTTCGACGACGGGCGTGGCTGGCGCACATTTTACAGCCACGGGGTTGGCGGAGGTGATGAGTCTTGCCTCCTGACCAAAAGCCGGAACGGCGATAAAGGCCAGTAAAAGCCCGGTAATCGTGAGTAGACGCAGCATAGCCACGTCCAGAGTAACAAACCAGACAAACACAGTTCAACACAAATTATTCCAACAGCGGGGGCAAGCCCCTCTTCCTGACTTTTCTTGTCCGAGTTGCGTGGAGGAATTAAAGAACTGAAAAAAGAACAAGACAGGTAGATGTATAGACCGGAGACATCCTAAACACATGTTCGGAGACATGGTAAACACTTTTCCCGTTGCTGATACCTTTCGCCTCGAAAGGAGTCGAGAGGATGCCCTGGAGAGTGAGTTCCACCATGTCAGAACGTCACCAGTTCGTTTTACTAGCCAGTCAACCGAACGCCAATATCCGAGCATTGTGTCGTCAGTTTGGCATCAGCTCCGCCACTGCCTATAAGTGGCGGGACCGTTTTAAGAACGAAGGCGTGACCGGATTAGCGGATCGCTCACGACGGCCACATCATTCACCACGGAAAACTGCGACGATGATAGAAGAGGCGGTGCTCTGTCTGCGTCGCAAACATCCTGCCTGGGGTGGTCGTAAGCTGAAGCAGCGTCTACTGGATCTGGGGCAGCAAGTGCCCAGTCCCAGCACCATTACCGCTATTCTGAAGCGTAACCAAATGATTGACGCTGCTGAATCGCTCAAGCATCAGTCTTTCCTCCGTTTCGAACACGACGCTCCCAACGATCTTTGGCAGATGGATTTCAAAGGCGATTTTGCTGTTGCTGGTGGTCGTTGTTATCCCTTTACCATTCTCGACGATCACTCGCGTTTTGCTTTAGCTGTGCTGGCCTGTCCTAAAATTTCTACCGAGATTGCTCGCCCTTTGCTGATTACTGTCTTTCGTCGTTATGGTCTACCACTGCGGATTACTTGTGATAACGGGCCGCCCTGGGGTTCCAGCAATAGCAAATACACCAAACTCGGGGTCTGGCTGATGCGGCTAGGAATTGCGGTTTCTCATTCGCGACCCCATCATCCGCAAACCCAGGGCAAGGACGAACGATTTCATCGCACGCTGCAGGCGGAGGTCTTACGCTATCTCGTGCCTGAGGATCTGGCCATGTGTCAAAACCACTTCGAACAATGGCGTCACGTTTATAATACGGAACGGCCGCACGAGGCTCTGGGCTTGCAAGTGCCGGCCACTCGTTATCAACCAAGTCTGCGCCCCTATCCGGAACGACTACCGGCTATTGAGTACGCGCCTACGGACATCGTGCGCAAAGTCAGAGGTTACGGTCACATTAAATACAAAGGGCGCGAGCATCACATCAGTAGCGCCTTTGCCGGCTTGTGTGTGGCCTTACGCTTTACTAACACGGATGGCCTGCTCGATGTTTACTTCTCTCAGCATCACATTGGGCAGATAAACTTAACCGACTGAAACGGTGGGGAAAAGTGTTTACCATGTCTCCGAACGTGTGTTTAGGATGTCTCCGGTCTATACATCTTCCTGACTTGTTCTATTTTTCGATTCAAGTTCCATTAGACGATTTGCGCAACTAAGAATAGAACAAGTCAGGAAGAGGGGCTTGCCCCCGCTCTAATCGATCGCTGCGTGGATCCGCCGCAACACACTAATACCCCACTACCAAAAAGTAATGCTCGACAAG
>DATEIS010000479.1:0-15039 GCA_035278765.1 Pyrinomonadaceae bacterium | reverse complement strand
GTTTGGCGAACACTATTCAAAACCACGGGCGGCCACGGAGGGCCGCCCCTACAGTACGTTCCATGACGCTTATTAAGATTTGTGGCATCACTGATTTGGAGGACGCCGTCGCTGCGATCGCTATGGGCGCGGACGCGCTCGGTTTCAACTTTTACAAACCGAGTCCGCGTTACGTCACACCGCAAACCGCGCGCGAGATCATTGAACAACTGCCAGACGAGGTTCTCAAAGTAGGTGTTTTCGTGAATGAAGCATCAGCCGATCACGTGCGAAGCATTGCAGATGAAGCAGGCATCACAGCTCTGCAATTGCACGGCGATGAGTCGCCCGAGTACTGTAGCGAGCTTGCCGATAAGTACATAATCAAATGTCTCGCTGTATCGACTAACTTCGACAACCAAATGACTGAAGCGTATCAAGTCGACGCAATCATGCTCGACACAAAACACAACACACTCCGCGGCGGCACGGGTCGCGCATTCGACTGGTCCATCGCACAACAGGTCAGCAAGACCATCCCAAAGCTCTACCTTGCAGGCGGCTTATCACCCGAGAATGTCGTGGACGCGATTGAAACAGTCCGCCCATTTGCTGTCGATGCATGCAGTTCGCTGGAGACTATCCCCGGAAAAAAGGATCACGAACGCATGCGCGCGTTCGTGACGGCGGTGAGGAGTGTTAAACCTTGAGATTGCCCACGGTTGCGGAGTATTCTAAGCCTTGCCCCAAAGCACCAAACTTTCAGATCATCCTCCCCTGATAAACTTATTTGATTCGTCGATCCCTCTAAGTGTAACCATGACTCCGCGGCCTGAAAAAGAACCCATAACCCGACCTTCAGAGCGTTTGCGCGGCCGCGTCTTATTGATCGCGGAACAGAAGCAGCCCGAGTTTGTCGATGCCATTTCTGAGCGAGGCATCGACGTTTTCGGCGTTTCAAACGGCGCTGCTGCGATGGTGTCGTTGACACGAACACGCCCGCATCTCGTCATCGCACACGCTTCGACGCGTGGCTTGCGATTCAAAGAATTGGCGAAGATGCTCGCGCAATCAGAAGATGGAATTCCGTTGTTGCTGACCGGATCCGAACATTCGACTGTGAGCCTGAGATATGGCGCGATGGTCGAAGGTGCTTTTGATTACTTCTCATTGCCCAACGAGCTCGATCTTTTGATTGAGCGAACGCAGCAACTGGTGTTACTGCGACAGAAGATCGATCTGTTGCGCGCGGATGCGGATCTCGATTCACTTACAGGTTTGGCAAATCGTCGCCGTTTTCGTGTTGCACTTGCGCGTGAAGTTGAGCGATGGCGTCGCTATCGCGTGCCATGCGCGTTGCTGATGCTCGATATCGATCATCTTAAAGCGGTGAACGACCAGTTTGGTCATCCGGTGGGCGACATGGTTATTCGCCAGATCGCGCAGACATTGAAGGAAGTCTCACGCGACAACGACACTGCTGCACGACTTGGTGGGGAAGAGTTTGCGCTGTTGCTCGCGGGTGTCGATCTTCAGCGCGCTGTTCTGGCTGCCGAGCGTTTGCGAGTCGTGTTGAGTGGAAAGCGCGTTGAAGGCGTGGGCAATGTGACTGTCAGCATCGGCGTCGCCGGGTGTCCGGAGAACGCGACCTCCGAGAGAATGCTCTATTCCGCCAGTGATGGTGCGTTGTACGTGTCTAAGAATTCGGGTCGAGATCGCGTCTCAGTAGCGCCGCCGTTGCAGGAAAAGTTGCCGGGAGTTTGAATGACCTCAATCACACAACCGGATTTGCTTGGTCACTGGGGTCAGTACGGCGGACGCTTTGTGCCGGAAACCTTGATGGCGCCGCTCGAGGAATTAACCGCCGCGTATCTCGCGAGTCGTGACGACGAATCATTTCAATCAGAGTTTCATGAACTCCTAACAAATTATGCCGGCCGGCCCACGCCTCTATTTCACGCCGCCAGACTAACCGACTACTGCGGTGGCGCGACGATCTATCTCAAACGCGAAGATCTACTGCACACCGGCGCGCACAAGATCAACAACACGATCGGACAGATATTGCTCGCGCGCCGCATGAACAAACAGCGCATCGTCGCCGAAACGGGTGCGGGACAGCACGGTGTCGCAACCGCGACTGTCTGCGCGTTGTTCGGACTCGATTGCGTCGTCTACATGGGCGCCGAAGACATGCGTCGTCAGGCGCTGAATGTTTTCCGCATGCAACTACTCGGCGCGGAAGTTCGTGAAGTGAACGCCGGCTCGCGAACCCTGAAAGACGCAATTAATGAAGCACTCCGCGACTGGGTTACAAACGTCGCCGATACTTATTACCTGCTCGGTAGTGCCCTCGGTCCACATCCATATCCGCTCATGGTGCGAGACTTTCAGAGCGTGATCGGACGCGAAGCACGCGCTCAAATTCTCGAACACGAGGGACGATTGCCTGATGTATTGATCGCTTGTGTCGGTGGTGGATCGAATTCTATCGGGCTCTTTCACCCGTTTCTTTCCGATTCAGCGATCAAAATGATCGGTGTTGAAGCCGGTGGCCTGGGTGATGAATTGGGCCAACATGCAGCGCGTTTCAATGCCGCAGGCGGTGGACGTCCGGGCGTGCTTCAGGGAACGATGAGTTACGTGCTTCAGGACAACCACGGGCAGGTCGCAAACACTCACTCGATCTCAGCCGGTCTCGATTATCCGTCGATTGGTCCAGAACACGCGTTTCTGCACGACGCTGGTCGCGTCGAATACGTTTCAGTTTCCGACAGCGATGCCCTCGAAGCATTCAAACTTCTTTCGAAACTCGAAGGAATTATTCCTGCACTCGAATCTGCTCACGCTGTGGCCCACGCAATGAAGACTGCCGGCCAGATGCGACGCGATCAAATGATGATCGTGAATCTTTCGGGTCGCGGAGATAAAGATATAAATTCCGTGCGCGAAGAGTTGGGGGCGTAACGCTTTGGGACGCATCGCCGACGGCTTTACAGATCTGAAGCGCGCAGGCAAGAAGGGATTCATTCCCTTTATCACTGCCGGCGATCCCGACCTCGCCACCACCGAAAAGCTTCTCGTTACACTCGCTCAATCTGGCGCAACATTGATCGAACTCGGCGTTCCGTTCAGCGATCCGATGGCTGATGGACCGGTAATTCAACGTGCCTCGGAAAGAGCTCTTAAAAATAATTTTGGACTTCAGGAAATCCTTGACCTCGTCGCCCGCGCTCGTAAACAGATCGATATCCCGATAATTCTCTTCAGTTATTACAATCCTTTGTTTCAGTTTGGTTTGAAGCATCTTGCCGAGGCAGCGAAAGACGCAGGGGTTGATGGTGTCCTCGTTACTGACCTGTCGCCCGAAGAATCAGGTGAGTTTGAACGAGAACTGCGCACTCGTGATCTGGACATGATTTTCCTGGTGGCGCCAACTTCGACTGACGAGCGTTTGAAGCTGGTCGCGGAACGTGCGAGCGGGTTTATCTACGCTGTCTCGCGTGCGGGCGTGACTGGAACTCGTGAAAGTGTGAGCGCAGAGGCAGAGAAACTTGTAAATCGTGTGCGAAAGTTTTCAGAGCTGCCGGTTGCGGTTGGCTTTGGTATTTCGAACGCAGAGCAGGTTGCGGATGTGCATCGTTATGCGGATGCGGTGGTAGTTGGATCGGCGATTGTGGCTGAGATGGAGAGGCTCGGAGATAGTCCTGAACTCGTCGAGCGGATCAGTGAGTTCTTAACAGAATTAACCTGATGTGCAGGATTTACAAGATGTGGTAAAGTGCACGCTCGAACACGCACGTTACCTCACGAGGGGGCGTTTCCAAAGAACCTCACCCCTCAAGCGAAAATTGTCTGTTGCAAGTGTGAAACACTGTGCTATCATCTGCTCACTTCGGAGAAGAGGAGCGGAAGAAAGAGATGTATGTTATGGCTGAAGACCGAGCAACTGCAGACCGCGGCCGCGCCGTTGAAGCTGCTTTAGCAAACATTGAAAAGAAGTTTGGCAAGGGATCGATTATGCGATTGGGTGAGCGTGAAGTGTCGGATATTCCGGCAATTTCCACGACTTCGCTCAGCCTCGACGCAGCTATCGGCGTGGGCGGAGTCCCGCGCGGGCGTATCGTCGAGATTTATGGACCAGAGAGCTCCGGCAAAACGACGCTCGCGCTTCACATCGTGGCGGAAGCTCAGAAAGCCGGTGGTGTGGCTGCGTATATCGACGCCGAGCATGCGATGGATGCCGACTATGCCGGCAAACTCGGAGTCGACGTGGATCAATTGTTGATTTCACAACCCGATTCCGGTGAACAGGCGCTGGAGATTGCCGAAGCGCTCGTGCGCTCGAATGGAGTTGACGTGATTGTCGTCGATTCTGTCGCCGCCCTCGTTCCACGCGCGGAACTTGATGGCGAGATGGGTGATTCGTTGCCGGGCTTGCAGGCGCGTTTGATGTCGCAGGCACTGCGCAAGCTCACGGCGATCGTGGCGCAATCAAACACCTGCTTCATCTTCATCAACCAGATCCGTGAAAAGATTGGGGTCATGTTCGGCAATCCGGAAACTACGACCGGCGGTCGCGCGCTCAAGTTTTACTCATCTCTGCGACTCGATATCCGTCGTATCGGTGCGATCAAAGACGGCGATCGCGTGGCTGGCAATCGCACGAAAGTAAAGGTGGCAAAGAACAAGGTGGCGCCGCCGTTCCGCGAGGCTGAATTCGACATCATGTATGGCGAAGGCATTTCGCGTGAAGGTGATCTGCTCGACCTCGCCGTGGCTCAAAGGGCGGTGGAGAAGAGTGGCGCCTGGTTCTCTTACAAAGGCGAACGGCTTGGTCAAGGCCGCGAAAATGCCAAAGTCGCTTTGCGAGAGAATCCGGAAACTCTGCGAAAGATTGAGCGAGATGTGAAGGTGAAGCTAGGCCTCCCGGTTCGTGAAGAACCTGAGCCCACGAACGTAAAGGCTGCAACGAAGTAGAAATAGAGGCCACAAAAGGCACAAAAAGCACATCAGGCACATAAAGAGGCTTCTTTCTTTGTGCCTTTTGTGCATTTTGTGCCTTCTGTGGCTCTTTTTGTGGCGTAAACTGTGTTCGAATGTCTTCGGTTCTCATACAGAACGGCACGCTTGTGACGATGGACAATCGCAACTCCATCGTACGTGGTGATCTGCTCATCCGTGACCGAAACATCGCAGAGCTTGGTGGAAGCGGACAAACTGCCGACACGGTGATCGACGCCGCGGGGTGTGCTGTGATTCCCGGTTTCGTTCAAACTCACATTCATCTTTGTCAGACAATTTTTCGTGGCGCTGCTGATGATCTCGCTCTCATCGATTGGCTCAAACAGCGTGTGTGGC
This sequence comes from Pyrinomonadaceae bacterium, assembly GCA_035278765.1. Lineage (GTDB taxonomy): Bacteria > Acidobacteriota > Blastocatellia > Pyrinomonadales > Pyrinomonadaceae > PSRF01. Next base: position 9,699 of record DATEIS010000479.1, on the reverse strand, counting down.
CAATGGAAGCGGCCCACTCAGCGTCTTCGATCAAAGCCTCGGCACGTCTCGGCATCGCCGAGCTGATCAAAGGCGGCACTACGTGCGCACTCACGATGGAGACAGTCAATCACACGAGCGAGGTCTTCAAGGTAGTCGAAGAGAGTGGATTTCGCGCGACTGTTGGCAAGTGCATGATGGACAAAGGCGACGAAGTCCCACACGCTTTGCAGGAACAGACAGCGAACTCGATCGATGAGTCGCTGTCTCTGCTTGAAGAATGGCACGGCAAAGCTGGCGGAAGAATTCGTTACTGTTTTGCGCCGCGATTCGCAGTGAGTTGTACTCGCGAGTTGTTGGAGAAAGTGGCGCAGTTGGCGCGAGCTAGCGGCGTGATGATTCATACCCACGCATCGGAAAACAGAACCGAGTGTGAAATGGTTGAACAGGAAACCGGGCTCCGAAATATCGCCTATCTCCATAGTGTCGGATTGACGGGCCGTCACGTTGCCCTGGCGCATTGCGTTCATCTCAGTGATGAAGAGATCGAGATACTAAAAACGACCGAAACCAACGTAGCCCACTGCCCCTCGTCAAATCTGAAACTCGGTTCCGGACTGGCGCCAATCGTTAAGCTGTTGGAGCAGGGAATTTCTGTTTCACTCGGGGCGGATGGAGCAGCGTGCAACAACCGTCTCGACATGTTCACAGAGATGCGCACCGCGGCCCTCCTTCAGAAGGCTTTGCACGGGCCGGAAGTTCTGCCGGCCAACCGCGCGCTTCGCATGGCGACGATCGATGGCGCTCGGGCACTTGGCCTCGAGGATGAAGTGGGCAGTATTGAAGTCGGAAAGCGTGCGGACCTGGCGGTAGTCCGGCTGGATGGACTGCACTCAACCCCGGTCGAAGACGTCGTTTCAGCCCTCGTCTATTCGGCTCAACCGGATGACGTCGATACCGTGCTAGTCGATGGTGAGTTTTTGCTGAAGGAACGAAAGCTTCAGACGATTGATGAGCGGGACACGATAGCTCTCGCGAAGACTGAAGCTGAAAAACTGAGGTTGGCCGCGGATTTACGCGGATGAACGCCGATCTTGCTTTTAAAATGGCTGTGCCAGCTCGAAGGTAGCGACTGCGGGGGGCGCGATCGGCGGCCGAGCTGGCACTGGCGGGCACTATCAATTTTGAATTGGATGGCCGTCTTCTGAACCTAGCTGACGTTTGGGCATCAGCGCCACCCGCAACGCAAAGGATTATACACCCAGCATCGTATCAGTCAACGACTTTTTTGTGACTAATCCGACAAAACTCTTTACACATTTCTGTTCGATTTCGCTCAAATTTCGCAGGGGTCACCCCTTGCAACTTGTTGTTACTATAGGGCATGATTATCGCCAGTTAACCCTTCTCTCGCGCATCAACGGTGATGCGCCCTGCGCACAATCGATTGGCGCTGGACGTTTCGGATCGTTCGGGAGCGGGCTTGTTGTCAACTTTAGAAGCCGCTCTTCCTGAAAGAGCATCCGAACCTGGTCCTTCGACCACTACCGTTTCGCCGAAGCCAACCTAATTTCGCAGCTTCTTTTTCATCCCGTGACCCGGGGAAAGTAAATTTGAATGTCTACTAAACTTTATGTTGGAAACCTCGCGTTCCAAACTACCAGCGAAGATCTGCAGGAATTGTTTGCGCAGGCTGGCACGGTCTCGTCAGCAAGTGTGGTCGAAGACCGCATGACGGGCCGTTCACGAGGCTTTGCTTTCGTCGAAATGTCCACCCCGGAAGAAGCCGCTGCTGCTATCGAACAGATGAATGGCAGAGAAGTCGGTGGCCGTGCTTTGAAAGTCAACGAAGCCAAACCGCGTGAGAATCGCGGTGGTGGCGGCGGTGGCGGTCGTGGATTCGGCGGTAACCGCGGTGGCGGTGGTGGCTACGGCGGTAACCGTGGTGGTGGCGGCGGTCGTGGTAAGGGCGGCTTCGGCGGCGGCGGCGGTGGCAATCGCGAACCACGCTGGTAATCAGACAACAAGCCGGGTCGCTTAGTCTTCGTGATTGATCACGAAGACGAGCGGCCTGTCGCAGAAATCATCGCGTATAATATTGCGATGATAAAACCCATCGGACATGTCCGCGAGCTAGTTCGCTACCCCATCAAGTCGATGGCCGGTACGCCAACCGAGTCTGCTTTCCTCAGCTGGCACGGTCTTAACGGCGATCGGCGCTTCGCATTTCGACGAATAGGCGACCAGAGCGGCTTCCCATGGCTGTCGGCGAGCCGTCTGCCGGAACTCCTCCTTTACCATCCATTCGGTCTCGATGAGACTACCGGCGAACCACTGCCGACACACGTCCGCACGCCAGCCGGAACAGAGATCGAATTGCGCAGCAAGGAACTCGATAACGAGATCACAGAGCGGTTCCGTGCGCCCGTGGAATTGATGCAACTCAAACACGGGATCTTCGACGATGCCTCAGTTTCGGTAATAAGCGAGCCGACAATAGCCACGATTTGTCGTGACGCTGGAGTTGAGTTCGACGCGAGGCGGTTTCGAGCCAACGTACTGCTGGAACCAGCTGACGCGGAGCCGTTCGCAGAAGACACGTGGGTCGGCGGTCGATTGGTATTCGGCGACAGCGAATCCGGGCCGGCTGTGAGCGTCACCGCACGCGATGTACGGTGCATGATGATCAGCCTCGATCCGGATACGGCAAAACAAGAAGACGGTCGAGTGCTGAAGAGCGTGGTGCGGCTGAACGCGAACAACGCAGGCGTTTATGGCACCGTGGTCCAAACCGGCACGATCCACGTTGGCCAAACCGTGAGCTTAGTCTCGCAATAACCGATCGACCACGCCCTCAAACAGTTTCGACATGACGAAATAGCGTGGTCCCGAACCATCGTTGAGCCGAAACGATGGTTTGTTGTTTGAGAGCATCGCCAGCGCCTTCCGGAAAAACACGCGGTCGAGATCAAACAAATATTGCTTCGCTTCACTAATAGATCGGCAGCCGGAGATATCGACTTCTTCTGAAATCAAAACTCGCGAACCGGTATCGATTCCCGTGTCGATAAAGAACACTGTGATACCCACGGGATCACCTTGCAGCACCGACCACTCCACGACACTTCGTCCGCGATAGGCAGGCAAGAGACCGATGTGATGATTCAAGATGCCGAGCCGGAAAGCATCAATCGTTACGTCTCGATAAATCACCCCTGCTTTGTGTAAGCCGACATCAAGCTTTAGCTGCTTGAGCGTCGTTACCGATCGCTCATCATGAAGAGCGTGCCCAAGGAAGATCAATCTTCCGCTCATCAAGAGCTTTAGTGCCTCAAAGCCTTTCAAGGTCAGTCTAGCAAGGTTTGCGACGTGATTTGTGAGAGTTGATCTATGTGGTGAGGGGCTGAGAACAATGAAGACGTCCTGACCGGGCATATCTGCAACGGCTTTATAGATCGCGAAGGCGGACGAAAACGAATGTGCCAGTATGCCGATACGCATTTAACTAAACTGGACCGCCAGTGCTCTGAGATAAAAATTTAAGAACGATACTCGCAACCAGTTTTGAGTGGACCAGTCCGAAGGCAACAATTCGTAATAATAGTTGAGCGCGTCGAGATATCTGAGGTCAGTAGTAAACGAAGCATAAATGGCTGTCAGGTTTAATCTTAAAAGAAGATCGTCGGCATTCAAGAGGTTTATTGAGTGCTGTTCAATGCGCGCTCGATCCGCAACCATCAGCCGTTCAAGCAGATGTTCTCTTACTCTTTCTTCCGAGGGTGCGGCAATATTCAATGGGTGAAGATAGCGCGTCGTAAGCAGTTCAAAGCGCCGCTGTGGATCTCGAATGGCGCTCTGCAAATCATTGTAGAAACTCGGCTCGTCAGGTGGTGTAGTTTCAATGCATTCAACCTGTTCGTCTGCAGCCAGCGCGCGAATTGTCGTTAACGAGTCAGAGACACTTTTGAACCAGGCTTTCGGTGCTGTCCACGGCGTGAACTGTTCCGTGTCGCCAAAAGCACCTGGCGCAAGTTGAGAGGCGGACTTACACACCTCGTCGTATCGCTGCCGAAGCGCGTTAACGATTATTTGTTGCCGCGTGCTCAATTAGGCTTCGGGTCTTGATCTTGAATTTGTGTTTTAAATTCCGGGCCAGCTCGGTAAGGGTGATGAACTTTACGTCTGAGCTTGCCGCTGCCTTCTCCAGGAACCTTTCAAGATCGGAAAAGTTTTGCAGGTCTTTGGTGTGGTTTTCGAGAACGACGGGAACATCAGTCAAACCGCTTGCTCTCGCTCGTTTGCGAATGGAGTCGAGCATTTCCATCATCAGCGGATAGTCGAGTTGAGCGAGATCGGAAATCGTATGCTTTCCTCTTACATACGGAACGATGACTTTCCGGTAAACTCGTTTCATTGGGCTATCGATTTGCGCCCACTCTTCACCGTAAGCTTCCACGCTGCGCCCGTTGTTGCTTACAGTCGTTGGCCCGGCAATCTTGCTTTTGATCTTACCGACAGCCTTGTCGAGATGATGCTGAAACACTTGTCTGCGAGAGGCATAAAAGCAGTTGGTAGGAACACAAATCATTGACTCTGCTTTGTCAGAAACCCTGCGAGCATCGGTCATCACGGGATAGTACGGCAGAAAGTCTTCTTCACAGTCAGTGTAGTCGAGCTTGATATTACGCGTATCGTATTTGACTCCTCCCACAATGCTCATGTCGAACACGATGCCGAGTTCAACAAGCAATTCGAGCATATGCGGTGACGGCGCGATGCACCACGCTCCCGAGCGAAACGACACGCAACGATAGTTTGGATCAATATCTTTAAGAAGATTCTCGAGATACTGCTTACCACGCTGGAGCATCTCAAGTGCGTCTCCGCGAGAGTAGTTTAAGATCGACCAGTCGGCGGTGAGTTTCCAACGTCCATCCTTGTATTCCGCGTTCCGCCATTGAGGATGAATGTGCAGTTGTATGTCATGTCCCTGCCGGTAGGTTTCTCGAACCGTTTCGTCCCACTCATCGGCGAGCGCCTTTAATTCTTTGTGCTGATCCTCGTGTTGCCTGAAAGTGATCTGCTGCATTACTTCGGCATTGAACGAGCCGTGAATGCCGAGACGATTGTAGATAGCCACGAGACGACGCAGTGGCTCAAACTGCAACTGGCGAATGTCGCCAGAGCCGTTGCCACTCAATTCCCAATCATCAACAAGGGCAAGGTGGGTGGTCGTCATATGGTGTCGGATTATAACGCCTCAACCCTGCGGTAATGAATCGGGCGAGGATAGAGGCCTTAATCTTAGATTTTACTTGCGACTGAAATTCCCTGCCGCAGCGGTCAGTTCTTTAACGATTGCATCACGGTTCTCGCCGCTCATTGCACTGAACAGTCGCAACAACCAATCCTTATCAGCGGCGAGTTGCTGACTTTGATTGATGAAGTGTTTTGTTCCTGCAAACGTCCATTGGAGTCTGAAATCCGCCGGCTGCGCTTCCAACAACTCAATGAGGTTCTTGATTCTTGATGGAGCTTCTGTCGATCTCTTGAGCGCGATCAAGTTTGCGATTTCGATCGCCAGAAGAGGTATTTTGAGTTTTGCTTCGACTCTAACATCGGACAACAACGACGATGTGCGTCGTTCACTCTCTTCAAAACTTCCGGTCGTAAACAGTTTCTCTGCAAAGTCAGCAGACGCTGACAGGTCATTGGGATTTCGTTGTAACCACGTTTGCGACAATTTGAAGGCGCGTTGATAGTTGAAGAGTACGTCGTGTTCGAGGAAGCGCGCTCGCTCATACGCGGGCCGAAAGTCTGGATAGACTTCAAGAACATTTTGGTAGAGCGGTGCAGCGCTGGTCCATTCCTTCAAGTTAAAGTAAGCGCGCGCCAAATTGTTCTGGGCCATTGCCCACTGCTGCGGACGTTGTTCACGAGTCCAAATGATCAGGGCTTCCTGGTAAGCGGTCACTGCCTCCGGTAATAACCCCTGTTCCTGTAGAGCGCTGCCAAGATTGTGCTTTGTCATCGCCCACATTTGTGGCCGTTGTTCACGCGTGAAAACGAGGAGAGCCTGGCGATAGGCAGTCACTGCTTCACCCAACAGACGGCGCGCTTCCGGATCCTTAGCCCTCGTGCCTTGAGCCTGCAACGCATTCCCCAGGTTGTTCTGAGTCACTGCCCAGAGCGCCGGCAGTTGCTCGCGAGTTCTAACTATAAGAGCCTGACGGTAAGCTGCCACGGCCTCGCTCAATAATCTCAACGCTTCTGGTCCTTCAGTCCGTGTGCCTCGTTCATGAAGCGCGCTTCCGAGGTTGTGTTGAGTCATTGACCAATCAAGTGGCGCCAACTCGCGAGTAAAAAACAGCAGCGCCTGGCCATAAGCGTCCGCTGCTTCGCTTAACAACCGGAGAGCCTCTGCTCCCTCAGCCCGGGTGCCCAGCCCCTGTAACGCATTTCCGAGATCGTTTTGTGTTGTTGCCCACTGCCGTGGCAGTTGCTCGCGAGTTCGAATCGTCAGCGCTTGACGGTAGGCCGCCACGGCTTCTCCCAATAATCGAATAGCGTCCGCACCCTTAGCTCTTGCGCCCTGCTCCTGAAGTGCGAAACCAAGATTATGCTGAGTCATCGCCCATTCGAGCGGAAATAACTCGCGAGTGAAAACCAGGAGAGCGCGACGGTAAGCTGATGCGGCTTCGCCCAACAATCGCACGGCCTCTGGACCATCGACACTTCTGCCTTGATCCTTCAGTGCGTTTGCAGTGTTATTCTGCGTTGTGGCCCACTTATCGAAGGCTTCTTTTGTTACCTGTTGCGTCAGGCCATACTTGGCGGCAAGTTGCTCGATGTAATCGCCGGACTTTTGCTTTAGTTCCTTTTCGATTCGCGCGTCTGTCCATAATGCTTTTGAACCCCACGGAGCGATGATTATGTCGAGGGTTTGCGGGTCGGAAGCCGGCAGATTCCACTCGCCATCGAGTGGCTGGTTGATTACCCAATTCTTTTTCTCGACGACGATCGTTATCCGCGCACCCTCGCGCAATTTTGAAGACAAAGGAAGATTGAATTTTCCGTTCGCATCAGTCTGCGACGACTCACCCTCAACCCGAACCTTTGTATTCGGCACAGGCTCTCCGGTGTCCGTAATCAGTCTTCCACTCAGCTTGATTTGCTGGCCGGTCGCAATGGTGCAGAAAACAGCGACGGCAAGTGAGGTCCATAGCCCCTTCATTCACGCTTCTCCAAACAGAAGAATGTCCGAAACGTCAACGTAACATGGCTTGGCTCAAAAGTCAGGATCTGCGCTTGGATTAGGTTTCTGTGGTTACCGAAACCCGAGGAAAGAACACACTACAGAGTCACAGAGAACACAGAGATTGCACAGAGATTACTCAGTTCGAAGGAGAGGGAATGGTAAGATTAGCGCAATGTCACACTCGAATCGTGCGAAGCTTCATGCAGCAGAACTTGATTACTTAACCATCGGCCAATTTGTTTTCTTGCACGTTGGGTGTTTATTGCTGTTTTCGACGGGTGTTAGTTGGGTTGCAGTGGCAGCGTGCGTTGCCTTCTACTGTCTTCGCATCTTTGCCATATCCGCCGGTTATCACCGGTACTTCTCACATCGCTCATACAAAACCGGCCGCATCTTTCAATTTATCCTGGGTTTTGTCGGTTGCACGGCGAATCAAAAAGGCCCGCTCTGGTGGGCTGCTCACCATCGCTATCATCACCAGCATTCGGACCGCGAAACTGACGTCCATTCCCCCAGCCAACATGGATTTTGGTGGGCACATTGCTTATGGATTTTTTCCATGCGCTTTCGTAAGGCCGACCAGAAGCTCGTCGCAAACTTTGCGCAATTCGTTGAATTGCGTCTGCTGGATAAGTTCTACCTTGTGCCTCCTCTCTTCGCAGCGGCTGTCTTTTTCGTGCTCGGTGTGATTCTGAATCGTGTCAGACCGGAGCTACACACTTCCGGATTGCAGATGATGGCCTGGGGATTCTTTGTGAGCACAGTGCTGGTCCACCATGCTATCTATAGCGTTAACTCGATCGCACATTCCCTGGGAAGCCGGCGTTTCAATAGTACTGACATGAGCCGCAATAATTTGATTCTGGCGCTACTCACATTTGGCGACGGTTGGCACAACAATCATCACTACTATCCGCGGTCAGCGCGACACGGCTTTTATTGGTGGGAGATCGACTTCACTCATTATGTGTTGAAGTGTCTCTCTTACGTTGGCATCGTGTGGGACTTGCAAACTCCGCCTGAAAGGATCTACGTAAGAGCTTCGCGCGAAAAAACATTGAAGCCAACCTTAACCAGTTCCGCCTCAGGAGAACTAATCTGACCCGAACATGATTGTCAGTCGACATCACGCCAGAACTGTAGCCGCCCTATTGCTCGTTGTTGGTTTATTTGTGGCATTACGATTTGCGCTACGCATAAATCAAAACGAAGTCAGCGCAGCGGCAGCCCGGTTTGGATTCTCACGTTCGACACTTCCGGAACTTCCTGGTCCGCCGATCCGCAATCAACGTCTGGTCCATCCGAGCCTGGAGCGAGTGTCTGCATTCGTCTCAACGGTCGGCGCTGCCGTCGCACTTAACGACATGGATGGCGATGGTGTCTCCAATGATGCTTGTTATATCGACACGAGAACCGATCAGGTAATCGTTACCCCCGTTCCGGGAACAGGCAATCGCTACTCACCATTCGCCCTTGTTCAAGAACCGTTTTTTAATCGCGACAGGATGGCGCCGCTCGGCGTGCTGCCGTCAGACGTGAATGAAGACGGCCACGTTGACTTGATTGTTTATTACGCCGGACGAAGCCCGCTCCTTTTTCTGTGGCGCTCGGCAACTCAAGGTTCGCCGATTAGTGCTTCCGATTACGTCGTGCGCGACATTTTTCCTAACGAGATCTGGATGACGGGATCGGCAACGACCGCCGATTTCGATGGTGATGGACACCTCGATCTGATCTTTGCCAACTACTTCAAGGACGGCTCGGACCTTTATAACCCCAGTGGTCTCGGCACCGTCTCAATGCCTCAATCGTTCTCGCATGCCTTCAACGGAGGAGGCGAAAGAATTTACCGTTGGAAAGCTGCGACAACGGGTAGCGATCCAAACGTCAGTTATGAAGAAGTATTCGACGCTCTTCCGCCTGGAGTTGGCGGAGGCTGGGGGCTTGCGGTTGGAGCGTGTGATCTCGACGGTGATTTACTGCCGGAACTTTATGTAGCGCACGACTTCGGACCGGATCGTCTCTTCTGGAACAGATCTACACGCGGTCATATTCGCTTTGCTTTGTTGGAAGGCGCGCAACAGTTTAATGCTCCCAAATCGCACGTGCTTGGGCGCGACTCGTTCAAAGGCATGGGCGTTGATTTTGCCGATCTGAACGATGACGGTATGCCGGACATCTACGTCAGCAACATCACCGAACCCAAAGGACTGCATGAGAGTCAGATGGTCTTCGTCAGTACGGGTGAAGTCAGTGAAATGCAGAAGGGGATTGCCCCGTATGTGAATCGCAGTGAAGCACTGGGGCTAGCGCGCAGCGGTTGGGCATGGGATGCGAAGCTTGACGACTTTGACAATGATGGCGTGCCCGAAGCGCTTCAGGCGACCGGATTTATTCAGGGTTCAGAAAACAGGTGGCCGGAGCTTCAGGAGCTGGGGACAGCTAACGACGTAGTCATTACT
>DATEIS010000478.1:0-4659 GCA_035278765.1 Pyrinomonadaceae bacterium | reverse complement strand
ACTGGCACGACGACACTGACGCACCGTGGGTACTGCCTTCACCGAACATGCCCACACTCGACTCAGCAACAGTATTTCCCGGCACGGTCCACTTTGAAGGCACACAAGTTTCGGAAGGAAGGGGAACGACACGCCCCTTCGAACTAATCGGTGCGCCCTACATCGATCCCGATGATTATGCTGAACGACTAAACGCACTTGGAATGCCCGGCGTGTTCTTTAGAAGTTGTGCGTTCCAACCAACTTTTCAAAAGCATGCTGGCGTAACGTGCGGAGGAGTTCAGATTCACGTTCTCGATCGAAATACTTTCGAGCCGTGGATTGCGGGCATCGCAATGGCAAAGTTTGCACACGACATGTATCCGAATGAGTTTCGCTGGAAAGTGCCGCCGTACGAATACGTCTTCGACAAAAATCCATTTGACGTGATTAGCGGAACCGCAAAGATCAGAGAAGCATTTGAGCAGGGCACTGAACTCGACGCCATTCGAAAGTCGACTGAGAAACCACTTGAGGAGTTTAAAGAACTACGCGAACCGTTCCTGCTCTACCGATAATGACTTAACGTGGGATGTTAAAGGTCGGCTGGCCGACCGCTAATGTGAACTGTCAACACTGCCTTTGCGCAGCAATTCTTATTGATGTAAAACCTTAATCGTCTACGAGAGCAATTGGAGGCAATCATTTGGTAAAAGCTGAACGCGTGCTGGTCGAAGAAGCACCCAGCACAGCATGGTTAATCGGATTGGCAGCCTGGTTTATTCCGGGCCTCGGCCACGTGCTTCTTAAGCGATGGTTTCGTGCACTCCTGATGGGTGGCGCTGTTTGGGTTTGTTTCTTTGTTGGCCTCGGGATGGGCGGACACCTTTTTGATCTTACGAGCGAGGGTTCATGGGTACTCCTTCAAGTCCCGCCAATGATTGCGAATCTCGGCCAGGGCGCACTCTATATAGTTTCGTGGTTGATTGACTACGGCTTCGCTGACGATCCCGTGCGAGCAGCGCGCGCAACTTATGAATACGGCAATACCTTTTTATTGATAGGCGGTCTCCTCAACTATCTCAACATGCTCGACGCTTTCGATATCGCCGCAGGGAGGAAGCCTTGAGACACTTCCTCGTAATGGCCTTGTTTGCTGCTCTTGCTTCAATCATTTTTGGAGCGATGGCGAAAGATGATACGCGTGAGCGGGTGATCTACGGACTAAAAGTCTTTGCTGAGTTCATGGTGATTGGATTGGTGCTGAGCTGGGTCCTCTATTTCATCCCGTCGTGACACTACTTTAGATGGCTGTATTTGAAACTGAGGCTCTGATTCTGCGCAGTTACAATCTTGCAGAGGCTGATAAGATTGTTGTCTGTTTGAGCCGTTCGGCAGGGTTGATCAGGGGTGTCGCCAAGGGTTGTAGAAAACTCAGGAATCGTTTCGGCGCTGCGCTCGAACCTTTCACTCTCGTCAATCTCACCTACTACGAAAAAGAGAATCGTGAGCTGGTCTCGTTCCGGCAGGTCGAGATCTTAAAGTCACGCTTTAACCTCTCGTCAAATGCCACGATGCTCACAGGTTTCTCTTATATGGGTGATCTGCTGATCGATTTTTCACCACCACACCAGGCAAATGACAATCTCTTTCGAATGGCGATCGCGTGTTTCGAGGCAGCGTCGGAAACACCGGACGATCTGGATGCAGTGCTTCGTTACTTTGAAGTGTGGTTACTGAAGCTCGAAGGATTTTTGCCGGATCTGCGCACCTGTGCGAACTGTCACAAAGCGTTTAGTGATGAAAATGTTTATTTAGGTCCGGATTTGTCGCTTCGATGCTCGCAGTGCAGTAGTGGAAAAGGTGGGGCAGTTTCAAAACGTCTTCATGCACAGTTGCGAACGATGGAAAAACTTTCGCCTGCGAAGTTTGCTGAAGGTGCAAGAGAAGTGTCGAAGGAAACGAAACGAGAGATGGCGGAGTTGACGTTTCAGATTATCGGGCGAGTTCTTGAACGTATGCCGCGCATTAGACCAGCGAGCTAAGGTTCTACTTAAAGAAAACCGGATTTGTTGACAAAAATCTTTAACTTCAAGAACTTTCTCATCCCTCGATACATCGTCGGGGCGATGGCGCCATATATCCTCATCTCGTTATTGCTGCTCACTGCGGTCCTGCTAGCGCAACAAGCCGCACGTCTCGCGGAGGTCATTATCTATGCTGACCTCCCCGCCTCATTGCTGGGATCGATTGGAGCGGCGTTGTTACCGGGCGTACTTATCTTCTCGATTCCCCTCGCGACACTCGCCGGAATAATCATCGGCTTCTCACGCATGGGAAGTGACAGTGAAATTGTCGCGATGCGTGCGGCAGGTGTCGGCTCATGGGCCATGATCTGGCCCGCACTACTTGTCGGACTCTTATTCACAGGCGGCACAACTTACCTCCATCTTAAAGAAGCACCCGAAGCTGCCCGAGACCTGGAACGCATTGCACTCGAGGGACTATTGGCTAAGCTCGACTCACCCGTCGAGCCTCGTACCTTCAGCACCTTGCCGCGGTACGTGATTTATGTTCGCGACGGTAACAAAGAGCAGGGCACGTGGGGACGAGTTTTTATCTTTGGACAACGTGTCGATCACACGGAGGTTTACACTGCACGTTCCGGACGTATCGACTCAGCCGGCAATCAGTCTGAGCTGGTTTTAACTGACGTGCTTTCTACTGAGTTTCCCGTAGCTGCTGCTGAAGGCGCGGCTCAACAACCGGCGACAAACAATCCACCAGGTGGCAATGACAGGGAGAAATCCTACGTCGTCAAGCGTTCGGATCAATTGCGGTTCTCGATTAATACCGGGCGCGCAAACATCGTGGAGCAATTAAATCAGCGAAACACAAACGCTGATGCGATGGAGTGGGGTGAGCTACGTCAAAGAGTCGAATCCGGGTCAGCCGCCGAACAGAAGGAAGCGATAAGGATTCTCAACCGCAGGGCTGCGTTATCGTTGGCGCCTCTCGTTTTTTCGCTTTTGGGCGCAACGCTGGGATTACGCATACGACGGGGCGGGCGCAGCGTTGGCGTGTTGCTCACGCTAATAGTGGTCATTATTTACTACCTTTTGTCGCTTCTCGGGGAATCTATGGCGCGCCTGGGGACAGTCTCGCCGTACCTTGGACCATGGCTGGCTACATTCTTCGTTCTGGGTTTGACGGTTCTGTTTTTGTTCGTCAAACGAGTGCCATTCATATCTTCGTTGCCGATCCTGTCGCGCCGCACCAAAGCAACAAGGACAGCCACTAAAACAAGTCAGACAAAACATCGCAGCTTATCGGCGCTGGGATTTCCAAGTCTGATGGATGCCACGCTATTTCGTTCACTTGTCGTCAGCTTTGTAGTGTGCTTTGCGGCTCTCGCGGCGATCTTTAATATCTTCACCTTGTTTGAACTTTGGCGTTTCAATGCCGGTACAGGTCTGATGACAAGATATCTGTTATTCCTGCTGCCGCTCGTCACGGTGGAGCTCTTTCCAGCGACGATGCTGATCACGGTGCTGGTCACTTATGCATTGCTCGCGCGGAGACATGAAGCGATCGCGTGGTGGGCATCGGGTCAGAGTGTCTATCGATTGATGTTGCCGGGCTTTTGCTTTGCGCTAGTGATTGCATTCGGTTCGTGGCTGGTCCAGGAGTATGTTATGCCGGGCGCAAACCTCAGACAGGACGCGTTACGGGCTCGCATTCGTGGAGACAAAGCACGAGCTACGACGACTAGTGGTCGACAGTGGCTGGCGTCCACTGAATCAGGCCGGTTCTACTCATATGAATTTAGTGAAGATGGTCGACTGATCGAACCAACGGTTTACGAGCTAGATGAAGACGCAGTTCATCTGGCGCAGGTTGTCAGCGGTAAAAGCGGGGTCTGGACAGATCCAACTCATCTCAAGATTAATGAAACCGAAACGCTTGCATTGAAAGAGATGGGTGTAGAACGTAAGTCCGCGGCGGAGATAACTTTCGAGGGCGTTGAGTCACCGGCAGTCTTCAAACCGACAACCGACAGACCTTCACAACTCAGTTCGAAAGACTTGCGAGGCTACCTCGATGCAGCGAAGCAGCGTGGCGTCGACGTGTCGTCACTTGCCGTTGCATTGCAGAGAAAGTACGCGGGCCCATTCGGTATCATCATCATGGCTCTGATTGGAATGCCGCTGGCAGTCTCGTTTGGCAGGAAGGGAACTGTAATCGCTCTCTGCGCAGCCGTCGTTGTAGGAGTCGCTTACTGGGCTCTTGGCGGCGGCTTTCAACAACTCGGAAATCACGGCCTTCTTCGACCCTCGGTCGCCGGCTGGTCCCCCCTCGTTATCTTCACCGCCGCAGGCACCTATTTCCTCTCCCGCGTCCGAACATAAGCCACAAAAATCACAAAAGGCACAAAAAGCACATAAAAGAGGTCTTTCCCTTATGTGCTTTATGTGCCTTTTTGTGGCTGACTAATTTTTGTGGCTAAGTGCCGGTTTCCCAGCTCGAGATGTACTCGAGTTGTTCGGCCGTAAGCGTGTCGATTGAAATGCCGAGAGCGCGAAGCTTAAGGCTCGCGATCTCCGTATCAACTTCCGCGGGCAACAGGTGAACGCCCGGAGCCAACGTGCCTTTATTCTTCACGAGATACTCAACCGAGAG
>DATEIS010000477.1:0-9199 GCA_035278765.1 Pyrinomonadaceae bacterium | reverse complement strand
TTCATCTCGTTCTCACACCAGGCCATCTCTTTCTCGCCGATGGCGATGATCTCTTCCGGTGTGTACGGGATCATCTCTGAGCGTAACTCGCTCAGCAGCGCTTCACGACCAATTGGATCGCCCACGATGTCGCTCGAATCTCCCGGCCGTGCATTCGCGCCACCGGGACGTTGGAAACCTCCGCCGCCACCACCACCCTGAAAATTTCCGCCCCCACCGCCGCCGCCCCCACCGCCGCCTGGTCCACGGCCAGCGCCCGCCTGTTGCGACGCGCTGCCTTCAGTCCTGATGCCGACCACTCGCTCGCTGAGGAACGTCGCGTAGGTCGTCATCGCTTGATCGAGTGAACGGTACGGTTCCTCATTCCACCACGTGAACATCGGATCGTAGCCGTTGTAGAACGTGTACCAGTTTCGCAGGTTGTTACGCAGACCGTTGAGCGCGGCGACTGCACGATTGCCGACAGTCTTCTTGATAGGTTCGGTTTGAGAGTTCCCATCGCCGCCTCTGGCGCCTCTGAGACCGAGTTCCACTGCGCGGCGCCGATCGTCAACCTGTTTTCTCAGATCGGTCAACGTCGCTGCAATCTTGGCAGAATCTATTGGCTCCATGCGGCGGCGTGTTTCTTCGAGTTCGATTATCTTGTTGCCGAAAGGAAGCAGGGGCTCGATCTCACTGATTTGGCGCGATTGAATATCGAGTTGTCGCAACTCATATTCGAGATGATTCTTGAAAAGGATGTAGTCGATCTTGCCGTCCTGGCTCATCGAGTCGAAGTTCTGACTCTGTAAAGAGCTCAGCCATTCTTCATAGAACTTCTTAAACCGTTCACGACGCGAACGTGACGCCGCTACGGGATTGGATCTCTGAAGACTGCCCCGATCAACGGCATAACGTTCGATAGCGCTTCGCATCTCGCTGACGGGTGCTTTAGAGCCATTGGGTTCAGCAGCCGGCGTTTTAAGACGCCCGCCGCCGTTAGTCCGTGATGACGTTTGCGCGGGAATTTGAATGACAAAACAGCAGAGTAAGGAAGTGACAACTAAAGCGCGGGATACAGAGCGCATATTTGATGTCTCCTGGTCGGCAACAGATTTTGGATGAACAAGCGTGGAATTGACGGGATATCCTAACGCAAATCCGCGAACCTCTTCCACAGATTCCACAGATTACACAGATTTTAAGAAACAATCTGTGTAATCTGTGGATAGGTAGCTGATTTGTAACTTGCACCATTACAAAGGCTTTGCTAGAATTCGCGTTCGTTGCTCAGTGTTTTTCTAATTTTTGATAGGATGCTCCGGAAGACCTTCGCCATGAATCGAACGACTACTCGATTCTTCACTTTTTAATTGCCGACCCGCAACCACGCGGGCGCGCGGCGAAGGCGCTCCTATCGAATCCGATCGACTGAAGTAACAATTATTAGTGAATCGTAAATCGTAGGGAACGGTCTTCGGCCTCGGGACTCAGGTCTTTGTTGTGGTCCCCGCGCGCGCTTTGGTTGCGAACGGCTCAGGTTTTCGGCGCGTTTGGGGAGAGTTAAATGAGCGAGATCAATGTACAACTGAAAAACGGTGTAGCGGTCCCCGTGCCTGATTCGGCAACGGTGGCCGAGGCTCTCAAACAACTGGATCGCGACCTCGCGAAACAGGCTTTGGCAGCGAAGGTTGGCGGACGTGAGGTAGACCTCACGGCGCCACTCGATACCCTTCGCTCGAGCAATGGTGAGACAACTGCTACCGTTCAGATTGAACCCATCGTGCCGCAAACGCGCGACGGTCTCGAAGTTTTGCGTCACTCAACGGCGCATCTTCTCGCAGCCGCAGTGCTCGACCTCTTCCCAGGCACCAAACTCGGAATCGGACCAGCGCTGCTGGACGACCCGCGTTACGGCTATTTCTACGACGTGATCACGCCGAAGCCGCTCACGGAAGCCGATCTGCCTGCGATCGAAAAGCGAATGAAGCAGATCGCCAGCAAGAATCTCGGCTATCGACGCGAGGAAATTCCCAAGCACGAAGCGTTGCGTGTATTTGGTGAACGCGACGAGCCGTTGAAGTGTGAATTGATCGACGAGAAGGCCGGCGACTTTGTCAGCGTGTACTACATCGACGGTTCGCCGTTCCTCGACTTCTGTCTCGGTCCGCACGTTCCGAACACGAACAAGCTGAAGGCTTTCAAGCTGCTTTCACTCGCAGGCGCTTACTGGAAAGGCGACGCCTCGCAGCCGCAAATGCAGCGGATTTACGGCACGGCTTTCTTCACGCAAGACGAGCTTGATGCGTGGTTGAAACAGCGTGAAGAAGCTGAAAAACGTGACCATCGACGTCTCGGCCGTGAGTTGGATCTGTTTTCGATTCAGGAAGAATACGGACAGGGGCTCGTCTTCTGGCATCCGAAGGGCGGCGCGATCCGCAAGGAAATGGAAGACTACCTGCGCGAGCAACTTCTGCTTCGCGGTTACGGACTCGTCTTCACGCCGCACATTGCCAAGCGCGAGCTCTGGTTCACGAGCGGGCATGAGATCAACTATGCCGACTCGATGTTCTCGCCGATGGAATTTGAAGAGCAGGAATTCCGCATCAAGCCGATGAACTGCCCGTTTCACATTGGTATTTACAAGTCTGCGCAGCACTCATATCGCGAGCTGCCGTTGCGTTATGCGGAGTTGGGCACGTGTTATCGCGCTGAGCTTTCCGGTGCCTTGCATGGTCTGATACGTGTGCGCGGATTCACGCAGGACGATGCGCATATTTTCTGCACGCCGGAAACGGTGCGCGGCGAGATTGTGAGCTGTATCGACTTTGCTTTGAGCGTCTACGAGGCGTTTGGCTTTAAGGACTACAAGGTCGAACTCTCCGTGAGAGGCGAGGATCATAGTGGTTTCTTCGGCGAAGATAAGGATTGGGAGAGTGCTGAAGCCGCTTTGGTTGATGCTTTGAACACGCGCGGGATTACCTACGAGCGCATCGAAGGTGAAGCGGCGTTCTATGGTCCGAAGATCGACATTCGGGTGAAAGATGCGATTGGTCGTGCCTGGCAGTTAACGACGGTGCAGTTTGATTTCAACTTGCCCCAGCGTTTTCAACTCGAGTACATCGGCGAAGACAACAAGCCGCACCAGCCGATCATGATCCATCGGGCGCTCTTTGGATCGATGGAGCGTTTTTTCGGAGTGTTGATCGAGCACTTTGCCGGTGCTTTCCCGTTATGGCTGGCGCCGGTGCAAGTAGCCGTGTTGCCGATCACGGATCGAGTGAACGAATACGCGGAAGAAGTAGCGCGCGAACTGCGCGTTGCCGGCATGCGTGTAGAAACGAATCTGCGAAGCGAAAAAATTGGCGCTAAGATTCGTGATGCTCAGTTACAGAAAGTGCCGTTCATGCTCGTGCTCGGCGATCGCGAGATGGAGCAGAAGACGGTGGCAGTGCGAGAGCGTGCGAAGGGCGACATCGGGGTGATGTCCGTCGCAGAGTTTAAGGAGATGGCGCGCCGGTTGGTTGAAACCCGCGCGTTGACAAACAACTAGCTGAGAATAAATAGGACTTTTAGGACCTGTTAATTTCGAGGCTCAACTTAGGAGGTGCAGCAATAGCTACAGGCTTTCGAGGTCGCGGTCAGCGTCCTGATAATCGACGTCTGCCGCCGGTTCGTATTAACGAAAGAATACGCGTGCCCGAGGTGCGCGTGATTGGTGAGGAAGGAGAACAACTGGGCGTGATGGACGTGCGCGATGCCGTGCGCTCCGCCCGGGAGAAGGGGCTTGATCTCGTCGAGGTCGCTCCGAATGCCGATCCTCCTGTTTGCCGGATCATTGATTTCGGAAAGTACCAGTACGAAGCAAAGAAAAAGGCAAACGAGGCAAAGAAGAAGCAGGTAACGATTACGGTCAAGGAAGTTAAGTTCCGACCGGGTACCGACGATCACGATTACGACTACCGCATGAAGCATGCCCGCGAGTGGCTGCAGGAGGGCGACAAAGTAAAAGCCACTATCTGGTTTCGCGGCCGTGAAATGACGCACCGTGAATTAGGCGCGCGCATACTGGAAAAGCTGGAGCGGGATCTTGCGGACGTCGGTGAAGTTGAAGCACGGCCAAGAATGGAAGGGAACCAGATGTTCATCATTCTTGGGCCAAAGAGACATAAGAGTGGCGGCGGCGCGAAGCCGGAGACGCCCACGAATCAATAGAGAAGGGAAGTCAGTTCATGCCAAAACTTAAAACGCACAAAGGTGCAGCGAAGCGAGTGCGCCTGACGGCCACGGGAAAGATCAAGCGTGGCCATTCGCACGCGCGGCACATTTTGACGAAGAAAACTAATAAGCGGAAACGCCATCTCGATATCGACGTGCTCGTGGCCAAAGCAGATCACGATCGGGTGATGTCGATGTTGCCGTACGGAAGAGATTAATCTGCGTAATCTGTGGATGAAATAATGAGGGAGGAGTCATATGCCCAGAGCAAAACGTGGCAATAAGCGTCTCGAAAGACGCAAGAAAATATTAAAGCTGGCAAAAGGTTATCGCGGGACAAAATCAAAACTGTACCGGTCTGCGAAAGAGTCGGTTGAGCGTGGTTTGAACTTCGCTTATACCGGACGCAAGTTGAAGAAGCGTGATTTTCGTAGTCTGTGGATCGTTCGTATCGGCGCAGCCGCGCGTTTGAATGGTCTGAATTATTCGCAACTCATGCACGGTCTCAAACTGGCGGGACTGGAACTCGATCGCAAAGTCCTTGCCGATCTCGCCGTTCATCAGCCGGAATCGTTTGCACAGGTAGCGGCCCAGGCCAAGAGCGCTCTCGATAGTGAACAGAGCAACAAGGCCGCCTAGTTTTCTGAAAGGATTAAAGTAGTGAAACATAAAATGAATCGAATCGGCCTGTTGGCGCTCACGTTCCTGTTCGGCAGCATCGTTGCGTTTGCGCAAGGTCCAACCGGCACGTATGAAGGAACGGTGACGACGCCTAACGGTCCTGCGAAAATCTCACTCGAGTTGAAAAGCGAAGGAGCCAAGGTTACAGGACACGCGAAGCATGGTGAGAAAACCATCAATATAACCGAAGGAAAGTTTGAGAACGGAACACTCACTCTTGTCTTCGACTCGAAAGACCACACCTTCGTGGGCAAAGTTGATGGCGATAAGATCACGGGCGAAGCGGGTGAGGGAGCACAGAAGATTCCACTCGAACTCAAGAAAGTGACACCTGCTGCCGCGGCTACGCCGGCTGCGTCCGCTGCTCCAGTTGCTGGTGCTGTGAATCTCAACGGACAATGGGAAGCAGTTGCTGACGCAAACGGACAACCGTTTCCATTCCTGTTAGTTCTGAAAGTTGACGGCGAGACCGTAACCGGTAGCAGCAGTTCGCAACTCGGTGAGTCGACCGTTAAATCAGGCACGTGGAAAGACGGCAAACTCGTGTTTCAACTCGAAGGCCAGAATGGAACGATCTCGATGAGCGCCACTGTCATCGATGGAAAACTCTCGGGCGAGTTCGATTACTCGGGCCAACTGCAAGGCAAATGGGTTGCGGTGAAGAAGAACTAAGACAGAATCGGTTCAATGACTGATAGCGAAAAAGAACTATCACCCGAAAACCAGATAGAAGCAGCACGCAAAGCGTTCGAGCAAGAGTTCGAACGCTTTGCCCGCTTTACTGGTGATGCATCATCCCTGGCGGGGCTCGATCTGGAAACTGCGGTTGCAGATGAGCGCGCGTTGGGGGAATTGCGCACGCGCCATCTCGGCAAAAAGAGTGTGCTCGCTGCGACAAAGAAGCTGATTGGGCGGGTGGCGCCGGAACAGCGAGCCGCGTTCGGACAACTGGTTCAGTCTACTGAAGCAGAGCTGGTCCAGTCTCTTGACTTGGCCGAGCAGACTCTAAATAGTCACATCGAAGAGGCCCGCACAGCTCGTGAAAGCATCGACGTCACGATGCCGGGGCGACGCCCACGCACCGGACATCGCCATCCGATCACTCTTTTGCGCGAGCGACTCGAAGATACTTTTGTCTCTCTCGGCTACGCGATCGAGGACGGTCGGGAGATTGAAACCGACTTCTACAACTTCGAGGCACTCAACATTCCCGAGAACCATCCGGCACGAGGATGGGCTGATACTTTCTACACGACCGATGGATTCGCGCTTCGTTCGCAGACTTCGACCGTACAAATACACGCGATGCAACGTCGTGGCGTGCCGGTACGCATGATCGCGCCAGGCCGCGTTTTTCGACGCGATACGCCGGATCCGACTCACAATCCGATGTTCTTCCAGGTGGAAGGACTGTGTGTCGATCGTGGTATCAGTATGGCGCACTTGAAAGGCACGGTCGCGGAGTTTCTGCGGCGCATGTTCGGGCCTGATACCGTGACGCGCTTTCGCCCGTCATATTTCCCGTTCACGGAGCCGAGCGCTGAATTCGATTTTAGTTGCTTCAAATGCAAAGGCAGCGGTTGTCGCATCTGCAAGAACTCGGGTTGGATCGAGTTGGGTGGCTGCGGGATGGTGCATCCAAAAGTGCTGCGCATTGTTGGCGTCGACCCGCAGGAGTTTTCGGGGTTCGCTTTTGGATTCGGCATCGATCGCATGTGCGCGTTGATGTACGAGCTCGATGATATACGTTTGCTCTTCGAAAACGATGTGCGGTTTTTGGAAAAGTTTGAGTAGGGAATGCTTTGCTCCGTAGGAGCAAAATGTTTATAGCTTTCGTCGCAAAAAAGGGGCTGCGCTCCGTTAGGAGCGCGATGTAAACATGTCGCTCCTCTGGAGCGAAAACCCTATTTCTTAGCGGCAAGCTATAAACATGCTGCTCCTACGGAGCAAAGACGAAGAACGCCTGAGCAAAGACAAAAACGCCTGAGCAGAGACGAAGAGCTCCTGAGCAAAGACGAAGAACGCCGGAGCAAAGACAAACAAACGAATGTTCATTAGTTGCGAATGGCTTAAAGAGCTCGCGGACACAAAACTGAGTCCGGCCGAATTGCGTGAGCGGCTGACGATGGTTGGTCTGGCGATTGACGCTGTCGACGAGCACAACGGCGACGCGGTGCTGGACGTCGAAGTGCCTTCGAACCGGCCTGACTGTCTGTCGCACGTCGGTATTGCGCGCGAAGTCGCGGTGATTGCAAAAGCAAAGTTACGGCTTCCCACTGGTGAACGGCCGAAGACTGAAGGTAGCTCCGGGGATCTGACTTCAGTCGAAATCAAGGATCCGGATCTTTGTCCGCGATACGCTGCGCGGATCGTGCGTGGTGTCAGGATTGGTCCATCGCCTGATTGGCTCGCGAAACGCCTCGAAGCGATAGGACAGCGGCCGATCAACAACGTCGCCGATGTCACCAACTACGTACTTCACGAATTGGGCCAGCCGTTACACGCCTTCGACCTCGAAAAGCTTGGTGGAAGAAAGATCATCGTCCGCCGTGCTACACCGGGTGAAAAACTCAAGACACTCGACGGAGTGGAGCGAACGCTTACCAACGATATGCTCGTTATCGCCGATGCTGAGAAGGCTGTAGCCCTCGCTGGAATCATGGGTGGCGAAGAGTCGGAGATTTCGAATCAGACAAAAGACGTGCTGATTGAGAGTGCTTATTTCGATCCGAATTCCGTCAGACAAACTGCGCGCAAGCTCGGGATGGACACCGAGGCGTCACGAAGATTTGAACGCGGCGCTGATCGAGAGGGTGTTCTGCGGGCACAACAGCGCTGTGTCGAGCTGATCTGCGAGCTTGCAGGAGGTGTTGCAACCGAAGACGCGATCGACATCTATCCGAAACCACTGGGTGAACGAGTTATCGATCTGCGTCCCGAACGAATTCTTGCTCTTACTTCGCTTACGGTTGAGACCGACGAAATAGTTCGGATACTCAGCGGGCTCGGCTTTGAACGGGTCGGCGGATTGAGTTTCAAAGTTCCTTCGTGGCGCGTTGACGTTGAGCAGGAAGAGGATCTCGTTGAAGAAGTTGCACGACACACTGGCTACGAGAAAATTGGATCCGAACTGCCGCCGTCGAGCATGTCAGGCGAGTATCAGCCGACTGAGATGCAGCAACGTTCTTTGCGTCGAGCCTTGAACGCTTTCGGCTTCGACGAAGCGATCAATCTGAGTTTTATTCAACAGGATTCACGATTCGATCTGATTCCGTCGTTGGCAGGTCACGAAGACGACCAGCCGCATTTGGCAAATCCAATCATCGAGGATGCGGCATGGATGCGTTCGACGCTGCTGCCGGGTCTGCTGAACGCTGTGCGCCATAATCTGAATCATGGCATACGTGACGTGCGATTGTTTGAAATTGGGCGCATTTTCTCGACTTTGAAGACTGGCGAACTTCCCGAAGAATCTCTCGCACTCGGTATCGTCGCAACCGGCGGCGCGACTGAAGAGAACAAGGCGCAAGCCGATCGCGATCTCGACTTCTTCGATCTCAAGGGCGCGTTGGAAGCTGGTGTCGATTGGATGAATGTTAGTCCACTAACTTTCGCTCCAACCTCCGCTCGTCACCTCCGTGCGGGGCAGAGTGCCCTAATTAGTAGCAGCGATGGCAAGCCGCTCGGCACGATTGGTCGACTAGCTGAGCCCCTCGCAGCGTCGTACAAGTTTCGACAACCGATTTATGTGTTGGAGTTGGATCTCGGTGCGCTGCTGAGTGGTCCAGCAAAGTTGATCCAGTACTCGCCACTACCTAAATATCCATCGGTAGTGAGAGATATCTCACTGCTTGTCGACCGCACCGTTGCCTTTGATCAGATACTTGCGATTGTTAACCAGCAGCAGATTGCTGAGTGTCGCAGTGTGAAGCTGGTTGGTACTTTCGAAGGCGGCAACATTCAAGCCTCAAAACGTTCCGTTACCCTGCGGCTGGAGTATCGTTCCGACGAGCGTACGCTGCGTGACGAGGAAGTCGAAGAGTATCACTCGCGTCTGACCTCGGCGTTGCTCGAATCGTTTGCAGCGGAGCAGAGATAAAAATAAATTACACGTGATTGCAAAATGAGTCTTGCGCTCTCAGGCGTGAAGGCGGATAATCGCCCTCGTTTCTAGTCCAAATTTCGGGAGACAAATTGATGGTAGGTCTGTCAGGCTTGGAAAAGTTTTCTCATCTCGAGGATAAGATCTATCGCACTATCGAACTCACCAAGACGCTGCGCCAGGAAAAAGAGAATCTCGAAAAAGAACTAGCGTTAATTC
>DATEIS010000476.1:0-38912 GCA_035278765.1 Pyrinomonadaceae bacterium | reverse complement strand
CACCATGCCCAACCGGGCCGTGGTCCAAAGCGCAGGGGACGCTATTCGCATGAAGGCCAAGGTGCTGCAAGCTGAGTTCGCCTTAGGTGGTGAGTTCCAACGCTTGTTGCTCCGCTATACGCAAGCACTGATTACCCAGATATCGCAGACGGCCGTTTGCAACCGGCTTCACTCAGTCGAACAGCAACTCTGCCGTTGGCTATTGTTGAGCCATGATCGTGTGGATACGGACGAGTTGATCATGACTCAGGAATTGATCGCGGATATGTTGGGCGTGCGCCGTGAAGGCGTTACAGTGGCCGCGGGTCACCTTCAGGACATAGAAGCAATCAGTTACGTGCGGGGCCGCATCCAGATCCTGGACCGCCAGAAACTGGAAGATACCGCCTGCGAGTGTTACCGCGTTGTCAAAGACGAGTTTGAGCGCTTACTCAAGTAAGTGGCGTTGATTCTGCTAGAGACAAACAGCGCATCATCCGGTCGTCGAGATCCAGAGCTCCTCGACAATGAATGAGAGCGCAACGACGATCAGCACTACGCCACCAATCAATTCCGCTCTGACGCGCAAAAAGTTTACAGCTACGGCTCCGAGCCGCAGACCTAACAGGGAGAGCAACGAGCTCATGCCACCGATAATCGCTACCGACAACCACAACGGAAAACCCACCATCCCGAGCGTTGTGCCCGCGACGAGATTATCCAGACTCAACGACAGTGGCAGACCCAGCACCATCCAGTGATCGGCGTCGACTGCTTCTCTACTCGCACAACGTCGTCCGATGTAGATCACGTAAACGCCATATGCGCCGAGCAATAATGGTCCAAGATGTTCAACCCACGGACCGATGTGCGTGAGCAGTGACTTACCGATCACCAAACCAATGAGTGGCGCGATGGCATCGCAAACTCCAAAAGCAATGATGATTTGAAGTTGACGCAAACGACTCAGCCGCAAGGCGCCGAGGCCCAGCGACGCGCGGAAGCTGTCGAGACTCAAAGCAAATCCGAGAACCAGGAGCGTTACCATGCGACACTCCAGACCTTGCCGGTATTTGGTTCAGCGCTAATACCACCCTGATCGAGCATTTCAAAACTGCCGAAGTCCAGAATATAAAGCGCACGACGCGCAGCACAGAAGCGAACGTCTATCGGTCGTAGCAGTCCTTCCTGCACAAACGGGTGCATGGTCCAATCAGAAGGATTAACACGCACGACTGAACGTCCGACCTTTGGTCCAGCGGGCGCAGTCATCGGAACTTCATCGCCAAACAGAGCCACGAAAAGATCTCCTGACGGAGCAACGTCGAATTTCACGGCCGCTGTATGCGACGGAAAACGAAGCAAAGGTCTTTCCGGCCTGGGCAGATCAGCATGGTTCGCGATCAGGAATGACGGCGGTGCGCCGCGCTGTGGCTGATAACGTGGATCGGTAATCGGAACGTCGCCGATAAAATCGGGCCACCCATACCAGGCTCCTTCACGCACTTCAAAAAGCATGTCCGGCACATTTCCAACCGGACGACTGCCGCGATCATCCGCGCCCTGATCCACAGCCAACAATCTCCCGTCAGGAAGAAAGCCGAGTCCGTACGCGTTACGCAGTCCCCACGCCACTAACTCCAGTTCGCTGCCATCAACATTACAACGCATGATCGCGGCGGTGCAGGGCAACTGCGCGCTGATATGTTGTCCCGGTTCAGTGCTAACACCAAAAGGCACGAACGCGCCCGTCTGCGTACGAGAGGTCGCATCGGCTGACAGAGGATTCCGAGTCTCGACATTCACGCCGTTCAGCACGAGATCGTACGCCGGCAGATCGTGACCATGCGGCAAGCGACGCAACCAACCAAGCTCGTAAGCGTCAAGACCGATAATCCCTGTATTCGTCATGGCGCCCTGACTGAAGTAGAGCTTATCGTCCGGACCAAATACAGCCATGTTCGTGTGGTAGTTACCTGGACCAGGCAAATTATCAAGGACCACCGACCGCAGCTTTCCATCAAGATCGAAACAACTGATGCGCGCCGGGTGACCACCTTCGGAAACGTAGAGCGACCCGCGGTGAAAGGTTAATCCATTTACCGGCGCACGAAGGTTCTCGACTAATAATGTGCGTTGCGAGTTGGACTGCACTCGCCAGATTCGGCCGCCCGGTGCGGCGCCACCGAAAGGCAATCCCGACTCCGCCACGTACAGCGCACCCGCATCGTCGAAAGTAAGACTTGTTGGGAATGAAAATCCGTCGGCTATTAGCTCCAGCACAGATCCCTCATCTGCGTTGCACAATCTCGCGTATTAAATCTTCGAACCGCCAATCTGGCGGAGGCGGGGGCCAGGGCCAGCGCTTCAAATACCGACTCAGATCAAGTAGCCAGGGGGGATCGAAACGCACCCAGGGCGGCAACCTGGAAAGCATGTAGATATAGATTCGGTTGCCTGCTCCAATTACTACGTAGTTGCCATAGATCGCTGGACCAAGGCAATAGGGATACTCTCCCGAGGTGTTAATCGTGGGAGCGGCCCAAAGACAAAGACCTGTGGCTGCGTCGAGTGCGTAAAGATTTGCTTTCTGAGGAAATGAAGGCGTGCTGGTAGAGACGAAAACCACGTCGTTAACCACCGCCGGCGAGCTCAAGCCAGCCTCACCCGGATTCGTGTAGAGAGGTGGTCGGGCGCTAACATACCTTGCCACCTGATTGCCCCCCACTGGATCAACGGTAGTGGTCCATGCGTCCGCGAGCGTTTCCCAGTTTAGAGCCCGCACAAATGGTGTAACGCGATGATCGTCAATTCCAGAGTACCCGCCGAGACCGACATAGAGAATGCCTAGTCCGGAATGAACGGCCGCCGTCGCCATCACACCCCATTTGTTCTCGGGGAAGCCAACGTGTGGATCTACCGTCGGTATCCGTGCACCCGTAACGGCGTCTTTTGGCAAGAGTTGCCTTTGCCTGACGATCGCCATTGTCTCAGGGTTAAGCAGGAAGAATGAACCGTTCTTGCTTCCAATGGCGACGAAGCGCTGACTGCCTCGTTGAAATACTGTGGGCGCTGCAGGCACATCCACATCAACATCTTCCGGCTTGTAGCTCGTAGATTGTGCCGGGCTGAGAAAGCCGCGGAAGGCACCGGTATTGGCGTCGAGCGCGATCGCACCACTGCCATATTTGTCATCGGGCAGACCGTTGTCACCAGTGATATTGCCGGTGCCAACATAAATGCGGTTCAGCGGCCGGTCGTAGGCACACGACGACCAAACCGATGCGCCCCTGACGAACGGATTCGGACCGATACTGAAACCGGCAGCCGTGGCCCATGAAGGCAACGGATTGCTGACCGCTGCGGATGCGGGGATGACGTTCGGACTGTTATGCACCTCGACGCCAGGGAGCACTGCTCCGGTCGCGTCGATTGCGGGGAGCTGGCAGGTGCAGAAGAGCCAGATTACCCGCCCGTTGGTAGCGTCGAGACAGTAAACGAAGCCGAGTGCGTTATATTCACCTTCACCGCAACCGATGTAGACTTTTCCATTAACAACCAGTGGTGAGCTGAAGCAGTCAGCCTGCGGATTTCTTACGGGCTGTCTCTTTTCTTCACTGGGTTGGCGCAGATCCGTGCACCAATACACACGCGTGAAGTCGGCGGCATCGATGCAGTACACCTGACCGGGCATGTGCGAGAAATAAACTCTGCCGCCGACTACTGCCGGCGAGCCGCCGATGCCGTCGGCATATGTGCTGCCCCGCAGAGGGACAGGAAAGTGATCTTCAACGGCTCCGGTGTTGAGGTCTATTCGATAGAGTCCCTCGTTACCGGTGGACCCGCCGCGACGATAAGTACCAACATAGATCTTGTCGTTAACGATTGAAGGAATCGTTACGACCGAGCCGCCGTCGGGAAGCGGTACGGTGTGACGTAGGACCATCGAGCCGACTGTGGTCTTTTTAATGTCGCTGAAACCCGAGGCTCGACCGCCGTGCTCCTCATCGTGGTGATACATCCACCAGTTGGGAGATATCAGGAAGCGCCCGACGCCCTCGAGAATAGCGTCGCGTAAAGAATGATCCTTGAACCTTTGCAAATCAACGCGTTCCCATAACGGCACGGAGCCGGGAGCGAGCGGCCACATAACATCACGCTCAACGGACATCTCCGGTGTGAAGAATAGTGCCTCTTCAGGAAGACCTGTGGCGGGCACATCCAGTTGCGCCAGCCGTTCCTGAAACTGACCCGGAGTGACGCCGCCCGGCAACGGGAATGGTAAAGGGTGGCCACCGCGCCCGACCCTGAGATCGGCCTGGGTGTAGGCGCCCACACCAGTCTGAATTTCCGCGGCGGCGAGAAACTGGCGCATATCATCCAGCTCCTGGGCGCGGTCGGCAGCAAACAAACCGGCTTTCTCGCGTAAGAAATTACGCTCGCTCACCTGCTTTTCACCGCCTCGGTAGATTCGTTCCTGGGCCATCGCGCGCAGCACCTCGCGCACCAGCCTGTCGCGCGGGAGCCCGAGCGGCACATAAGTGCCGGGGCGAGTGATCTTCACCCAGGTGAAGCCGAGAGTGTAGTTGATCCCCGAGTCCCAGACAGGGCTAAGCGTGCCTGACTGTTCTTCCCAGCGGAAGACCCGCACGGTCGTAGGATCGAGGCCGGTTAGAGCATCCGGTTCGAAAGGCTGTATCAAGAATGTCGGCGAAAAACTTTCCGGTCCTGCAACCTCTGTCGCGATTCCGCCGAGATCTCCAAGCGTCACTTTCGAGAGCGGAAGATCGGCGCGACGAGCCTTGATCTCTTTGTTAGCCTCCCCCTCGCCGCTCGCAGGAGTGAGATAGGGTGCAAATGCTTCTCTCTCACCAGCCTCGCCTTGGGAGACGACTCCACGATCAACTATATCGGTCGGAACTTTACCGGCCGGCACCTCAATTCTAAATTCCTCATCGGCGCCGGCGTCCCAACGAACAGAGTCTTCCGTGGAATGGATTTCAATCTGTCCCGAGGAATCCCAGATGCTGAGATAGATGTCGGGCCGTTTCTCAAACAATTCCCGAAAATCCTCACCTCCATAGCGCAGCTCGAAGCGCCCTGATTGATCGGTCGTGGCTGTGCCGAGAAGATCGTCGTACAAATGATCCTTGTCATAAGCGCGAACGAGTAGTCCCGGAAGCAATCGCTCAGTTCCCTGCTCGACGACGATACCGCTGATACTGAATTCTAATGGCGTCATTGAGGTTTACTCCTTTCTGGAGGTTAACCGCCGCTCAAGGATCCTGGCCCAACTTTTGTGATTGATACCTGCTTCCTCTTGTATTTGAGAAGGGAGTCGAGCCGGCGTCCAATCAGCCAGAAAAGACTGGCGATGAGCAGGACCAGTCCAAACATCAAAGCCGTACTCTGCAAATTAGCCACGGCGGCGCCGGTTAAAGCGTAGAGCAAGGCCGGAGGTAGAGAGCCCGCAAAAGAAGCGACGATCAAGCTGCGCCACGTCATCGATGTAGTGCCTGCCATAATCGCGACCGTCTCCGCGAGCAATGGCACCGGACGCGTGACGATGATGGCGAGAGTTCCCCAACGTGCCAGAACGCTGCTTGCGCGCGCACGTTCGGCCGGCGTCACTACGCGTTCCATGAATCTTCCGCCACGCCGCCCAATCGCAAAAGCACACACGGCGGCGCCGGCGCTGCCAAGCAACGAGAGCGTGGTGCCCCACCAGACACCGAAGAGTGCGCCATGGGCCACCATGACCAGACTCGACGGCACCGGCAACACGACATCCGCGATCAGCAAACCGACTCCGATGACTGCCGCTACAACTCCGCCATGCTTCATCCAGGGTGTCGGGTCTGAAAGTAACGGTACGTGCAGCGCTTCAACGATCAGAAAAAGTGCCGTGAAGCAGACGATTAAAGCCGCGGCCGTTAGTAAGTAACGCTTCATTAGTGCAACAAGTTAAGCAACTCGATTGTCGTACCAAACACGAAACTTCGTCCACGCGCAGGCGCCGTATGAAAATGCTCGAAGTACAAACTATTCGTCAGGTTCTCGAGACCCGCCGTTAACATCACCCGATGCTTTTCACTACGAAACGTATAACCACCGCGCAGTGATTGCACCGCAAACGAATTAAGACTGCGAAAGGTGCCATACTCAGTCGATATTGCCGCCGACAGGTCCAGCGGATCGGCTCGCTTCACCCGGGCCTGGTAGCGCACTTCGTATTCACCAAACCAACGACGCTTTGAGCTATCGAAACGAATCGCGTTGAGCGTTCGCAATGGCGTAATGCTGGAAAGCGGCGCGTCAGTTGCCGAACCACTCAAGGGTACTGGCGTGTCGGAACGGTTGTAGAACTGCGACAGCAAGCGCAGCGTGATTTCGTCCGGCGTGAGATTTGTTCCTTTTAGCCAGCCGGTGGAACCAAACGCCGATATTACTCCCCGATCTGCACGACCGATCGGTACACTGAATTCATAAGTAGTCTCCAGCCCCTGAATGCGTGCGCGCTCAGTGTTGACGCGCTGCACGTAGACCACACCATGAAAAGGAAACTCGAAGGAGATGGGACCAAGCCCTAACGGAGTATCGATTGGAATGATGAACGGTCCGGCTGAGGTGTTACCAATGAAATCCTTTAGATCGTTACGAAAATAGTTTGCTGATACACTCCACTTCGCGCGCTGCACCTTCACACCGACGTCAAATTCCCTACCTCGCTCCGGCGCCAAAGCAGTGTTCGGAATCACGAGCACGCTAAAACTCGGATCGCCGAAATTGCGCAACAGGTAACGCTCGGTTATTCCCGGTTCGCGGTAACTCGTTCCCCAGCGAAAGTACGGATTGACGCCCTGCGGCAAACGAATCACGGCACCGGCAGTTCCGGTTACAACTGTGCGACTGGTCGAGATCCCTTTCACGCCTCTGACGAGGTCGACCACTCCGGCTGCTCCGGCGGTGTTAATCGAACCCGGGATTTGCAGCAGAGAGTTAAATGAACGATCGAGCAAGACCGATTCGACGCCGAGTGGAAAGCCGCGCGTCACGTGCGCTTTCGTGCTCCAGTTGTCGACGCGTAAACCACCGGTGAGTCGCAACCACGCAAACGGTTCGTGCTCGATCAGATTGAACCAACCCCAGTTTGTATAGTCAGAATCAGGATTGCTCGCGCGACTGCTGATCACTTTGAATGGCGAAACGAGATCAGTGCGTGAAAACTCGTCCTTTGAAGAATCACGCAGGTAGGCTACGCCGGTTGTAAGCAACGTGCCCACGAAAGGAGCGAACGTCGCTTGCAGATCCAACCCGTGAGTCGTGATCGAGTTCTTGTTTTCAGATAAATTAGCGCCCACGAAAGAGGATGGGTTACCCGTCAATTGCTCTGAAAAAAACTGCGACGAGCCCGGAGGCACAAAGAAGGTCCAACTACTATCGAAAACGATTTGCGAAGTCAGCGTGTTATCGGGAAACGAATATTTCTGCCGGTAGAAACTCGCGGCCACACGTGGCAACCACGACTTCAACTCGCGGCCTTCGTAACGCAAACCGTATTTATCGAGGCGTCGAAAGCTGTTGAATTGCCGGCGCGGATCGAAGGGCGGCGCGATAAACGAGAAGCCCAGATCTTTGTGCTGACTGTTTAACTGGCGGTAGCGAATGCTGTGGTTCGAGCCGGGGAAAAACCAGAC
Organism: Pyrinomonadaceae bacterium; assembly: GCA_035278765.1. Lineage (GTDB taxonomy): Bacteria > Acidobacteriota > Blastocatellia > Pyrinomonadales > Pyrinomonadaceae > PSRF01. The sequence continues at coordinate 31,236 of DATEIS010000476.1, read as the reverse complement.
GTCGACTTGATCGTTAAATCCGTGTCCCTCGCTGTTGGGAACATCGCCACCCGCCGGCAAGCTCCAAACGGCGTAAGTGCGAGCAACGTTGTTGCCGGCGGAATTTCCCATTGCCACCGCAAGATTTCCCAGGCGAACAACTTCACTGAGCGGGATCGCTTCGTTGCCGGTGTGATAGTTGTCCTCACGGAAGAATGAGCCACCAACGCGGACAGCGAAACGCGAGCGACTCCAGTTGATAGTCGCTCCCCCACGCCGGAAGGCGCCATTCGTATTAACGTCACCGCTGAACCGCAGACCCAGATGGTTGTCGCCGCGCTCGTCAGCAGGAGTTGTGATCAAGTTGATAACTCCCGCCATTGCGTCGGAGCCATACAAACTGGAACCCGCGCCACTGAGCACTTCCGCCGCTTCAACCTGGACCACGTCAACAATGCCTGGCGAAACACCTGAAGTCGGATCGCTGCGTACGTTGTTGAGCCGTTCGCCGTCGAGAACGATCAGCACTCTGTTCGAGCCCAGACCGCGCAGGCGTGGCCGCTCGAGCGCCGGGTTAGCGTTGATGATATTGAGATTTGGCGTTCGATCGAGCGCGCGCGTGGTGGATAAAGGGCGGCGGCGTTCAATGTCAGATTGATCGATAACCGTTACAACCTGTGGCGCATCTGTCGCCATCCGAGCGCTTCCCTTACCGGCCGTCACTGTGATGCTGCTTTCGATGATGCCGGGCACAAGCGAGAAATCTTCGAGATAGGATTCGTTGCGGCGCAAAGTGATACTACGCGTGGCAACAGCAAAACCCGAACTGTTGATCGAAAGCATGTAGGAACCGAGGGCCAGCCGGTTCAGTTCATACTTGCCTTCAGAATCCGTCCTGGTCTTCACAGCGGCGCCGCTGCCAATGTTCGCCAACTGGACTTCGGCGTTGACGATAACTTGTCCGATCGGATCGCTAATGGTTCCGGTAACTGTCGCACCACTGGATTGAGCGGTGACCGCGGTGAAGTTAAAGCCGAGCAGAAGTGCGATGAGGCACAGCTTTGCACAAAAAGTAGGCAGTTTCTCCCGCAAAGGCGCAAAGGCGCAAAGCGCTGCCGCGTTTCTGGCGGTTTTCTTTGCGCCTTTGCGCCGTTGCGGGAGAAAAGCCATGAAGCACAGAAACAACCTCACGGTTGATACCCTTCGTCCATCCATTGCTGGAACATTTGAATCTGTTCGAGAGTCAAAGGATCGAACGGCGGCGGCGGCATGCCCCCGCCGTTGATACGACCGTAGATGATCTGGGCGTTGGCCTTGACCTGGTCGTAATTGGTCAGGTCAAACCGCCACATCATCTGACCCCTAAACTGATTGAAGAGAGGCATGATGTCGTTGCTGAAGGAAACCGCCATGTCGTTCTCCATTTCTCTGCGCCCGCAGAGGAGATCAATTCAAACCGTAAATGTTCAAAACGCCTCCGTCTCTGCCGAAGACCAACGCGCCCGCGACTACATATTCCTTCCAGATCGCGGCGCCCAGGCAATACCCGTAGCCGCCGTTGTAACCGTCGGTCTGCATTCCCATGTCGTCCCACCAAAGCAGCTTGCCGTTACTCACGTCGAAGGCATAGATGGCGATCTTACTTGTCGTACAAAACACAACGTCGTTGACAACGGCAGGCGAGCTCAAGCCACACTCGCCCGCGGTTGTGTACATGCCGGCGAAGATGCCGTTGGCGTTATCGATATGCGAGCAGTAGAGATACTTGCGCGGATCACTGTTGTCCATGGGCCAGGCGTCGACCAGTTGCGGTGAATTAAAGTCGAGTGCCCGCATGAAAGGCGTCGACTCGTAATCAATCCCGGGCGAAGCATTGTGATAGTTTGGACCACCCAGGCCGATGAAGAAACGCGGCGAGACATTGGCCGAACCCGGATAAAAAGCAGCGGTGTTGAACGCACCGGAAAAGTTCTCGCCCGGGGTAACGTTCGACACATCGTTGCTGACCTCGGGATTGATGGCATTAGGATCAGGCGGATGCTTATCTACATTCGTGACCCACGTGCCGTCGTTCATGTAAGGCAACATTTGTCGCCACTTTTTCAATTGCAGCGTGCCGGCATCGAGTACGAAGAAACCGCCGTTCTTGCACGTCAAGATCACGACTTTCTCCGAGCCAAGCATCGTGATCACCGGAGCGCTGCCGATGTCGATATCAAAATCAGTGACGCGGTAATTACTGTCCGGTGGCACCTGAAAGAAAGCTTTGAATTCACCGGTATTGGCATCGAGCGAGAGTAGTCCGTTAGAAAAGCCGGGGCTTGGTAATTCGGGTTTGAATGGACCCTCAGTCCAATTACCGTCAGGCTCCGGTTGCTGGTTGCCGGTCGGACAATAGATTCGGTTCAAGTCTTTGTCGTAAGCGATTGCTCCCCAAACTGAACAACCCATCACGATTGGCTCGCCGTTGAAAAGAGTGTAGTCCTTCGGCGGCGGCAGAGTTTGTACGGCCTGCGCCGGAAGCACATTAGGCTTGTTAAACTCGCCGGTACAAAAAAGATTCGTGCAGTAGATCCAATTGACATTGCCGGTGAGCGTATCAAGGCAGAAGACGAAGCTGTAAAGTTGCGGGTTCTCACCTTCACCACAACCTACATAAAGGCTGGCGCCGTCACTCGAGACGACCGGCGAGGTCCAAATAACTGCCGCCGGATAACCCGCGCCCACTCCGTTGATGTTTGTTACTGGTTGATTGTGGGGCAGGTCTTCATTACGCAGGTCTGTTACCCATTCCAACTTCAACGTGTCCTGGTCGAGGCAGTAAAACTTTCCATTGAACGCGCCGAAGTAAACTCGACCATTGAATACCATTGGGGTACAGCCCATGCCGGTGAAACTGTGAATGTCTTCGTTATCGTTCCCGAGATCCCAACTGAAGGTGTTGACGATCTGTCCCGTTGAGATGTCAATCTTTTGCAGCGCACCGCCATTGCCGCCCTGCGCGGCGTGATAATTTGCGACGCCGACGTAGATGAACCCGTCTGAGACGGCGGGAACAGAGAGTATTGGACCACCGAGTTGCAACGAATTCAGTAATTTAAAATTACTCGAAGCAACGGTCGCCGTGTTGAGATTGCTGTCGGAAACGAAGCCGGTGTGTTCCGGATCACCGTGATACATCCACCAGCCGGATGGTGGCGCAGCCGGGGTAGCTGTTGCTGTCGATGCGAGCGCGCTTGCGGTGGGCGCTTCGGGCGCTGCTGCGCTGCGGCGCTTGGCCATTGCGATTTCAGTCTTCTTGTCCATTAATAAGCCCTCCGGTTCAAGCCCCAGCTAAAGTCAGACTGGCCCGCTCTGTAGTGACAACTCATGCAGCTATTGCCACCCGCGCCTGCAGCATCATTTTGAGTTTGAAAATAAGTTTCCTGGGTTGTGTTGACGGCGCCGTTCACAGGAAACGCGCCGCCGGCGTTCTGCGGATACACGCCACCGTTCTGCATCAATATGAAAGGACTATTCGGACTGCCCGGCCACTGCGTCACGACGAGCTGGTAATACTGCCAGACTGTGCCCTTCAAGAGAGACTGGTAATAAGTATTGACGTCGCGTGTTGACGCACCCGAAGGTGTGTTCGGAATCGCATTGACGCGCGTCACCTGAACGGGCGAAGGGGTTGGCGCCGGCTGGCCCGGCGCCGGTAATGGCGGTTTGTAGTTGTAGCCATTCGGAGTCGGCGGATTGTTGGTGCCGTTGTTGAACGAATAGCCGCTGGGTGGCGGTGTCGGTTTCGGCGACACGTCCGGATCGGGAGGAACGTTGTCTACCTGCTCGAAAGTGGACCATACCCACTCCGAAAAGGGATCGATCTTATGCGCGATATGAAGTCCGACCAGCAATACGGTCGCCGGATTACACGTCTGCTTTGTCGAATCGTAAATCAGGGCATTGACTGCATAGAAACGTTTTGGATCGTCACTCGGCGTGCTGATCCGCCACGCGGCTTTAATCATGATCGATCCGAGCGCCGAGGGCGTGGTCATCGGCATCTGCACGCCGGTCGGCGTATTCTCTTTCGGCGCCAGGTTCTTCAGCAAATAGAGCCACGAAGAAGGATCGCTGTCCTGCCCGCGAATGAAGTTGTACTCAGCCTCATCATAGCGAATGTCGAAATAGACGTAATTACTGCGCTGGTCCACCAACGGAAACGAGAACGCCTGCTTTGTTTGCATGAGTGGGGTCTCGCCCTTGGTAGTAAAGATCAGAGTTTTCTGATTCGGTGTTCCGCTGGGGCACGGACTGATTGGACTGGTCGGCGAACTCCACGGACTGGGCCGTTGATCTTTTTGTCCGAAGAGATCGAACGAGTCTTTATACGTTCCCCAAACTACCGCGGTGCCGTTTGGCGCGTTGAAAAATACGCTCGGGTTGTTTGGATCATTCGGAACTCCGCGCGAACTCGATGCCGGCCAGTTCAAGGCGATGAAGGATTCCCACGAGAAGTAATCAAAAAACGGACGCGCATCGAGAGGTGTTGCCGGATTTCCATTGATCACCACTTGCTGAGGAATATTTCCGCTAACAACCGGCGTGGGCATTCCTTGTGGGAAACCAGGCGGCCAGGGTGGCACCGGCGACGCGGTTGGTGACGCGAGCGCCACTGCATTGGTATTCGTGTTACTCGGCGTTGGCGACTTCTGACAACTATAGCTCGCGAAAGTTACCAGGCCGATGAGAGCGAGCAGAAGAGAGATCTTTTCATGCGGACGCAGCGAGGTGCCCATAATTATTCTCCGGTGGTTGTAAGGCTCCGGACCGAAAACTTCACGCTTAGTTATTATCGATTAACGTGGACGAGGACCTGATAGTGCTTCCAACGCGCGCAGGCTTTACCCCCAAAGTAGGAATTTGCACTTGGATCGGGTCAGTACAGGGAGCGGTAGCGACCTGGTAAAACTATGCGAGTCGCATGCTGATCCCTGACCAGGTCGCTACCGCTCCCTGTACTGACCCGATCCAAGAACGGTTCCCGACTTTTGAGGCAAGCAACGCGCGCATGTTATGCCCGGGCGCATGATCAGTCAATAGCGACTTTACAACCTATTGAGCGCGTCAGCTACATGCCACGCTGACGATCGACGTATTCAAAACTTGGACCAACCGTCTGGCCACGGTTGTCGCCGATGTCTGTCTCCATGAGTGCGACTGCGCAGACGCGCAAGTCATACATGATCCCGATAGCTGTATCGAGTTGCTCAGGTGCACCGTTGAAGGTGTTGTGCAGTGAATTAAGCAATGAACTGTAGTTGTAAGCGAACGCTTCAATGCGTGTACGAGCCTGGGTGCCCGGAGCAAAGTCGGCGATCTTGCAATTCGGCCGCAGCGGCCACACTCCTGATGGGTCAAACAGAATAGCAGCGCCGCCGTAAGCAAAACCGTCTCGTGTTCTTATGATTCTTCGGCCCTCGGCGATCTGGCCGAACCTGTAGTAGTGCGCCGGATCTCCCGGGCTCTGGAACGGACTCTCCGAAGTTCCTTCTCCTTCAATCTTGATCAGATCGATGGCTGCACACGCTGTATCAGGGTTAGTGATCACAAATAACCTATCGCCAAACCATTTTGAGTCGACTACCTGCGGGGGCGCATACGGCTTGACAAAAATCGATGGTCCTAACGCTCTGATTTGCGCCTTGATTGCGTCGTAGAACTGACCGATCGTGGCATATTCGGGAGCCGCAAGATCTGCTTCTGGCGTTTTGACCGGGATCGGGTTCTCTGGTTCCTCAATCGCCATGAACGTGTTTTTGACCAGCTCGATTGAAAAGGCCTCGATGCCAACCTCGAGATCTCCGATGTTCATCGGCAATGGTCCGGGATACTTCGGGATAAAGTCGGTCTTGTTTATTGCCGGTGATCCGCCAATCGCGATCAGGATGTTTGCGGCAATCGCCATGTGCAACATTTCTTCGATAATGATCCCTCGAATTTGCCGCTCGATATCCACATTCGTACCGGTGCGCAGCGAGAGCATGGCCGTTAGATATGGCGGGATAGTGCTGTGCTCGAGTTCGATCGCATTCTGGAGATAAAAGCCAAGTTCCTCGGGCGTGGAAGCAGCACGGATGCCGGTAATGATTTCGGGTCGAAGTTTGATCATTGCTTGCCTCCCGATTCGCGTTCGAGTTTGGCACGTTGTCGCGCTTTGTATTGGCGGATGACCAGGGTCTTGCCCGCACCTTGTAACGGTTCCGCATCGACTTCGGCACTCGCCTCAGCAGGCGCAAGCTGCGCCATCGGCGCGCTCGGAGGAGCAGCCACAGGCGGCGTACCCAGCAACGGCCTGCCATCAGCTCCTGGAGAACACAACCACTTCAATATGGTATCGCGATCTCCAGCGCCGAGATCTCGAGTCACAGGCATGTGGTTAGCGTCTTCGATCGGCAGCGAGAAGGCGAGCTGAAGAATCGGGATCCGCTCGACCACTGCCTCGTAGTTGTTCAAGTCAACAACAAACTGGCTCATGATTGGATACAGGTTTCCATACTGTGTGAACAGCGGCTGTATATCCTGATACCACGTAGGCTTGTCAGGGACGGCCTTCTTGTCATAGGCGAGCACGCTCACGTAGTTCATCGGATTGCTGATGTAACCGGCAGGCTGATCCGCGAGTTGATAACCGATGCCATAGAGTTGGCCCGCGATATAGACACGTGGATTCTTAGGCCCGTCATCACTTGTCTTCAACTCAAGAACCGCATGGCCCTTGGCATCTGTTGAAATGCTGGTTTCATATGAGAAAGCATCCGTAGGGGTGCCGATGTCGGGGATCGCAGCGGCAGGACGAGGCGGAGGGGTGATGGTCTTGCCACCACCAGAGCCGCCCATGAATCCTTCTGTAGCACTTAGATCGATCGCGCTCGAGGCCAGCGGTTTGCCGAACTGAGTTGCATAAAAATCGACCCGCTGAGTCTCTCCCGGGTTCATGCGGTATACAAAGTTATCGGCCCGCACGTACAAACCATTGATCGACTCCTGCAAAAGGACGTTATAGGTGGGCGAACCAAAAACAGGTGTAACGAGGACGAGTGGATTGTTCGGCAGGAGTTGTTGAGCTTCGGCGTTCTGAGTTAAGTCGAACGTTTGCACTCCCGCTGTTTGTGTGTACCAAGATTCTCTTAAATAAGGTACTTCGCCAAGCAAAACGACTTCACTCTGATCGACGGTTGTAACACGCGCATTTGGGTTCGTCCGCAGCACGCCTAACTGCACGAGGCCGATAAACGTCGGTGCACCGCTCGAATCGACGATCGGAAATGTGTTTCCAAAATCGACGGTCAAGGAGTTACCGTCGGGAGCGACGAGGGCTTGCAAGCTGTTCACATTGGTGTCCGGCACGGGCCAGTTCGGAGCGAACGTAATCATCTGACGGCCGAGCACGAATTGCTCGGGTTCGCCACTGAGATAAGGCCCGATCGTCCCCACGAGATGGCCCATGGTGTAGCGCGGCTGCGACGGATCGCGGCCGAAACCGTAAACGTTGAATTGAATCGACAACTTTTTATCCTGCGTGACGTCTTTGAGTGCGGTGAGCAGGGGCGTATCGATGTTTTCAGACCACACTACATGCTTCAGCACCGATTGGTAATAAGCGCAAAGTTGCTGGTCCGTTTTCGGGCCGGTCTGCTGACGCTTCCACAGATTTGTGAACGGAGCCGGCGCAAAGTCTCCCTCGAACAAAGCTTCGGCGTGCAGACCCGCTAATCGCACTTTCATTCCGAAGATCATCGAGACCATCTGTTGTTGCGGATCGAGGTCAACGAGTTTTCCGGGTGCGCGATCGGTGGCATTTTGCAGCGTCAAGCCGATGACAGGGTCGTCCTCGGATGAAGCAAGAGAACGGCCATTCAGAAATCCGCCGGTGATCGAACAGTCAAGGATGCGGAATATTCCAGTTCCTCTTGGGTTCCAACTACCGTTAGTGTTTAGTTGCTGGTAATCGGGAACGAACGAATCGTTCTGAAAAAATCGAACGTCGTTGTTGATTGTCGAAACGTCAGCCTGAAACCAGCCGCGAAAGTGAATCCGCGGCGAATCAAGATAACTCATGGCGTCGTTCTCCTTATTTCCTTGCGAGCGTCAATTACGTGATTTCGACTCGGTGCAAAGTCGTGCGATATAGAAGGTTGAGCACGCGGAACATACTCTTGTGAATTCAAACTGTCAACAAACTTCTCAAATGCGGCAAAGAGGTACAAAAGGTGTTCGGGATCTAAGACGGAAGGACTTCTAAGGGACCTTAAAAGTTAGGATCGCTGCTTGGAAGAGGTCAGTACCGTAACGCGGTAGCGTCGGGTAAGTCTTGTAATCCAAATATTCCTCGGGTACTGATGTCCAACGTCGACCCGACGCTACCGCGTTACGATACTGACCTCATCCAACAATGATTTTTGAGGCCGTGCTACCGGTACGCCGATGCCGGAGGAGTACCACAGTACTCTTTCTGCGTCGTGCCAAGGAGTTTGTGTTGCGCGTCGAACGAATAGCGACGAACGGAGTTGCGCCGACCGCCGCTCGGGCAATTTTGCCGCTCGTTGCTTGGAGGTCCGATATCGAGGAACCACACTTTAGCGGCCGCGAGCAGCTTTGCATCGTCGGTGTATTTGCCGCCGGGTAACGCATACGACGTAACACCGCCATGCCTCTCGTCGATGACAAGTCGCAGCTTATCGGCCTTGAGGTTGGCGCGGTACGGTGCATGGCGGGCAGTGACGTCTTCCGTGATCTTCTTCAGTCCGGCGTCGCACCACTTCTCCTTGATCTCCTGTACGGTTCCCTTCCACGGTACCCCGCGGTTCTCGTCCTCCGGAACGCGTGTCGATGGGGAGACGCCGCTCGCAATCATCTTGTCATACGCCTGAATACAGAACTTGAACATGTTAGGTAGAGGATCTGGTTGTTGGGTGTCGATGGCCCAACTCCGGAAGGCCTGGTAGTGCTCATTGTCCTGGAGCGACTGCGCGCGCGCCGCAGGCACAAACGCAAACGAAAAGACAACTAGCGCGAAGCAAACCAAACCAACTCTCATTTGATCCTCCCTGTATTCGTAATGGCAGCGTCGCGAGAGTATACGACAACCTCTTCACAAACGCGCGAAGAATTTGACTCCTCCTTGCTCTATAAAGTAACAGTTGTTACACTCCTGCCTTACGTTACATATGACAAATGAGTCTCGGACAACAAAGCCCCAGTGGATATTGCTTATTCACCAACTCCCGCCTAAGCCGACGAATCTGCGCGTGCGGATCTGGCGCAAGCTGCAAAAGCTTGGAGCGGTGGCGATAAAGAATTCGGTTTATGTTCTGCCCGCAACCGAGAGGACCCACGAAGACTTTCAATGGTTGAAGCAGGAGATCGAATCGGCCGGAGGTGAAGCATCAGTTTTCAAGGCTGCTTCAGTCGAGGGTGCGACAGATCAGGAAATCATCGCCGCATTTAACAAAGCGCGTGATCAGGAGTTCGCTGCGGTTGCCGCGGAGTTGGACGGCTTAACGGGCGCCATTCGCGAACAGTCTCGCGGTAAGCATTTGTCCGCGGGCAGACTATCGGCTCATGAAAGCGAGATCGATCGACTACATACTGAGTTCGAACGCATCGCCGGCAATGACTTCTTTGCCGCGACAGGCCGTGCGGCCGCGTTTGCTTCTTACGAACGATGTCAAAAGCAACTCCGAGCGGCCCAAGGACCAAAAGCAACGACAGCTTCATCAGAAACCAAACGGGGGAAGCTCGACGTTGCAAATTATCAAGGCCAACGTTGGGTAACCCGCCAAAATCTTCACATCGACAGATTGGCTTCAGCCTGGCTGATCAAACAGTTCATCGATAAACGTCCGCGTTTCTATTTTGTCGCGGACGGCGAAACGATCGATGGCGCAATTCCCTTCGACATGTTTGGGGCTGAGTTCACTCATCAAGGAGAAGATTGCACCTTCGAAACGATACTGAAGCGGTTCGGGCTCAGTGAGAATAAAGGATTGCGCGAGATTGCCGAGATCGTTCACGACATAGATCTGAAAGATGACAAGTTTCATCGTCTCGAGGCCGCGGGATTGAACGCGATTATTGACGGACTCACTAAGGTGCTGCGCGACGATCGCAAGTTATTACAACAGACCCACGTTGTTTTTGATGGACTGCATGCATTGCTGAGCAAGGATGCTGTGAAACCAAAACGCAAGACCAGACGAAATGGAAAGCGCTCTAAAAAGTAGCTCGGCGGATTGGCGGGTGCGAGTCAATCACTACCTCGCTCTCGAACACAACGTCACCATTGCGTCTGCGGCAGTTTTTCTTCTCGGGTTCGGCGAAGAGTTATGGAAGAAGTTTCTACCTAAATATCTTGAAGCGCTTGGCGCGACCACACCGATAATCGGGCTCTTTGGTACGGCAGAAGACTTAATTGATGCTTGTTATCAATATCCAGGCGGATTTGTCGCTGATCATTTTGGCCGGCGTCGCGCTTTCCTGACTTTCATTGCACTCGCATCGCTTGGTTACCTCGTTTATCTCTTCAGCACTTCGTGGCCATTTCTGTTTGTCGGTCTGGCGTTAGTAATGGCCTGGCAGAGCATGGCGTCGCCCGCAATTTTCGCTGTTATCGGCGACTCCCTCTCTCGCGAACGACGAGCAATGGGCTTTACCCTGCAATCGATCCTAAAACGTATCCCGATCGCGATCGCGCCAATTGCCGGCGGCACTTTGATCGCATCGATGGGCCTGGTCAAAGGTGTCCACGTGAGCCTTTTGATCACACTGGCTTTGGCAGTGTTGACGATCGTACTTGTACGCAAACTCAAAACTGCTTCTCAACCACCGCACGCGACAAATATCTGGGGCGTTTGGCGCTCATTTCACGGTGCACTAAAGCGACTGCTGGTTTCCGACATCATCATCAGAGCCTGCGAGGGTATGACCGGGGTTCTGAGCATTCTTTATGTAACCAACATTCACGGCGTCAGTGTCGCCGCTTACGGCACTCTTATCGCTATTCAGATGATCACGTCGATCCTCGTTTACATTCCGGCGGGAAGGATTGCGGATCGAATTGGACGCAAGCCTTTCGTGATACTGACATTCTTGAGTTTTGCCCTCTTTCCCGTCGCTATCATTCTCGCTTCAAATTTTTCGTGGTTGATCGTCGCTTATGTGATCGGTGGTCTGCGAGAAATAGGTGAGCCCTCAAGAAAAGCGATGATCGTAGATCTTGCTCACGACAACATTCGCGCAAGATCCGTCGGGCTCTACTATCTCGTTCGCAGTCTTTCGATCACTCCGGCAGCCGCGATCGGGGGATTGCTTTGGCAGATCGCGCCGCCAGTGCCATTCATGATTGCCGGAGTGATCGGACTGGTTGGAACTGCCGTGTTCATCACGACTGTCGAAGAACGTTACGCCAGCTAGCAAGTGGAGGTTCAGCTTTGCCTTAAAAGTAGGAATTGCACTTGGATCGGGTCAGTACAGGGAGCGGTAGCGACCTGGTCAGTGATTAGCAGGCGATATTTCCTAACGATTTTGACTCCCATAGTTTGGACCAGGTCGCTACCGCTACCTGTACTGACCCGATCCAAGAGTGGTTCCCGACTTTTGAGGCAAAGCCTGGAGGTTATGACGATGGAAGGCCTACTTAGAGACATTAGTTTTTCTTTTCGTTCACTACGCAAACGGCCCGCATTCTCATTGCTCGTGGTGTTGGTATTAGCCGTTGCGATCGCTGCTAACAGCTCGATATTCAGTATCGTAAATGCAGTGATTTTGAAGCCACTGGCATTCAAGCAGCCAGATCAATTGGTATGGATTTGGGCGCGACGCACAACGGTCAGTCGAGCGTTTTTCTCGATTCCGAATTTCATCGATACACGCGACCAAAACCAAACACTTGCCGAGGTTGCGCCATTCGCGATCTGGCCCGCGAACCTGACCGGTCAAGGCGAAGCTGAACGTTTGCAGGGAGTACGAATCTCCGCTAATGCAATGCAGATGTTGGGGGTCGAATCTGCCGCCGGACGTACCCTTGCGCCCGAGGATGACAATCCCGGTAACACTCGCGTCGTGATGCTGAGTTATGGCTTATGGCAGAGACGGTTTGGCGGAACAAGCGAGGTGCTGGGGAAAACGCTAACGCTAAATGGTGATTCGTACACCGTGGTTGGAGTGTTACCACCGCGCTTCGTCATTCCCAACGCCGAGACGGAGATCATGGTGCCCTTGCGGATGGACCAGGATGCGCGTCGAAACGAACGAGGCTCGAATTTTCTACGATTGGTAGCACGGCTCAAACCGGGTATCACTCCAGCTCAGGCCGAAGCCGATCTTGCTGCGATTACCAATCGTCTACGTGATCTTTATCCGAACGAAAACGGAAATATCGCGGCGCCACGCGTGTTGAAGTTGCAGGATGAGGTGGTGGGTGGTTATCGCGAAGCACTCTGGTTGATCCTCGCGGCAGTGGTCGTGGTGTTGTTGATTGCGTGCGCGAATCTTGCAAGCTTTCAGTTGGCCCGTGCAGCATTACGGCATAAAGAGATGGCCATCCGTTCCGCATTGGGAGCGAAGCGCAGAGTCTTGATGCGTCAGGTCCTCACGGAGAGCATGTTGCTGGCGATTCTGGGAGGCGGGTTAGGGTTGCTGCTTTCGTTCTGGGCCAAGGACTTATTGATGGCAGTGAGTCCGGCAGATTTCCCGCGTGCTTCCGCAGTAAGTATCGACGGTCGTGTACTTCTCTTCTCGCTGCTTGTCACCCTTTTTGCAGGGCTCGCTTTGGGTCTCGCTCCAGCTATTCAACACACTCGAAGTGATCTCAATTCTGATCTGAAGGAAGGCGGTCGCGATGGTGCGAGTGAAAGCCGGAATCGTGTTCGCAGTTTGTTTATTGTGAGTGAGATTGCGCTTTCGTTGATGCTGCTGGTAACAGCCGGCTTGCTGCTGAAAAGTTTCAGTCAACTGCGCGGCGTAAATCCGGGTTTCGATGCCGCCAATGTTCTGGCAGTGCGTTTATCTTTGCCTGCCGCACGATATTCAAGCGGTCCGTCGGTGAAAACTTTCTACGACAAGATCGCACCACGAATTATTGCCTTGCCTGGGGTAGAAGGCGTTAGCGGAGCCAGTGCACTACCTCTGAGCGGCCTGATTGCGCGGACCACATTCAACATCTCCGGTCGCACGACTGTGAATCCCAGTGAACAACCGTTCGCACAACATCGCTGGGTTGGGCCAGGTTACTTTGAAACAATGAAGATCCCGCTTGTGCGTGGACGCGACATCACTGATAGTGACAACGAGCATGCGCAGGGCGCCGTCATCATCGATCAAGCCCTGCAGCGTCAGTACTTCGGTGACCAGGATCCATTGGGTGCGCACGTGCTTATCAACATGGGTGACGGAAATCCCGCGCGCGATTACGAAGTCGTCGGCATCGTCGAAGACGTCAAGCACATAGGTTTGACTGACGAACCAATGCCGACACTCTATGGACCGATTCCGCAAGCGCCAAAATCCGCCGTCCCGTTCATGGCAAACAATCTCAGCCTGGCCGTACGCACCGGAATCGAACCCGAGGCACTTGCGTCAACGATACGAAAAGAGCTTCGCAATGTGGATGTCGATGTCGCGACTGCAGGTGTGCGGCCGATGCAGCAACTTCTAACGGCGTCGGTCGCCACACGCCGATTCAATATGCAGTTGATAGGCGTCTTTGCACTGACTGCATTACTCCTGGCTGCGGCAGGTCTGTACGCAGTAATAGCTTATTTAGTCTCGCAACGAACGAGAGAGATTGGGATTCGTCTCGCACTCGGCGCAACCCCGCGACACATCCTGGGTTTGATGATGCGTCAAGGGATTAAATTAACGCTAATCGGTGTAACGATCGGGGTTGTAGGCGCGATAGTAGTCACACGTTTGATGCGAAGCCTTTTGTTTGCAGTAGCGCCGACTGATCCAATGACGTTTGCGATTTCCGCTGCCGTTTTGATCGGCATCGCACTGCTGGCCTGCTTTATCCCGGCGCGAAGAGCAACGAAAGTCGATCCACTAGTGGCGCTGAGGTACGAATGACGCGAGTTGTACTGTGTACGAGTTGTTAATAGCATTGGCGTGTATTAGGGTTTGAGGTAAAGGTGTGTCCGACGTATGAGTGAGCAGATCAATCAAATGCGTTTTATCGCCACGTTAGTGGTGATGGCGATCGCACTCTATCTCTGCTGGCTCATGTTGCGGCCATTCATCACGGTGCTCACGTGGGCCACCGTGCTCGTGATCGTTTTCTATCCCGTTCATAAACAGATCGCACAAAAGGTCAAACGGCGTGGATTAAGTGCCATGCTTTCTACAACCCTCGTCATCCTTATCGTCGTTCTTCCTCTCGCCCTTCTTGTCCTGGCAGTCACGAACGAATTGACTGGAGTCATGCGCCGTTTGCCACCGGACATGGGACAATTGATGGACCAAACAGGGAGCATAACCGGACGCACTTTCAATTGGATTCACGAACGCCTGGGGATTGACACCACGGCAATGCAACAGTTCGTCGTTGAGCAATTGAGAACTTACAGCTCAGCCGTTCTCGGACGATCTCTCGGCATAATGGGAAACGTTCTCAGCGCGATCGTCAAAACGTTTTTCGTCATCATCACGATGTATTACTTGTTCAGAGACGGCGACAAGATCGTCCAAACGCTTCCGGAAGTATTGCCCTTCGGCACTGAACAAAGCGAAGCGCTGCTGGCTCGCATCAATCAGGTGATCAGTGCAAGCGTCTATGGTGTCGTCACTATCGCTCTGCTTCAGGGATTACTCGGCGGACTCGCACTTTGGATTTTAGGGGTACCGTCCCCTGTCTTATGGGCCGTCGTGTTAGCGTTGGTCTGTATGATTCCCGTGGCTGGTTCGTTCCTGGTGTGGCTACCGGCTGCAATATATTTAATGGCAACCGGTCACCTGACTAAGGGCATTCTCCTTATCGTTTGGGGAGCACTCGTCATTAGCACCGTCGACAACTTTCTCCGGCCCAAGCTGATTAAGAACCAAACCAGGCTTCACGAGCTTTTCGTTTTCTTCTCTGTACTGGGCGGCATGAGCCTATTCGGCCTGCTCGGAGTTGTGGTTGGGCCAGTTGTGCTCGCCATCACTCTCGGCCTCCTCGAAACATTCAAGATCAGCCGGCCCGAGCGGGCTTGAAGCAAGTCCAACTCACAGTTGATCTGAGTAAGTTTTCGCATTCACAAAGTCGAATCATGCTTGGACACAGTGATGTTTTGTAGGGGTGGCCACGGAGTGCCACCCCCTACAAAAAACTTCACTCGACGGTGATCCACTCGACACTCGCGGGGAAGAGTTTCTTCTCAGGATCGATGGTTACAACGTACGCGCCGAGGGCGCCGATGCGGCGGTTAGGACCAAAGGTGATCTTGGGCATTAGGCCGGTGTCATATTCATAGAGGCCTTCAAGAGTTGTGATAAGGCGTTCCCGGCTGAGGTCTTTGCCGCAGAGTTCCAGCGCATGGACCAGTATCCGGGCGGCAGCAATCGCTGAGGCCTGGGCCGCGGCGTGCATCGAGTCGAGCTTGTTCCTTTTGAGCAAAGCGCTGTATTCAGATGCGCCGGCAGCAGAAACGTCGGCGGGAATAGTCGGGAATGCAAGAAAGACTTTGTCCTTCATTTTCAACGTGACGGCATCGGCAATATTCTTGCCCGCCAGAGAACCGAGCAGGTAAAACGTCGGCATCCAACCCACCGAATCAGCTTCTCTCAACATCGCGGTTGCCTCAACGCCCGAACCAAGAAAGAAAATGCTGTCGATTCCCTTCTGATTAAACTCACTTACAAGTTGCGCGGCGTTGAATCGATCTCGTGAGTAATACGTCGTAGTTACCGAAGTCCAACGAAGCTTCGTCATTTGCTCCTCAACACCTGAAGTAATAACTCGATTAAACTCCAGGTCCGGCGAGACTATCGCGACGTGCGACTTTGAGGCATCGGCTTTCTTAGCAGCAAATGTAACGAGTGCACGTCCCTGTTCTTTCAGACCAGGCAACAAGTAAAAGATATAACGATTGACCGGTGATCCGCGTTGCGGAAGCAAAGTGGAAGGCCCGACGAATGGAACTTCCTTCTCCTGAGTCAACGATGCAACGCCGTCCTCAGCTCCGGCTGTGAGGCCGCTCACGATCGCAAACACTTGATCGTCGTCGATAAGACTCTTCATGTTCGAAACAGTCACCTTTGAATCGCCATGCCTGACACGCAGCTCGATTTTGCGATTGTAGATACCGCCACGACTGTTGATTTCGGCAAAGTAAGCTTGCAATACGTTGTTCATTGATTGGGCCAGGCCACTGAGCGCGGCTTTCTCGGGCAACACAGTACCAAGCACGATACTGGTATCAGTCATACCCGGATCAGTATCCGTCTCGATCACTTTCAAATAAGCGATCAGGTTGGCCATGTCCTCCTGCGGCATACGATAAGCGGGCATGGCGACGGCCACTTTGTTGCCGGCCGGATCTAATCCAGCCGTCATCAAACGCGTGAAGGAACTTTCGGTGAAAGGAGGATGTTTGCGTCCCCCATCGTCGTTGTGGCCATATGGCTTTGTTAAGTAGGCCCAAGTCATATTGCCCGCCGTGACGCCTCCCTCTTTTATTCCTTCGCCCCTGTTGCCATGACAGCCGGCGCAAGTGAGGGTTGATGCAGGTACATCGATCTCGCCCATCATAGCGGTGAGTTCCTGGCCCGAGGCGCTCTCGCCGCGAAGATAAAATGCCTTCCCGCGTTTTTCCTGAAGCGTGAGTTCCCGTCGCGGGGACACTGCCAGACCACCAGTGCTCTGTGAATGAACTGCGGATGGACCAGTCCATATCAAACATCCGGCGAACGCAATCAGAACTACGACTATTAGTCTGGTGATCATGACAGTATTCCTTCAGCGATCGTTGATTACACCATCAACGAGCGCGATCAGTTCTTCGGCTTTGGCCAGGCCCATTGCCTTTTTCCAAAGGCCCTTGGGCTCGTTCCCAATGATGAGAATGCTGGTGTGGTCGTCTTTAGTTTCAACGTATTGGCCCAGCTTGTAGAGCGCCCAGTCAAGGTTCTCTTTTTTTCCGGTGAGAAACATCCAGCCGGGGCGAGCGTGAAACCGGCGAGCGTATTCCTTTAGCCGTGTAGGCGTATCGGTTTCCGGATCTACACTGATCGAAATGAGGAATACGTCTTTGCCCACTCGCTCGCCGAACGCATCCTGGATCTTCTGAAAATTGCGATTCAGTGGTGGGCAAATGCTGGTGCAAGTCGTGAAGAAGGTGTTGATAACGACAACTTTGTTTTTGAGTACGTCACTGTAAAAACGAATCTTTTCGCCGTCCTGATTGATCAATTCGACGTCTGAAAAATACTTTTCTGCAGGTGAACGTTCTCGTGTTGCTGGACCATTATCCAGTTTTGACAAGGTGGCCGGTTCAGATGGTTTCGGTTTTTGTGTAACCGGCTGTTGCTGCGCCACGATAGTTGTGGCAGAGAACAGAAGGAGTAGCATCAGAATCAATTTCATGGCTTGGCCTCCTCATTCCTGGACGCCTCTTCGACTTTTCCGGCCATCACGTTTTCAAGGATCCCGATAATTTGATTTATCTTTGCGAGGCCATAAGTGCGGATCCAAACACCCTTGCCGTCGTTACCGATGATCATTGCCGGCGTATGGTCTTCTCTCTTAGAGACTGCAGCGCCGAGCGCATTCAGCAACTTATCCATTTCCTGTTTTTCACCTGTCACGAACGTCCAGCCCGGGCCGGCTTTGAACTTGGCGCCCCACGCTTTTAACCGCTCTGGGGTATCGGTCAATGGGTCAACGCTGATCGAAATGAGGTGGATGTCTTTACCGACCCTATCGCCCAACTCTTTTTGCAATCGAGCGAAAGTGGCGGCGAGTGGCGGGCAGATGGTCGTGCAGTTCGTAAAAATGAAATTGATCGCTACGGTTTTGTCTTTGATCAGATCGGTGTAGAAACGAAGTTCATTGCCGTGCTGGTCCAACACCTCGACATCGGGAATCGACATTTTGTTGCGAGTCGCGTTTGCATCAGTCGCCTTTGCACTGGGTTCCGCCGGCTTGTCAGACTCAACTGCGGTGGAGGTTTCAGCTTTTGCTTTGCGCAAGTCCATTTTGCATTTTGGGCACCTGCCAGGCTTGGCCGACTTGACCTCGGGATGCATCGGACAAACGTACGATGCTGCTTCCGTCTTCTTACTCGAGTGTTCAGCATGCGAAGATTGATCCTTCGCAATCGTGCTCGGTTCCGATGCAGCGACGGGCATCGTTAATGTGAGTACTATGAGAGCTCTTAAAAGAATTCGTTTTGTGTTCATTTCATTCACCTCGCGTTTCCTACTCGCTTGCTTGCAGCATCAGGTAAGGCAGGTCTGTGTAACGTATGCCCATCGAAGGCGATTCCACGAATAACATGTAGACGCCGGCCTCCGGCACGTTGATCTTGAGTTCGTAAACTCCGTTTCCCAATGACGTCGCGATGTCTCGACGCTGCCAAACTCCGGGACTCAGGAACGTCAACACGCGCACATCTTGTAGATCCGATCTGGGATTGCCGGTTGCGGTCTCAACGAGCTTGAAGCGGAATGTGAAATCCTGTCGGACTGCCATTTTCCTCTCCTTCACCTGATGCTCAATGCTGAGCGCAACGGGCTTCTCCTCTTTCATTAACGGATTGGTTTCGGCAGTGAGATTGAAGCAATGCGATACGCGCGGCGAGTCATTCAGGAAGGCGACGTCGTAACGTCCGCTAGCCGGTAACTTGACGGTAGTGGAATAAACTCCCGGCTGAATCTCTCGCAGGCTGCGATCGACAACCATCACGGCGAGCGGCTCACGTCGATAGTTCTGAAAGTTACCCATCGGCGCTGCCATTCCCTCGGTGTAGTAATAAAGGACTCGATCAACCGGGTTCGCAACGATAACGGAATTGCCTTCGGGCGCCAGCACGATCGAATCAGCACGTACCGGTGTAGAACCTTTTCCCGGCGGCGCCTGACCACCCGGAAACTCAGTGACATCGACCTCCTTGTCGATCTTTCCAAGACGCAGCATGTAAACGATCTCTGTGTCGAGCGATCTCACAAACGCAAAGGCGCTGCTGAAAGTAATCTGGTCGGGCGCTTTGACGACATTCACCTCATGCAGCATGCGATTCGAAGCGGCGTCGAAGATGTGCACCGCGCTCTCTTTGGTGTTCACGACAAATCCATAGCGCCCACCTGGAGCAAAACGGATCGAGCGTGCGCCCGGTTTAGTTTTCACCCTTGCTACCGCTTGCTGGCTCTGTCCTTCGATCACCGTAATTGTTCCGTCGCCCTCGCTGGTCACATACACTGCTTTGCTCAACTCAGACAAAGCCATTGACGACGGCTGCGACCCAACGTTGACATCGCTGAGCTTTTCCAATTTACGAATGTCGATGATCGAGACAGTTCCATTCGCGCGGTTCGAGACGAAGGCGAAACGGTTGTCGTTGCTGATAACGATGTCGTGTTGTCCGGCGCCGGTCGGGATCGTCGCCGCTACTTTCAAGGTGGCAGTCTCAATAACCGTCACGCCGCTGTCATTGGCAACCCACACGTACTGCTGATCTGGTTGTGCCGTGATGCGCATCGGAGCAACACCGGCGCCGATGTAAGTATCAACAACCCAGCTGCGCGCGTTGATTACTGCGACCTTGTTGATCGATGGCAAGGTGACAAAGAGTTTCTCGCCGTCGCGTGTGAGGAGCCAGTCTTCACCCGGAGCCTTAAGCATGATCAGTGTGAGCAGTTTACTGCCGCCAAATCCCAGGAGTGGATCGATCACCGAGATGTCAGGACTCTTATTCAAAGAGAGAACGTAGTAAGAATTCAGATCAACGTCAGGGCGTGCGCGCATACTGCCCGTCAGATACGACTGGATCTTCTCGCGACATTGAGCAGGCTCGATTAACTTTTCATCAGGACCCTTGCTGATCCAGGCTGATAGGCCAAGGCCTTTGACTGGTGTGCTGGTCGTCGTATCAGTGACCTTGAATTTGATGTTGACGTCCTCGGCGGCTCTGATCTTCGTCGCACTTTGGCCCAGCGGCTCAACGGTGAACTCGATCGCGATTCCCTGCTCGACGATTTTTTGTGGTCCAGTCGTCTTCTTTTCCTGTCCTTGTACGGCAATGGCGATGAGAAGTAGACCGATAAGTGAAATGAGATTTAGGTGGGTGTGTCGTTGCATTTTCTTTGGCTCCTCGATTCGGTGATTGCCCCTGCCAGTGCAAGCTTTGTGCCCGCAGGAAAACGTAGTGAAAAGTGGCTTTTGCTGGCAAAAAGTGAGGAAATTTGCGTAGACTTGGGGAAAAGTTAGTTATTGGCAGGGCCTGGCTTTGCCTGCGTTAGGCCCTGCACAAATCCCGCCCACGGCAGTGGGCGGATTATTCAAGTCCTTTCTACAACCACAACTTCAATGCAGTTCCAATCCCGCCAACGGTAGTTGGCGGATCGTTCAAGTTCATACTATTCATTCAGCGGAAGCTTTGCCTCAAAAGCCACTGTTGGACACGGTCAGTACCGTAACGCGGTAGCGTCGGGTCGACGTTGTGCCTCAATATCGAGGAATATCGCATTTACCCGACGCTACCGCGTTACGGTACTGACCGTGTCCAAGCAGAATTCTGACTTTTGAGGCAAAGCCATTCTAGCGACAGAAATTAGAGGGCTTGATGAATAGTGCGAGCTTGAACAATCCGCCCACTGCTGTGGGCGGGATTGAAACCACTTTGGGTATTGCGGGGGTATAGAAAGGACTTGAAGTATCCGCCCACTGCTGTGGGCGGGATTGAAACCACTTTGGGTATTGCGGGGTATAGAAAGGACTTGAAGTATCCGCCCACTGCTGTGGGCGGGATTGAAACCACTTTTGGGTATTGCGGGGGTATAGAAAGGACTTGAAGTATCCGCCCACTGCCGTGGGCGGGATTTAGCGACTTTATAAAAGAAGTGCAGCCTGTTTGACAGGCTGCACTTCGGAAAGTCCGTTAGTGATTGCTCACATCAGGGACAAGGATTAGTGGTGCAGACTCTGAAGATGCCCCAGATGCCTGCGTCAAACTGGAAGGGATGCATAGTGCGATAGAGGAAGTCACCGGTAACGCGTGTCTTTCCACCTGCACCATTCACCGGAATCACTTCATAGTGCGATGTTGGTCCAACTCCATACTGAGCTCCCTTGAACTCCGAGAGTGAATTGTTGCCAATCGACTTCGAGGCGTTCGTGTAGGGCTCTTCCTGCCAGAAGTGTCCGTGGAGATTGAACACGTTATTGCGAGCGTGCCCGTTGGCATTCAGAATCCGGAACCTGATCGCTTGACCGACGGTAGCTCTAAACACCGGGGTCAGCGGATCGCCTCCGACTTGTGCGTTCGTCAGCACATTCGTGAAGTCGAACGTGTTCGTGTCTTCGAACGAAGTCTCGGGCAGATATGCCATCCGTTTCCAAAGCGGCTCGGTGCGATAGTTAATCGCTTTCTGACCTGAATCTTCGTTGTCTTCTGCCCCTTCCGGTCCACCAAGATTCGGAATTGGACTACCGTCTCCAAACCTCATGTTGATGTCCGTCTGAAATTGAAGTACGAACTCACGGAACGATGTGCCGTCAGACTTAGTGATCGTCGCTTGCGCGCGCGATCCCGTATCTTCAATCCACGTCGATCCCTGCGGCTCGATGATGAGCGAACCAATCGCACCCTTGTTGCTGTGCTTGATTGGATCGGAAGAGATCAAGTTGGTCGCGCCAAACTCCATCGGCGTCGCGATACGCTGGAAGCCGTTGATAACAACGTCACCTGCGTACCACGTGTACCGGGCGACGCCGCCTGGTCCAACCGTCTGATTCGGATTGAATCCAACGTTCTTGCCGTCGCTGTTGATGACGTTATAGGCAAGCAGTTGTGGATGCAGACCAACCTGGTTCGATGGTTTCACCTGATTCGCATTGAAGTGATAAAGGATGTTCGCCATCGTGTTAAAGCCGTCCAGATCCGGCAGGATCTTTGGCAGCTTATTAAACAACGTGAAGTTAATGCATTCGCCGGCTCTTGCACGGACCACAAGTGGTTCGATCGGAACGCCGGACTTAACCTTGCCATAGGCATCTATGTCCGAACTGCGGAAGTACATAATCGCGGTCGGATCGTTGAGTACACCTCCAAACCCGGGCCGGTTGTTGTACTCCAGTCTTCCCGTAGGCAGTGCTGCTGCACTGACGGCGGTGACACTGATGTTTCTCCTCGGCGCGTTGAACGGGCAGATGCCAGTTGGCACTAGCTTTCCGGTTGCGAAGTCACTGTCGAGCGATTGCACGATGGTTGGGAATCCGATCAAGCCTTCGCCTTCGATAGCTCCGGCCGGAGCAGCCAGATCCTTCACCATGTCGGGTGACATAAACTTCGTGTTATTGGTAACCGTCGTGTCTGCCGTTACTGATGCGTCTGTGGTGTCCTTGTAATCGGTGACACCATTTGGAAACTCAGTGTCCACCGTGAAGGACGAATCGTTGGTTGATAGTTGCGCTGCGCCCTCCAAATTATTGGGCAACGGCAACAAATCGTTCAGCAATCCTTTCCGGCCGTTGTAGACGCGGAACAGTCCCCAAACGCCATTCCACTGGCCGTCAACAGAAGCGCTGTTCTGATAGAGGTAATCGATAAAGGGACGATTTCCCAGAATCGATTCCTTGCCTGTCAGAAATTCAAAGTGTTCAGAGATGCCGGCCATTTGCGAATTCCTATAGCCGGAATTGTTCACTGCCAATGGATCCTGTGGCGTGCCTGGTTGGTGCAGCCACTTGTGACCATTGATAGTCAGATTGTGTGTTTCTTCGTGCGCTCCGACGAGGATACGAATCTGAACCTTGTCATTTTCGTAGGCTCGCAGAAGCGGTGTAAATGGATCACCCGCCATCACTCCCTTTGTGAGTGCAGGATAGAAGGTCGGCTGCACGTTGAACTGTGGATCAGCGCGAGTGATGTTGGATTTGTAGACCTTCGACAGATCGCCGGCGGCGCCGCTGGCCTGCGTATTTGTTACTGGATTGCGCACGCGCATTGGCACGGGCTCATTCCGGTAATTGACGCTCATCGTGCCGGGGTCCGCTGCTGAGATTGCTTCCGGACATGGTGGCGGAGTGCCGTTGGGGCAAACCTGAGCGTTCTCGACGAGGAATGGCAAGCCCACTTCATCCTTGACTGGCGCATTAATAACGCCTTTCGGATCCGGGATTGGATTCCCTTTCGCGTCGATTCCGCGGCCTTCTTCATAAGCAAGCTGGTAATCTGCGAATTCAAACAGAAATTCGCGATGACTCAGCGAAGGATTGGTTTCGATAATCATCGCTTGCCAGCTTGTTGGCCCACCATCGAAACGCGGTGCAATGCCCTGACCACCCATCGCTGCGCCTGTTTCCGCATTCTTCCAGACCGATCCGGTCGGCTCGATAACCAGACCGGCGTACAAGCCTGCCTGCTGGTGAGTCGATGGTCCAAAGTGGTCATGTGTAAACACGGTGCGAAGCGTGCGATCTATTCTGTTGTTGTTGAGAACATCGTCCGCAAACCAACGTTGGATTGTCGTTTGCGCGCCGAGAGTTCCGAAGAATGGGTGAGCTTTCGCTTTCGGACATGTAAACGTGCCGTCGCGAGGATCACCGAAATCGGTGCCGATGCATCCATTCTTTTTGCGAATCGCGTGAATGCGCTCGACCACTTCATCCGGGCTGAAGGTTCCGTCTTCGTAATTGAAGCCGTTGCCGGAGCCGTCTGAAGAAGTGACGTCAAACTTCACGAGGTGGATGTGTTGACCAATGATGTCGGTCGGCGTTCGGACTTGAAAGTCGTCCAGCTCGTAGTAACCCGGCACCAGGTTAGTGTGATAGAAGGTGATGCAATCGTTGGTATTCGCGCGGAAGAAGAACGGTTCGGGTGGTTTGGCTCCGGACTGTGTCGGTATAACGTCCGCCCACAACGAGAGAATACGCGATTGCGGATAATGCCAGCCGGCCTTATTCAACTTGATGTCGAGTTGAAAGGCAGCAGCTTTGTACGTACGAGCATTTCCAGTTGCTTGTCCCGCATCGTTGATGCAGGGATCCGCAAATGGAGCACCTGGTTTGCGCGGCAGTCCATTGAGGGTGAAGGTAGCCACGGCGCCGCTGGGTGTGTAGCTCGCATGCGACCGCTGTTCGTGATAGACCATCGCGGCGATTTCGGCAGCCGTTCCGTTTTCAGCGATCTGTAGCGCGGTGGCGGTTACCAGATCTTTACTGAAATCGAGATGGTTTTGTGCGGGTGGTGCTTGTACGAAAGTGCCACCGGTGATTATGTGTCTCGGTAAACCACCATCATCGACCGTGTCGAGCGGCGGTTTTGGCGGACGATGACCGGCGACGGCCGGATTGAAGAATGGAAATCCCGGCACACTGGCTGTTGGCATTGGCGCCATGGCCAACGTTGGTAGTGGAACAATCGCGGGCGTCGGTGTGCCGGCGAGAATTTCACCATCAGGCAAAGCGCGCGAGCCCGGAACGGGAACTCCGTTCGCGTCCACAACAGTTCCGGATTCAAACACGTCGTGCGCCCGCCAGAGCTCCCACATACCCTGTGCAAAGTGCGGATAGAAGTGGCAGTGGAAGATCGAATCGCCGACGACTTTGTTTCGGTTGCCGGAGCCGCCGTACGTGATTTCAGTCGTAAACGCGTAGCCTGGTCCAAGCGCCTGACTGTCGAGGTACGTTGAATTGTCGTCGTCAGGTGTCTGCAACCATTGATGCGCGTGCAGGTGGTGAATGTGATGTTCCTTTGGTCCCGCATGCACCACTCTCATCTTCACTGGATCGTTGATGTAACTGTGATGCACGTTGGAAGGATCATCGGGATACAAGACCCTGGTGGCTTTTCGACCAGGGATCAAATTGCCATTGGCATCAGTTGTATTTGCCGGCTTGTCAACTAACTGCGCCGGATCGCCGATGGTCCACGAAGAAAGGAA
The DNA here is from genome assembly GCA_035278765.1 of Pyrinomonadaceae bacterium. Taxonomy (GTDB): domain Bacteria; phylum Acidobacteriota; class Blastocatellia; order Pyrinomonadales; family Pyrinomonadaceae; genus PSRF01. The sequence continues at coordinate 6,138 of DATEIS010000476.1, read as the reverse complement.
AAATTCTTCAAACTTACACTCAGTGCAGTCGAACATCGGGCCGACTCCCAGGCGGTTAGCCAGAATCTCGGCGCCTGCACCAGCGACGCCGTAGTTGATGGCAAATCCATCACGGACGCTGTGCAGTGTAAATTTGAGTTGCTTGTCTTCGAACTGCGGAAATGCTTGCACCGCCTTGATTTCATCGTGATAGATCACGGTGAATTCACGAAACGGCCGATCGCGATCCGGTTCCGTTTGATTTGGTTTGTACGTTCCGGTTGGAAACCGTCCCTTGTTGGGCCCGGTAATGATCGCGTTCAGATCGGTATGTACGATCGTGTCGCCATTTAGCATCTTGAGGATCGGCTTACCAGCCCGTGGATGCCCGACGGGATACACCGCGTCGTAATTAATAATCGGTTGACCTTTAAGTGTGGTGCCGGTTGTGGCCCAGGCCAGTTCTTTCTGCGTGACCTGCGAGCGATACCACTCAGCCCCTGCTACCTCAACGTTAACGCTTCCGAATAAACCTTGAGGTAGTGTTCCACCATCACCTTCGCCACCAGTCGTGGCTGCGGTGCTGTACATCAGGTTGTTGCCTTCACGCGTCGCGGTAAGAGTGTAGACCGTCGAAGTGTCTGGCGCGATGAGACTCGGTGGATTGTTGCCCACGTTCGATCCATCTGAGCCAATGTTCAACGGTTCCATTCCGATCACGTGTATGCCCGCGTTGCGAGTCGCAGGTTGATCCTTTAACGCAGAGGGCGATAACCAGTTCGTAAAGGTAATGCGCAGACAGTCGCCACTGTTCATACGCAGGACGATTGGTCTGGGTCGCTTGTCAGAGCGCATGCGCACGTTGCCGGCGCTGAGACCCTTGGCACTATCAATTGCCACAACGTCCTGCTTAAGTGCGTAGATCATGCCATGCGGATTCATAGCTCCGAGACGGTTGTACGTTATCGCCTGATCGAGCGCGACTACATCAGCCTTGACTGTGCGGGTACATACAGTCGGAGTCGGCGTAGGTATCGGCGTTGGCAGCACTATCGCCGCTGCTTCTCCTTCGTCTGGAACGATTTGTTGGCTTTGCGCTTGTGCGCCGATTGCCATTACCAGCAGCATAAGCAAGGAAATCAAGAGCACCAGGGAAGACTTCTTCCTGTGGTGGTGATGTTTATTTTTCATCATCTTTTCCTCCGGGTGGGCCGGTTCGAACTACTCAGCCTTCTTTAGAATTGCCCAGCTTGTATAGAGACCCCACGTTCGAGCGAATTAACTCGATTGGTTTAGTCGGCATTTCGCAATAAGCATGCCCGCGTGAAGTTGGGCCATGTTTAGATCGTTGGACCGAACACATGTCTCAGTGTGAGTCATGTCGATCGCTGGTGCTTCACGATGAATCAGAAGTTAGCGGATGTTTTTGCAGCCGGCGTTGGCAGGTGGGAAATTTTCAGGAGGTAGTTGCGAGTTTTCCCGCACGGCGCTCGACTTTAATTCCGAGCTTTTTCAGTTTGCGGTAGAAGGTTGGACGTGGGAACCGAAGAATCTGTGCACTTCGTTTGACGTTGCCCGAAGTGCGTTCGAGTGTTTGCAGTATTGCTTCGCGTTCGATTTCTTCCATTGGTACCAATGGTGGAATCACGAATGAGGATTTGTTGAAGCGCGCTTGTTGAAACTCTTCCGGCAGGCATTCGGGCAGCAACTGATTTCCATTACAAAACAGCACGGCTCGTTCAATAACACTTTCCAACTCACGAATGTTCCCCGGCCAGTTGTAACACAGCAGGCGTAGTACAGTTTCCTGTGAGAGACCTCGAATCTTTTTGTTGTATTGCCTGTTGAAGCGCTCGAGGAAATGCCTGGCGATTAAGGGCAGGTCGTCAAGCCGCTCACGCAAAGGCGGCACTTTGATTTTGATGGTGCTGATTCGGAAATAGAGATCCTCGCGCAGAACACCTTTCTGCAACAACGCTGATGTATCACGGCTCGTCACCGACAGTAATCGGAAGTTGACGTCGATCTCACTCTCGTCACCCAAACGGCATAGCTTTCGGTCCCGCAAAAGTCGCGAGAGTTTCATCTGCACGTGCGGGGGAATGTCCACGATCGCATCAAACAAAAGCGTTCCACCATTAGCAGCTTCGATTAATCCACTTTTTTCGCCGCACCCGAATAACTCGGATTCGACTTGATCTTGCGGAATCGCAGAGCAATCGATACGGATGTACGGTCCAGAGGAACGCTTACTCTGGGTATGAAAAGCCGCGGCGATCAACTCCTTGCCTGTACCACTCTCGCCTTCTATCAATATCGCTGCATCGGAGGGCGCAGTGGTCCGGATGGTCTGGACGATCTGCTGCAATTGAAGATCGTGGCCAATCATGCCGAACGTTTCAAGATCGCCGTTTACCGTTTGCTTTAGAACTTGATTTTCGCGCTTTAACGCGGCCAACTCTAACGCCCGGTTCACGAGCGTACGAAACCGATCGAGGCTTAAAGGCTTCTCGAGATAGTAGTAAGCGCCGCACTTGATTGCCTCGATGGTTACGTCTAACGAGCCATGTCCGGTCATGAGTATCACTTCAGTTTCCGGCGTCTCAGTTTTTATATGCGTGATTACCTCGATTCCGGTGCCGTCCGGCAGGCATAAGTCAGTAACGACAAGATCAAATTGTCTGGTGTTAAGGAGCGCGCGTAACTCAGCCACGTTGTGGGCCGGCAACACTTGATAACCTGCCTCTACGAGCATCAGGGTTAAGCAATCCGTTACGCCTTTATCGTCATCGACGATGAGGATGCTTTGGCAGTGAGATTCTTTCATCTGTTCGCTCTCGACTAGTTAAGTACCCACGAGGTTGCAAGCATCATTGCAACTCGCGTACACAACCATGCGGCCACAATCTGTGTAATCTGTAGGTAAAGAACTGCGGGCTTTCACGCTGCTCGACGTAACTTTCCGCAGTTCACTTCTCGACGCGCTTGGTCAATTCAGCGGGCGATACGACTGCAGCATCTTCATAGAGTCCTTCCAACTCGATGCCTGTGATTTCAGTGTTCGCCGGAAGGTAGTAGATGTTCAGCTCGAGAGCGTCAGCTCCCGCGTCTTCAATTAAGGTAGCGTAATCCGTCCAGCCTCCAACCGAAGTGCCATTCAAACTACCGATGATGGGAATGTCGACTACATCCTTTCCGCGTCGAATCAGATTTAAGTATTCGTCTGGCCCAACGTTATACGTCTGCATGTCGGGGAAATAGCTGATCGACTCTGCGTAACTGTCAATTCCCTGTGTAAGTGGTGGTCAATGTAGTAGCTGTCAAATCCGATCTGCTCTTCAAACAGTGAATACATGATCACTGCGGCGGCGACGGCGTCTTCTAGGTTCATGACAGGCTCATCCACAGATTACACAGATTTTGGTTCAGCCAGTTGCTTGTACTGTTGCCATCGTCTGGTCACGGCCTTTTGCGCCTGGGCCAGAAGAAATTTCGCTACAGCAGGTTCGCTCTGTTGCAACATGCGATAGCGACCTTCGGTATAGATGTAATCCTGAAGCGAGATCTTCGGATCAACAGAATCAAGTTGAAACGGATTCTTATTCTCCTCGACGAGTTGCGGGTTGTAGCGATAGAGAAGCCAGTAACCCGAATCGACCGCGAGCTTTTGTTGATGCATTCCCCTGGCCATGTCGATACCGTGGGCAATGCACTGACTGTAAGCGATGATTAATGAAGGTCCGCGATGTGCTTCAGCTTCGAGAAATGCTTTGATCGTGTGCGTGTCGTTCGCGCCCATCGCTACCTGCGCGATGTAGACGTCGCCGTAGCGAATGGCGGTCATTCCCAGATCTTTCTTTGCACTTGTCTTTCCGCCGGTCGCGAACTTCGCTACTGCACCCAGCGGCGTAGCCTTCGATGCCTGCCCGCCGGTGTTTGAGTAAACTTCAGTGTCCAGCACAAGAATGTTTACGTTCTGACCACTGGCGAGCACGTGGTCCAGGCCACCATAGCCGATGTCATAAGCCCAGCCATCACCGCCAACGATCCAAACACTCTTCTCGACCAAAGAATCTGCGAGGCTAAGAAGATCACGCGTTTCCTGTTCGGCTGCAGTCGTGATCTTTGCCTTCATGGCTGCGACTAATTCGCGTTGAATGTTGATGCCTTCGTTACTTGACTGGTCCGTATTAAGAAGTCTGTCCGCCAGGGATTCTCCAATAGTCTCGCGAAGCCTGTTGACGAGACTTTTCGCGTATTCCTTCTGGTGGTCCAGTGCCAGCCTCATACCGAGTCCGAATTCTGCGTTGTCTTCGAAGAGCGAGTTGCTCCACGCAGGACCACGGCCATCATCATTCTTTGTGTAGGGTGTTGTAGGCAGGTTGCCGCCGTAGATACTCGAGCAACCAGTAGCATTCGCGATGATGGCTCTGTCGCCAAAGAGTTGTGTCAGCAGTTTGATGTAAGGTGTTTCCCCACAACCTGCACACGCGCCCGAGAACTCGAACAACGGTTGTAATAACTGCACGTTTTTGACGGAGTTGAATGCAATCAGACCGTTCTTGTACAAGTCCGGTAGCTTTAGGAAATAGTCCCAATTAACTCGTTCGCTATCTCGCAACGGTAGCTGCGGCTGCATGTTGAGCGCCTTTCGCGACACGTTACTCTTGTCTTTAGCCGGACAGACTTCGACGCAAAGTCTGCAGCCAGTGCAATCTTCGACAGCTACCTGAATCGTGTACAACTTATCGGGAAACTCTCGCCATTTTGCAGGCATGGACTTAAATCCCGCCGGCGCGTCGTTGAGATCATTTGCCGAACAGACTTTCGCGCGAATCGTCGAGTGAGGACAAACCATTACACACTTGCCGCACTCGATACATAAATCCGGTTCCCACACTGGCACATCCTGCGCGATGTTGCGCTTCTCCCAACGCGTGGTCCCAACCGGATATGTTCCGTCTTCCGGAAACGCGCTGACAGGCAACTGGTCACCGCGACCGGCGATCATTTCGCCAGTCACATTGCGGATAAAGTCGGGGGCATCAAATGGTATTTTGGCGGTGATCTCGATGTTGCTATTCGCAGTTGTCGGAACGGCGATCTCACGCAGATGAGCAAGAGCCGCATCTACGGCTGCGAAGTTTTGCCGAATGACCGGTTCACCACGTTTTCCATAGCTTTTTCGTATGAACTCCTTGATCTTCGTGATGGCTTCATCGCGGGGCAGGACGCCGCTGAGGGCGAAAAAGCAAGTCTGCATTTTGGCTACCGATCTCCATTGAGGTAGAAGTTTGGATAAATAGGAACCGACTTGAACGATCCGCCCACTCCCGTGGGCGGGATTGCAACTCTTCACGGGATTGGGAGGTTATAGAAAGGATTTGAATAATCCGCCCACTGCCGTGGGCGGGATTTCTGTGCTCTAAAAAGCACAAACGAGAAAGCCTAAAACACAAACGAGATCGACGTCGTCGCGGACATCATCTCGTTTGCGTGTTACCGATTCAGGTATTGTTTTACCTGTAAATTTTGAGGAGGAACCGAACCAGCTAACGGATGTCGAATAAGAGCCGCAGTCAAGTTTATTATGGCTATCAGTGAGCCTACCTGCGGTGTCGATGTTTGACCTCTTCCTCCGACTTCACGCGTTTGCGTGCTCGGCTCGCTCCTCCTCGATCTGCTTGATCCTGGCACGTAGCCATTGACTAACTTCCCGCTCGAGTTTTGCCTGGTTGTCCTGCAGCTCCAAATCCTCGATGGTTTCTCCATCAGTATTTAAAGGAATGTGGTGGCAGGGTATCTCTTCAGTCTGGTGTTCCGGACCGACAAATTCGAGCAGATGACACTCATTGCACGGGTGAGCGCGATATGGGTAACCATAGTTAATACAAGACAGAGAATCCTGAAAGGTCGATTTGCTTTGCCAGGGTGTACGAACTGAACGTCCGTACCCTCCCTTCTCGATGAAGTCCAGCTCATCTTTGAGGAGTTCGAGAATATCGCGCTCATCCGTTGTCATGGCCTCAAACCTCCATTTCATCCGGTCTTGATTAACTGGTGGTTCGCATTCCGTCATCTTTGCGGTTTGCATTCCCACTGGCGGAGAGCGCAAGAGATATGCCATCTGGAAGAGTTAATATTTGGAAGATAAAACCG
>DATEIS010000475.1:0-8208 GCA_035278765.1 Pyrinomonadaceae bacterium | reverse complement strand
TAACCTAGTTCTGTGGGAACCTCTCCCATAGCCCGTCTAATAGGTCCTACCAGTCCGATAGAACCGATTCCCTAGAAATCACTTTTTGTCTACTTCAACACTGACTCGACGCCGCGTTTCGGTTTCTACAACTTCACCTCCAGGTGTCAGTGCTGGTCGGGATACTGCAGGCGTCAACCCTACCGCCTCAGCGTATTTCAAGTATGTATCGATTGAGGCAACCACAACTCGGGCTTCGATCGTAATCAGGTCAATACCCACGAGTGAGATTCTCACCCACGCGTCGATTACGATGCCCTTGTCGAGCACACGATCGAGGACGTCAATTAAACTGGTTCCGCCTGGTGCTCTTTCGACAGCCATTTGCTTCGGTTCCTTTTTATTAGTTTCGAAAAACGAGCATACTGCGCGAGGATTGACGGCGCTTACTGCCCTTCTTAAAAAACTTTTTAATTCATATACCGACTAAGTGTTGCGACGCTTCGCCTTGCCTTTGCGCGTCGCGCGATTGTTTGTAATCTCGCGACTAGCTGCGGCCAGGTTGGCTGCCGCGAGCTTTCTGATTTCCTGTTCAAGTTCCGAAAGCCGCTCACGCAGTTCGACGTTTTCCGCTTCTGCGCGTTCGGCACGTGTTGTCAGATTTGTATCGTAGCGCCACCAGTTCAAGCCGATCTGCTCCGCCTTATCGATTGAGCAAACCAGCAGACGAATCTGCAACGTAAGTAGCTCTACGTTTGCCAACGACACTTTGATGTCGCCAGCAATCACCAGTCCTTTGTCAAGAATACGGTCGAGAACATCAACCAGGCCCGGGGGACGGGCCGTAATAAGGGTAGACCGCTCGCTGGACACTTTCGCCCTCCAATATCAGGGGGCGGCTTTACTCAAAAAGCTTAGATGGCCGCCACCATCATACGACTCTCTTTGCCGAGCACGATGCGTACTGCTAAATCAGACGACCGATTGGACCGAGATCGAGATTGAGATCTTCATCTGCTAATCCGAACTGAGATTTCAACTCCTGGAGTTTCGCCTCCAACTTCATAAGCGCCAGGCCTAGCTCTTCGATCTGTTCAGGTGAGAGATCCCCGCCCTCCATGCGGCGGACCGCCTGTTTTTCCAACAGACGGCGGATGAACTCGATCAGAGTTAGTACCAGCTTCGCCAAGCCCTGTTCGACACCCTCCGCATCGATATTGATTCTCGACGGCAGAGTGTCAGTGACACAACGCAACTGTTCGACGACCTTGTCCACGTGCGAAGTGTCGGTCTCCGGCTCAACTGATTGGGGGTTTTCGGGGGAAAACATCATCAGCTTACTCCGAACTGCGACCCAAACTCAAGCTCAATGTTTGCAAAACTATAGGGCGGCCACGGACCGCTCACCATAAAACGCGTTTCAGGCCGCTCCTCAATCGCCCGGGCTATTTTCGTGCGATATTCGGCAATGTGGCTGCGTTCAACGAGATGATCCGCCTTTGCAACCACTACCCTTTCGGAGGGTACAACGAAAATCTGCTGATCCCGTGTGAGATTACCAAGCTTCTCGCTAAACCACTTGGACAACTCCGCAGTTTGTGCAGCTCGCCATTCGTCGCCTCGGAACTCCTTGCGCTTGTCCAATAAAAATCTCGTGCCCGGACCTACGGGTTTGGCTGGCTCGACTACGGGTGGAGGCGCATTTTCCCGCACACCTATCATTCTCACATTCATTTCGGCGCAGCCACGTACGTGTGCGAGTCTGGCTTTGATAGCCTGTCGATGACGGGAAACGTAGTTTCGGAGCTGTTGCCCAGTCAGGACCTGACCGAATCGAAACGGTAATAATGGGGTGGTTTGCTTAAAGACACTGCGCACCACGGCATTGTGCGCAAAGGCATCCTTGTGTGTTAGCGCCAAACCGTCAGCTCTGCGAACGCTTACCAGCACCGCCAGGTCTTCGATCTTCAGCAATTGTACTCGCGCGCCGGAAACACCGCGCGGAGGCTTATTAAGTCTGTCGAGACCTTCGGCAAAACAATAGATGTAAAACTTCATTCCGTTTCACGCTTGCGCATCACTTCATGTGCAGTCTCTACCGAGCTAACCAGAACATTCAACCCGACGAAGATCAGATCGATATCCGCGACGGAGATCGTGATCTCGCCCGCGATCACCAGACCGCGATTGAGAACGTGATCGAGCGTTTCGAGCAGCGAGACGTCCGTGTTCTCAAACTCTTCCGTAATGATTATTTGGTCGATCTCATTCATCCTGTGAATCCTGTCACGAAGTTGTAGACCGGCCAGGGTCCGGTTAACTCCAAACGGATACCCGCCGCCTGGTGCTCCTGTGCGAGACGCTCTGCCGCATCACGAAATTCTTCAAAGCCCGACCGCTTCACAAGAAAGGCAAACTTTGCTTTTAGCTCACCGTGTTCGGTGGTTTCAACTTTCAGAATTCGCAAACGCACGCCGTCGTCGCTTTGCTCTTTAAGCTTTTCTTCAATCTGATCGACGATGCGATTGACCGCGGCGCGTGCTTCGTCAACTCGCAACGCATCGATCTTCTTTTGCATGAGATACGACTGTCCTGGCGACGCCTTCTCAGCACGTTCGACCAACTCACGCAGGACCGGGCTCACGGAAGTGATGCTCGACAACAACACCGCGCGATCGGAGTAAACATTGACGCCCCACTCTTCACGTCCGCGTAGCTGCTCGATGATCAATTGAAGATCGCGGCTCTTCTCAGTGAGCATCTGCTCGATACCTTCACGTTCCAGATAAATGGTTCCGAAACGCAAAGGGATCGTAGTCACGCGTTTGGCGACGTACTCGACGACAGTCTCGTGACGCATTGCGCGGATCGCGGTCCAGGTCGCGTCGGTCAAGTGCTCAGCCAGTTGCTCTTCGCTGTAGCTGCTCTCGGGAACGCGACTAACGAGCGCGGCAAGCGTGTTAACCGAAATCCATTGGAGCTGCGCGTCCTCCTCGATGGCCGCCGGCAACGAATCGGCCGGCAACTGCTCGGCAGCCGGGCTTTCGGTAACACAATAAACGTAGTAAACAAACTCGCTCATTTTTGCCGATATATTCTCCCGCAACGGCGCTACGGCGCAACGGAAGAACCGGATTTAACGTTGCGCCTTTGCGCCTTTGCGGGAGAAATTCTTCCACGAGTTAAAATGGCCGACTAGATCCTTCACACCGGTGATCTCGTGTGGCTGCTGTGGCGCAACAAAAATCTCAAGCGACCGGCGGCTAAACTTCTTCTGGAATTCACCCATAACCTGCTCCTGCATCTTTCGTCTCGACTTACAAAACTTGCACTCATTCTCCGGCACGACGCCATTAATCAATAATCTCTTCAACGGCACCTTCAGCTTTTCGAGAGACTTCGCAAGGTCTACAGTTTCTTCCAGACTCATCCGCTCCGGAATCGTAACGCCCACAAACTCACAGCGCTCCGGATCACTCAACAACGCAATCACTTTCTTAATACTCTTCGACAAAGCCACCAGCTCTTCAGCTACCTGATCGGCACGCATCACATCCTTGTACTTCAACAGCAGCTTGATGAACGTCCTGATCCAGGAAAGCGCGACCTGCGGTAACTCCAGAAACCGTATCAGGTGACCTGTAGGCGCAGTGTCAAGAATGAGCGTTTGATAGCGTTCGAGATCCAGCAGATCGCTGATAGTCCCGAGCGCTGCAATCTCATCGATACCGGGCGGAGTGAGTTCCACAAGCTCACGCATTGCTTCGCGATCAAATTTGATCTCCATGCGTGACCCGCCTGACAACGATGCAAACAATTCATCAGTCCACGATCGATAACGCTGCTTCAATTCTTCAAACCACTTCCCCGGATCGATCTCCATTCCATCGAGATTCTGCAAACCCGCGACAGCTTTCTTCGATTCACCAATCTCTTCGTCAAAACTATCTGAGAGCGAGTGAGCAGGATCGGTCGAAAACACAAGCAACTTCTCTTGGGGTTTAGCCTTTGCCAACGCAAGCGCATAAGCCGCAGCCGCAGTCGTCTTCCCAACACCGCCCTTGCCGCCAAAGATCACAATCTTCCGCGCTTCCAGGCTGAAGGAAGACCTGGCCACGGATGACACTGATCTCGAATCCGGATTTCTCCGTGTCATCCGTGGTTTGATTTCATCTGCCCAAATCAACTTGCCGATTCTTTTTAAGTCGTCAATTCCTCGCACTTCCTTCTGCTGCAAGGGAACATAATGAACTCTCAGATTGCTAAACGTTGAGGTAATCTTTTTAACCCATGGTCCCTGAGTGCTAACACGCGCGCGACAATACTCACACGCACCATGCTCCTGCTCGACACGATTAACGATCAGATCCGTAACCGGCACTCCCTGTTCAGTGAGAACTTCAAGATATCTCTGCGTCTCAAGCACACTCATCGCCTCCGGAATCGTTACAAGCGTAAAACTCGTCTGCTCACGATCATGAAGCAGCGTGCGCACAGCCTCAATTCTCTTACTCAAATCACTCAGAAACACATCGACTTCATCACCAACTACACGTCGCCGTGCAAAGTGGGCGACCATGTAACGATGCTTCTCACCCATTAAATCGAGCGCTTTTACCATCCGATCAAAAACTTCGGGTAAACGCAGCAAGCGCGTCGTGTGTCCCGACGGCGCAGTATCCACAACGATGTGCGCGTACTTCCCTTCCCGATCCAACTCGCTCAACTCAAAAAGCGACATCACTTCATCGAGTCCAGGCAAAGAAAGACTCAACAACTCGTTGATGTCTTCCTCGTCGAGCAAAGTTCCACGCTCCGCGATCTCCGCCAGCACCTTGCCATGCGCCGCACGAAACCTCTCGAGCGCAAGACTCGCATCCATCTCGTACGCAAACAGTCGTGCGCCGCGAAGTTGTTTTACTTCGACCAGACGATTACCGATTTTGACGTCGAGACTGTCAGACAGAGAGTGCGCGGGATCAGTCGAGAACAGGAGAATCGATTCGTTTCGTTTTAGCTGGTTGAGGAGAAAGAGAGCCGTTGCAGACGCGGCAGTCGTCTTGCCGACGCCACCCTTGCCGCCAAAGAAAAGATAACGCGCTTTCAACCTTTGTCGCGCGGTTCGTCAAACCCGCCCTGATCGTCGCCGCCGACTTCGATGACGAAACTCGACGAGTCAGCCGTGTGCGCGGTCGCTTCATGCATCAGATCGAGCTGCCGCATCTTGATCACTCGCAGGCGCGCGAACAACTCGGCTTCACGTTCCTTGAAGTCTTCGTCGGAGATCTCCTCCAACTCGTAACGCATCTGGAGTTCGAGTAACTGCTCCTTGATGACAGTATCGTCGTTCAGTTCCTGATCGGCCATCTTCTGGATCTGGCCGAGAATGAACTTGAAACCGTTGACCGGCGCCAGTAATAAATCGTCAATCAAAAACATTAGCTAGCGACTGCCTCAGCACCACCCTCACCACGTTCAAGCTTCAGACGAATGTGAACGAAATTGTACGGCGGCCATGGTCCCGTGTACTTGAACGAAAGCTTGCCTTCGTACTTCGAAGCGATCTCTTTTACTTTCTGGTCAAACTCCGCTTCGCGATCGCGTTCAATCAGAAACGCCGCGTTCATGATCATGCGGTCGCCGATCGGTTTATTCGCGCGCGAAGCGACCGCGGTGTCGCGGAGTTGTGAATAAACCTCACGAATGTATGCATCCGCTTGATCGGTCAACGCGGTCTCGATCAACCGGCCGAGCTGCATTCGAGCAAAGTAAGTCGAACCCGTGGTGCGCGAGACGATCTGTTCTTTGAGGTGCCGGATTTCGTCGTCTTTTTCTTCGAGCTCAGCCGTTACCTTGTCGCGATCCCAGTTTACCTTGAGTCCAAACTCGACCTTGCCTTCCATCTTTGTCAGCACGTCACGCAAGGCGTCGTAGGTTCCGCGAATCAACTCGACAATGTCCTCTTCAGTTCGGAACAACGCGCCGAACGCCATTGGCAGCACCGTAAATTCGCGCATCACCGTTTCGTTCACCTGTTCGTGCGCAAAAACGTTCTCGCGGGTCGGATCGTAGACCACGAGCGGTGTATGTGAAACGACGGCCGCGAGGCCCTTGTGATGAACAGTGTAAACGTCGTCGCCACGAGCGCCGATGCCCATCGGACCGAACGACCGAGGTTCGGCGGTCTCGATAATGCAGTAGACGTACTTGCCTTCAGAAACTTGTTCGACAGGAGCTTGTTCCGCTTCTCGATTCATTTTGTTTATCCGAAATTTGCGCCCTCGGTTGCCGCTTAGTTGGGACGCCACAGAGTGATGGGATTGACTACGCGGGAATCATAATAAGTTTATCTCGATCTGTTCAAGCCCTATTGAACGGATTCGACACATAACTCGATCCCGGCTTCAAAAAGCGGATGATTGTGATGCAGACGGCTGCGTTGATTGGGCCGGAATTCATAGTTCCACATTGGCATGTCCGTTGCACTTGATTCTTTCGGTCAACGGTTTAAGGAAGTTTCAAGAAGGAGATTTCGATCATGCTGTGGACAATTCTAGTGATTCTGTTGGTCTTGTGGCTGATTGGATTGCTGTCGCACGTGGGTGGAGGTTTAATTCACCTGCTGCTCGTGGTTGCGGTGGTTATTTTGGTCATCAACCTCGTGAGTGGACGTCGAGCTGTTTAATCCGGAAAAATCCGTGTTATCTGTGGCTTATTAACCATCGATAACACGGATCATTCTTCAACTTCAGCTAAGTTGCTATTAGCGGGTCCCTGATAAACTTGCCCGTTCGCGCCAAATCGCGAACCGTGACACGGACAATCCCAGGTTTCCTCGGTTGAGTTCCACGCCACGATGCAGCCAAGGTGCGGGCATGCGGCTGAGAGTTTGTGTATTGTGCCGGCTTGATCTCGGTAGACGGCGATCTTCGAAACGCCTTCACGCATGATGGCTCCCTCGCCCGGCTTCAACTCCTCTTCCGACTTGATATCACCCGCAGTAACGTAATCAGCGTACTGTCCAGCGACGTTGATATTCTCCGACGCATATTCAGGAAGTGCCTTCAGCCGAATTCGCGAAGGGTTGTACAGGTCTTCCCACTTGTTCTCTCGTCCCTGGATCAAGTCAGTCAGTAACATTCCGGCGATTGTGCCGTGAGTCATGCCCTGTCCGGAGTCGCCAGTCGCAATGTAAACGTTGTCGTCGTCCAAAGGATTTCGACCAATGAAGGCGAGGCCGTCGACAGGCTCCATGACCTGTCCGGACCAGCGATACTCGACTTCACCCATCTGCGGGAAACGTTCACGCGTCCACTGCTCGAGATGCGCGAATCGTTCATTCCCATTATTGGCTTGTCCGGTCTTGTGATCTTCACCGCCGACGATTAAAACGTCTGAAGAATTGTCAGACTGAAGTCGAACGTAGTGATACGGATCTCCAGTATCCCAATAAAGCGCTCGCGTAACTGAGCCTTTTGGAACTCGCACGCCAATCACATACGTTACGTAGGGCGCCTGCTTCGTGTGAATCGCTACCAGATCGTTTACAGGCGTATTGGTAGCCACAACCACAACTTCGCTTGTCACGACCGGGCCATGACTGGTTTCGACTCGAGCTTCCGTGCCGCCTTCGATCCCCCCATCTATCTTAGTCGCGTGCGTTTGTCCGAATATCCTTCCACCATCACGTAGAATTGCGCGCGCGAGACCATTCATGTATTCGAGCGGATGAAACTGCGCCTGGCGCGGAAAACGCAACGCTACGCCCGTGTCGAAAGATTCGATCGGGGCGCGCGCAACTTTTTCCACTCCAGTCAGTCCTGCGCGTTGTGCGGCAGCCAATTCGTCGTCGAGTAACTCATCTGCGTCGGCCGTTGCTCCAAATAAAAACCCGTCCACCCATTCGAATCCGCAATCGATCTTTTCGTTTGAAACAATCTCAGCGATCTTATCGATCGCTGCCGTGTGACTCTCGGCCGTTAAGCGCGATGCCTCTGCGCCGTGCACCCTCTCGATCTCCACATAACGATCGTCATAAGCATTAGTGAGATGGGCGGTGGTACGACCCGTCATACCACCGCCAATCGTTCCGTCATCCAGCACGACGACCGAACGCCCTTCTCTTCCCAGCAGAAAAGCAGTCGTCAGCCCTGCTATACCCGCACCGATGATGCAAATATCGGTGCGGATACTTTCCTTTAACGGTGATTGAGATGGCGTATTTGCGGT
>DATEIS010000474.1:0-35371 GCA_035278765.1 Pyrinomonadaceae bacterium | reverse complement strand
ACAACAACGCATCAAATCAGCCACCTACAGCGCTTCTCCGGTGCTTGCAGACGGGAAAATCTACATCACTAATGAAGATGGTTTGACGACTGTGATCGCTGCTGGTCCAAAGTTTGAAGTGTTGGCTGAGAATTCATTGAATGATTACGTGTTGAGTTCACCTGCGATCTCTGATGGCAGGATTTACATTCGTACGACCCAGCATCTTTACGCTATCGGAAAGAAGTGAGCCACAAAAAGGCACAAAGGCACATAAAAGAAGGCTGATATGAAGCGGTCATTAATTCTCGGACTGGTCGCCGTTATTGCCGTTACCGTCCGGGCGCAGGAGTCGCAGCTCGGGCGGGTTGAGTTTCCGACGTCAGGATCGGAAAAAGCGCAGGCGCATTTTTTACGCGGGCTCGCGGCTTTGCACTCTTTCTGGTACGAGGAAGCGCTCGACGAGTTTCGTGAGGCGACGAAGCTCGAGCCTGATTTCGCAATGGGCTACTGGGGCGAAGCGATGACATACAATCATCCGCTCTGGTCCGAACAGGATCTCACCGGCGCTCGCGCTGTGGTCGCCAAATTTAAGGAAACGCCGAAGCTGACTGAACGGGAACGAGCCTATCTCAACGCCGTCCGTTTACTTTACGGTGAAGGTGACAAACACGCGCGCGATGCCGCGTACTCCGCAGCGATGGAGAAGATTTATCGTGCTTATGCAGATGATCTCGACGCCGCTGCATTTTATTCACTCTCGCTGCTCGGACTGAGCGGTAGTGAGAAGGGTTATCGACTGCAGGCCAAAGCCGGAGCGATCGCTTTAGAGGTTTATCAGAAGAATCCGAATCATCCGGGCGCAGCGCATTACATCATTCACGCTTTTGACGATCCCGACCACGCTATTCTCGCACTACCTGCTGCTCGTCGTTACGCCAGCATCGCTCCCGAGGCACATCACGCGCGTCACATGCCATCGCATATTTTTCTGCAACTCGGAATGTGGCCCGAAGCCGCAGCGTCGAACGAAGCAGCGTGGGAGTCGTCGGATGCGTGGATGAAGCGGAAGAACCTGTCTGTCAGCGTTCGTGATTATCACAGCCTGCACTGGCTGCTTTATGCCTATCTGCAGCAAGGCCGTTACAACGACGCCGAGAAGTTGCTTAACTTGATGAAGAAAGTGATGTCGGAATCGACTTATGACAACAAACTGCGACCAGGTTATTACGAAAATAATTACGCCAACATGGCCGCGGCGTTCGTTGTCGAAACTGAGAGATGGAATCTCGCCAGCGAGCTCTTTCCCGAGAACAAGACGCCTGCGACTTCGGAAACAGCGTCGATGACTGGCAGTCACGGCAGTCACGGTGCCGCACCAACTTCCGGTGGCGCCACAGTGCGCACTTCATCTGCCAGTGTCACTTTACCGCTGTTTGTTCGCGGACTTGCGGCAGCAATTAACGGCTCTGACGTCAGTCCGATCATCACCGCACTGCAAGCGGTTCGCTCTAGTCGTCCTGCAAATTCTGAGATTTTTGAACTTGAGATCGCGGCCTTGAGTGCTTCGATGAAGAAAGAGCATGAAAAGGCGATTGAGCTGATGAAGAAGGCCACAACATTGGAAGAAGCAACCAATGCGCCTTATGGTCCACCCAGCCTTATCAAGCCCTCACACGAGCTTTTTGGTGAGATATTATTGCGCGCGGGAAAATTCGCCGAGGCATCCGAACAATTTAAAATCTCGTTGCTGCGTCAACCAAATCGCGCCCGTTCACTCTCCGGTTTAGCTCGAGCCACAAATCAGACCAGCCGCAAATAAACACGGATCTGTAAAACAGATCCGTGTTATCCGTGGCTTATTTCTGTTTGACGTCGTAAGCGTAGATCGTGTCCTGATCTCTTATATACAACCGCCCACCTACAACAACCGGATGTGTCCATGTCGGCAGATTTCCCTGCGCAATGCGGAAGCGTCCCTTCTCTTTGTATCCAGTCGGCGTGGCTTCTATCAGTCCGACGATTCCATTCTCACTAAACGCGTAGAGATTGCCGTCGGCATAGACCAACGATCCCTTCCCCACGCTTCGATCGCGCCACGCTATCTCACCCGTATCAAAGCGCATAGCAGTGAGAATCGCGCTCGAGAAGCCGTACAGGTGATCACCAATCAACACGGAACTGCTGTGGTGATTGCGCATGTCCTGTGTAAACCAGATCTCCTTGGCACTATTGTCGCCACCGATCTCAACCACTCCACCGCCAGTTCCGTAGTCGGACGAAATAAACACACGGTTCGCACGCGCTATCGGCGTCGCGATATTCGCTACTCTGTTTGATGGTTTGCCATACTCCCACAACAACCGACCATCCTTCGCGTCGAGTCCAACCGCTCTTTGACCGGTGAAGAACACCACGTGCGTTGTGCCGTTGAGTTCCAACGGAATAGCCGACGAATAACCCGCCTTATCACTCTGGCTCTTCCAAATCAGCGCCCCATCAGCCTTGTTGAGCGCAACAATCGAAGCGCCCGGTCCACCGGCATTCACCAGCACTTTGTTTCCGAGTACGAGAGGCGATTCACTGATGCCCCACGTGATATTTGATCCGCCAAACTGCTTCAGCACGTTCTTGGACCAAATGATTTTTCCGCTGCGTGCATCAAGTGCGCTGAGATCACCATCGCCGCCTAGTGCATAAACTCGATCGCCGTCGACAGTCGGTGTGCCTCGTGGTCCATCGCCACGATCGTTGCGAAACGCGCCGCCGTGTGCTGTAGACCAGGCTTCTTTTCCGGTCGCGACATCAAACGCTATGACGAACTCACGATCGCCGCGCAAGCCCATGGTGTACAACTTGCCGTTAGCGACAGAGAACGACGAGTAGCCACCACCGGCGCCCGAAGCTTTCCAGACAAGTGGCGGACCTTCTGCCGGCCACTGCTTGAGTAATCCTGTCTCTTTTGAAATGCCGTCGCGATTTGGTCCACGCCATTGCGGCCAGTTCGCGGCAGACTGGGCCAACGCCTGGTGAGCTAACGCCAACAGCAATATCGCCGGCAAAAAAACCCGTGTGTTCTTCATTCTGATCTCCTTCGTGTTGATAATCTCGTTAAGTGGGGAGACACGAAGATCCATCCACAGATTACACAGATAATTCTTTAATCTGTGTAATCTGTGGACTACGACTGCGGTTTGAAGTAAAGCACCAAGCCGCCGCCGAGCGCAGCCAAAACAAAACCAAGATAGAGCAACGGATTCGGCGAAGTTTTTGGCGGGTGCAGCCACATCGAATACAAAACATTTACGAGTGGCGCCCCTGCGAAAACGAGTGGCATTACGTATGTTGGTAACCCACCCGACCTGAAAGCAAAGATGATACAAACGGCTCCGGCTGCACCGAGTGCGCCTGCGACAGTCGCGCCGACAGAGCCTTTCATTGAGAAACCTGTAAGCTGGCCCTGTGCAGAAAGACTGATAACCGGCACGAGGACGCCAATCAAGAAGTAAGCGACACCCACACAGAGCAGGGCGCGCATAGGATTGCCGAGCTCTACCTGGCCGCGATGCAGCGCAGGACCATAAAGTCCCCACGAGAGCGCGGCACCGAGAGCAAAAAGGATCCAGAGCATTAGGACCTCCGCGAATTAAGAATGTCAGCCACAAAACAGTACAAGAAGCACAAATATTTCACTTAAAGTTACACTTCATCTTTTTGTACTTTCTCTGCTTTTTTGTGGCCAATATCTTTTGTTTCGAAGCTGAAACTCGAAACGGGCTTTCGCCGTAATGTCTACGTCCCTTAGGTTCCGCGCATTCTAACATCTGAGGCTTAGACAGAGCAGCAACTCATTTGTTAAGGTCTGCCGAATACACGGGTCGTTGTAGTCCATCCAAAATCTCGAATGGGAGCCTTAAACCTTGAAGTCGAACTTTAGAACTCTCTTTCTATTCGTTCTTCCCCTTTTGTTGCCGGCAGTCGTCGCAGCTCAAACTCATCGGGCTTCAGTGCGCGGAGTCGTCTCCGACCCGAATGGCGCAGCAATCGCCGGTGCGACGATTAGTTTGCGAAACCTGGAGACCGATGAGACGCGAACTGCCACGACTGGCGAGAATGGCGAATATGCCATCTCATCGATACCGCCGGGCCGGTATGAGATCGCCGTCGAAGCAAATGCTTTTGCCAAGCGAGTTCAACAACTAGTGCTACTCGTTAACGACGAACGACGCCATGATGTCTCCCTCAAAGTTGGCGGGCTGGATCCGTATTACATCGACGCTCCCT
Organism: Pyrinomonadaceae bacterium; assembly: GCA_035278765.1. GTDB lineage: Bacteria > Acidobacteriota > Blastocatellia > Pyrinomonadales > Pyrinomonadaceae > PSRF01. The sequence goes on along the minus strand of DATEIS010000474.1, from coordinate 31,108 downwards.
TCGAAGCACTCCTGAAAAAGGAGAATGCATCGCTCGGTAACGTGATCGAGAACCGCCAGGTAACTGGTCTGCCCCTCGATGGACGGAATTTTTACGAATTGAGTTTGCTCGTGCCGGGCGCCGTGCCGCCGGCACAGGGATCGGCCGGTTCAGCTCGCGGTGACTTCGCGTTCAGCGTAAACGGCGCGCGCGAGGATGCAAACAACTTCCTGCTCGACGGTGTTTACAACATCGATCCCAAACTGAACACGTTCGGTGTGCGACCGTCGGTTGATGCTATTCGTGAGTTTGAGATGTTGACCAGCACTTACGACGCGTCGTTCGGGCGGAATCCAGGTGCACAGGTAAACGTTATACTCAATTCGGGATCAAATGATTTCCACGGTTCGGCGTTTGAATTTCATCGTAATGCGGCGCTCGACGCGCGCAACGCCTTCGCCCCCGCTTCAGAACCGAAACCAAAGTACATTCGCAACCAGTTTGGGGGATCCCTGGGTGGTCCAATCAAACGGGATCGTACTTTCTTCTTTGCTGATTACGAAGGCACACGTTCACGCGAAGGCATTACACGCGTCACGAACGTTCCTACAGCGCTCGAGCGTGTGGGTAACTTCTCGGAGAACCGATTTGGTGTGCCGATAAATCCGTTTACCGGAATGCCTTTTGACAATGCCACCATCCCCGACTTTTTAATCAATCCGATTGGACGGGCAATCGCCGGGCTCTACCCGCTTCCAAATCGCAATGACCGCACGGCAAACTTCGTCTCGTCGCCAATTTTGCGCGATGACAACGACAGTTTCGATGTGCGCATAGATCAGCATCTCAACGATCGCGCTCAACTTGCTTTCCGCTACAGTTTCGGAGATCGCGATCTTTTTGAACCATTCACTGGGGCGGCTTTTTCGCTCGTGCCCGGCTTTGGCGACACTGTGAAACGTCGCAGTCAAAACGGAATGGGGGCACTGACGTTACTCTTGACGCCCAATCTCGTGAATGAAAGCCGCGTAGCGTTTAGTAGAGTTGCGGCCTCGGTGACCCAGGAAGCGAGTGTGCTGAATTCTGATATTGGCTTGCCGACGATTTCGCCGCGTGCACGTGATCTCGGGTTGAGTTTCATCACCGTCACCGGATTCTCTCCTTTGGGCGACGAAGGAAATAATCCGCAAAAGAGCGTGACGAATGTTTACCAGTTCATCAACAACTCCAGTTATGTGAACGGCAATCACATGGTGAAGTTCGGCGCCGACGTGCGTTTCACACAGCAGAATGCTTTTCGTGATGTTGAATCGCGCGGGCGGCTTCAGTTTTCACCGTTCGGACAGGTTACCTTCAATGCGCTCGGTGACCTGTTGCTCGGGTTGCCGCTGGTGACGAGTATTGCGCGTGTCGATAATCCACAACAGATCCGTACGCATAGTCTCAACTTTTTCATTAACGACAGCTATCGCATCACGCCGCGACTGACGCTCACGGGCGGCTTGCGTTACGAGTACAACTCGCCGCCGGTTGATGCTGAAGATCGTGCGAATGTTTTCAATGTTGCAACGGGCAGTCTTGTGCGAGTTGGAACTAATGGCATGCCACGCAGTGGCTTTGAAGCCGACAAGAACAACTTTGCGCCGCGCGTCGGCTTCGCATGGTCCGTTCAGGAAAAGACGGTGCTCCGCGGTGGTTACGGAGTTTATTACGATCAATCGCCACTCGCGCCGGCGGAAGCACTCTACTTCAATTCGCCGTTTTTCGATAACAACGTTTTCTTCCCGTTACAGGGTTTGCCGCTTACGGTGAACAATCCGTTTCCGGCGTTCTTCCCGTTCGCGCTGCCTGACTCCGCGCTCGCAATTCAACGCGATTTGCGCACGGGCTACATGCAGCATTGGAACCTCAACATCGAACGACAACTTGGTCAGAGAAATGTGTTTGAAGTTGCTTATGTCGGTTCGAAGGGAACCAAGTTGCTGACAGCTCGTGATATCAACCAGCCGCAACCGAGCATATTGCCACCGGGGCTGCCGTTTGTGCCGCGACCTAATCCGCAGTTTGATGACGTTGACCTGCTCGAGTCGCGCGGCAACTCAAACTATCACGCGTTGCAGGCACGCTTTCAGCGACGAATGTCACGAGGTTTGTCGGCACTCGCGTCGTACACGTGGTCCAAGTCGATTGACGACGCTTCAAACTTTTTCAGCAGTACCGGGGATCCAAACTTTCCGCAGAATAGTTACAACGTCGCTGCCGAGCGTGGACGTTCAAACTTCGACGTCGCTCATCGTCTCTCGGTCAGCTACTCTTATGCGCTTCCCTTCCGACGGAGTGGTGACGATCTTGCCGCTCGACTCGTAAACGGGTGGGAAACGTTTGGAATTCTGACGCTGCAATCGGGAAGGCCTTTCACCGTCGCGCTGCTTTCCGAAATCGACAACAGCGGCACCGGACGTTCGATCCTTGGCTTCGGCAACAACGATCGGCCCAATCTGATTGCGAATCCGGAGCTCTCGAATCCCACCACAGACGAGTGGTTCAACACAGATGCTTTCGCCTTCCCTGCTCCGGGTACATTTGGGAATGCGGGCAGAAATATTCTTGATGGACCGGGATTTCAGAACTTCAACGTGGCGCTGGTGAAGAATACGGCGTTCTCAGAACGCGTGAACCTGCAGTTCCGAGCGGAAGCCTTCAACTTCTTCAATCATCCAAACTTCAATCTACCGGACAACTTCCTCGGCTCCCCGACGTTCGGGCGCATCACCTCGTCACGCGACCCACGTCATCTTCAGTTTGGATTGAAGTTGTTGTTCTAGAGTTTTTAGGTTGGGATTAAGATGGCCACATCAGAATGAAATGCAGCAAGACCAGCATCTAGAGTTGCGAGTTGCGCACCGTGACGACGTGCAAGTTCTGCCAGCCATGCATCGGTAACTTGCTTTGAGCCGGAGATAGTGGCAAAAGCAACATCGCTATAACTGAAGCCGTCGTCCCAGAAAATATGGTCGGGCAAAGCGTGAATCGCTTCGAGCGCGGACCACGCAGCCGCTGCGCTCGTATCCTGCGCAGTCCTCATATGGACGCGCAACAATGTGCCTTCAGTGATTGCGCATGTCGCGAACGGTTCTACCTGAGAAGCGAACCAGCGTTGAGCTCTCTGGTGAAATTCGTGTGTGTCAATCGTGAGGGCGACTAAGAGATTTCCATCAAACAACCACATTAAGTCGCATCAGATTCAGATTCGATCCGCGTTACGTCTGCTGAAGTGAATGGCACGCGACCTTTGGATACCGGAAAGCTTCGTTTACCACGGCCTATGTTGTTAGGTTGAGGAGAGGCCGTCGCGCCATTTCTCAGACGCGCCTCAATGAAGCGAAGCAATTCCTCCTGTTTATCCTTTGGCAGCGATTCGACTGCAGCTTCAATTTCCGCAAGAGTTTTCACGAGAAAACGATACCACGCTTACGTTTCGGCAAACAACTATTTCCCACTATCTCATCGCGCGCCTCAACTCTGGTGAGATTTCCCAGATGTAATAGTTGAAATCGCCACTAGTTGATTCGATAACCTTCACCCATCCCCTAGCTTTAAACATGCTAATTATGTGGTTCACCAACAGAAGTGAGATGTTAAGCGCCGGCGCAATCTGAACGCTGTTCCGTTCGTTTGAATTAAGAAGTCGAAGTCCTACATTTCTAGCGTGTTCACCATAATCTTTGATGTAGTTGCATGCGTATTGCTCCATTCCGTAGTCAGTGATAGTGAAATAATGAATTCGGTTTGTTCGGTCAAAAACTTTCTCTCCACGAATGTATCCTCTGGAGCTCAGAATTTCCAAAGACTCAAAGAACTGTTCTTCAGGTATGTCCTGTGACTTTGCCCTATTACACAGTTCATTGAGATCTCCGATGAAATGATGCCTCAGTTCCTCAGCATACTCACAACTAAGCTTCAAGGTGATGCTATCGATTATTTCCAAACCAGGGAGCGGGTCCAAAAGCGTCGAAGCATAGGCCGGAGATTTACCAAGCGAAGGCTTACTTGATCCTCCCAATATTGCTGCGACAATACGATCAAAGGCTAGATCGTAATTCGAAAGATCTTTTATTGGCTCCCCATACGGTTGATTCCAAAGCTTTTGGCACGACACACTCGTCAATCACGATAGGAATCAGCTTGCTTCCGCTGTTTATTCTTTTGATAAACGCCACATTAAGTTCTTCTCGTACCCACTTTTTATTCACACTGTACCTAGAGAGTATTACAATAACGGCTTGAGCCGACTTAATACCTTCTTCAAATATTTTGTCGACGATGCTGTCACCCGGCAACATTTCCCATTGGTCCACCCAGGCATCAATACCGCATGCACGCAACCTCGCGGAGAAGTTCAAAACAAAACGTTCCTTATCTTCTCCCGCATGACTAACAAACACTTTCGGATTCACTAATATCTCCTTTAAAAACGAAGGTAAGGCGTAAGCTAACACGCGTTGCATGGATGAAACAAGACATTTTAACTTCTTAACGCGATCGTGAAGAATGGCAGTTTGGGAGGAACCTGAGTAAGAGCGCAGGCCCTCAACTTCTTCAATATCCCCGACGTTCGGACGCATCACCTCGTCGCGCGACCCACGTCATCTTCAGTTTGGATTGAAGTTGTTGTTTTAAGCCCCGGTAAACGCCGAAGGCGTTGGCTAATTCGAGCCCAGGGTTGGAGCGCAGCGACAACCCTGGGTTAACAATCATAAAAAGGCATTGAACCCTGAAAAGGGTTTCTCACCGAAGGAACCCTTTCAGGGTTCAAATGGTAGGTAGGAATTAGACCTAGGGTTCTCGCTACGCTTCGAACCCGGGGCTGGAATTAGCGAACGCCTTCGGCGTTGAAAACAGATTTATCGTTTCAACGTGAAACTAATTCACTAATCAGCACCATCAGTATTCACCTGCGGCCGATCGTCGTAGAAGCGGTATTGAGCTGAGAGCAGCAGGTCTGACTCTTCGGCTGTCGGCGTTTGAGGGACAACGGTGCCGTCGACCTGCTCGTAGAGCGGTGGGGGGATTTCGGCGAACTCGGACATTGGGCCATAGACCGCGTCGACGCCTTCCTTGAATACGTCTCCAATCAACAGATTGATGATGTGAACGCGCTCTTCGGGATACTTGCGCAGGAACCCAGCAAAGCTGAAGCCGTCGTTGTAGAACGCATACACCAGTTTGCGCATCGACTCGATACCACGGTCGAGCTTGGTCTGGTACTGCCCGAGACGAGCGGCGGAAAAGTCGTCGTGGTTGAACGCATCGTGAATCGCATCAGCGGCTAATTCAGCCATCTTCAGCGCCAGCAACACGCCGGACGAATAGATCGGATCGAGAAAACCGTAAGCATCGCCGATGATAATAAACCCGTTACCGGCGTTGTGTTTCGAGCGATACGAGTAGTCGAGAATCGAATAGATCTTATCGACGCGAGTTCCTCCCTCAACGCGACGCCGGCAGGGCTCGCATTTCTCGATCTCTTCGTCAAGAATCTTCGCCAGATCCTGGCCACGACCCTTCAACAGATAGTCAGGATCCGCAACGATGCCGACACTCGTGATGTCGTTCTCAAGCGGGATATACCAGAACCAGCCACCACTGCCGGCTTGTGTACGCAGAACAAGTGTGGCGCCGCCGTTTAGATCGGGTTCGCGATGCGCGCCCTTGAAGTACGAATAGAGCACCGCCTTCTTGAGTTTCGGATCGCGCACGCGCCAGCGAAACTTGTTCGAAAGCATCGCCATCTGGCCAGTCGCATCAACAACCACTTTCGCAAAAAACTTCTCACGCGTGCCATCCTGCATTTGCACTTCGACACCAACAGCGCGATCGCCTTCAAAGAGCACCTGCTTCACGAGCACGCCCTGATGCACAACCGCACCCTGTTCCGCCGCGTGATTAATCAGCAGGTGATCGAATTGCGCGCGCGTGACTTGCCACGTAACCGCACTCTCGTGATGCACAGCCTCAAAGAAGTAGAACGGGCGCGACTCTTTGCCGGCAGGATTTGCAAACTGGACACTGTACTTCCGAACGAATGGACTTTCCTTCAGTTTCTCGAGCAAGCCGAGACGACGAAAGGTCCAATAGGTGTCAGTCATCAACGACTCACCAATGTGATGTCGCGGAAATATTTCTTTCTCGAAAAGAATTACCTTGCGCCCCTCGCGCGACAACATGCCGGCCACGGAGCTCCCTGCGGGTCCACCACCCATTACAATGACGTCAAAAGTATTTGTATTCATGCGTAGCGTACAGTTCTAAGTTCAGGTTCAAAGAAATCGGGTAAAAACGAATCCACTTCCAAGTGACCACGACGAGTCAACACGATGTCGCCGTTCTGACGTTCGAGCAGGCTCTTTTCTTCCAATCCTTCATAAACAGGACGAAATTCGTTCCAAACATCAACGCCAAACTTGCTAGTGAAATAACCGGTGTCGAGTGCTCCGGTCTTTAACTGCAAAACCATCTCGCGGATGAGTCTCTGCTTCGGCGTCAGCGAAACAGCCCGCAAAAGCGGCAGGCGGTCTTGGTTAAGGATGCGCACATACTCTTCGAAGTTGTGCGCATTTTGGAAATTGACGCCGCCGAAATGAGAAAACGAGGAAACACCGATACCAATCATGTCGCCGCCGTGCCAGAGGGCATCGCGGTAAATGAAACGACAAGTCTTTTTCTTTGTCGCGACGATGTCGGAACCGGCAATTTCGTAGTCGTGCGCGAGAAACTGTTCGAAAGCGTAATTGAGCCAGCGACGTTTTTCTGTCCAGCCGGCGATTGGCGATTCCATGCCCTTCTTCAAAATGTCGCGCGAGATCGTTGTGTTGTAGGGCAGTTCCATCTGATAGATCGTGACGGAATCGGGCTCGAGTTCGATCGCGCGGCGCACTGCTTCGTGCCACTTCTCTTCAGTCTCACCCATCATGCCCGCAATCAAATCGATGTTGACTTGCGGGAAGTCGACTTCTCGCGCCCACTGATAAGCACGATAGATTTCGGGTGACAGATGTGCACGACCGTTGGCGGCGAGGATCTCATCGTCGAAGTGCTCGATGCCGAGACTGAGACGCGTCACACCGATCGCTTTGAGTGTTTCGAGTTTCGCCTTCTGCAACGTTCCCGGCTCGCACTCGAAGGTGACTTCTTCCGCGTTCGCCCAACTCACGTGACGATTCAGACCATCGACGAGATAACGCAACTGCTTGTCGCTGATGTAAGACGGCGTGCCGCCACCGAAGTACGCGAAACGAAGCTTACGTCCCTGGAAGGCAGGCATGCGGCTGTAAATCGCGTTCTCTTTGATCAGCGCGTCAAGATAGACCTCGATCTCGGAAGCGTTCTTATCTGTGTAGACTTTGAAGTAACAGAAGTGACAACGTTTCCGACAGAAAGGAATGTGAATGTAGAGGCCTAACGGATCTTCAACTCGCGGCGGCTGATTGAGCGCGTCGAGTACTTCTGGCACAAACTCGGGCTTCCACTGGGAGAACGGCGGATAATTCGAGACAAAGTAGTTCCCTACTTCAGTTTTGGTTTGAGCAATGTCTACCGTCATGGAAACAGTCAAATTAGCATCAATAGTCGCGCTGAGCAATAAGAGGAGATTCGGCCACGGATGACACAGATGGCACGGATATACTACGTGCTGCTCGGGAGGTAGGTTGCGCTGTTGTCCCGTGGCGTTGTATAGAACACCGATGCCCCCTCGACCCGGATTCAGTTTCTCGGACGCGCGACACTATCTACCGTATTTATTGATGCTGCTGGTCTTTGTGGGCGGCGTTTGGCTGGTCCTGGCCACAGGTGCGCGCCTGCAACCGGCGGACGGAATTCCGGTCACCTCACCTGCGCCGGCGGATACACCATCCTCAACCAGTATCCTCTGGGAAAACTTCCGATCTCCTCTCAGCGTTCTCCTCATGCAGATTATCGTCATCCTGGTAATGGCCGGATTGTTTCGCCGCCTGTTTCGCCGGATCGGTCAACCACCGGTGATGGGCGAGATGATCGCCGGTATCGTGCTCGGGCCATCAGTCCTCGGGTGGATTTACCCGCGGGCTGTTCCGTTTCTCTTCCCACCTGCATCGCTCGAAACGTTACGGCAATTGAGTCAAATCGGCGTCGTGCTCTTCATGTTCATTGTCGGCACGGAGGTGAACATCAGGCTCCTGCGCGAAAAAGGGACTGCCGCGGTGATGATCAGTCATGCCAGTATCATCGTGCCGTTTCTTCTCGGCTCGACGCTCTCACTTTTTCTCTATCAGGACCTCGCGCCCGCAGGAACATCGTTTAATGCATTTGCGTTATTCATCGGGGTTGCGATGAGCATCACGGCTTTCCCGGTGCTCGCTCGAATTCTTGAAGACCGCAACCTGTCGCAAACCACTCTCGGATCGATCGCTATCACGTGTGCTGCCGTTGACGATGTCACCGCCTGGTGCATCCTCGCGCTCGTGATCGCGATTGTGAAATTCGCGGGAATCGCGAGTTCGGCAATCACGATCAGCCTGACGTTGGTCTTTGCGGCGGTGATGATTTTCCTGGTGCGCCCGCAACTGGCCCGGCTGGTCAAGGACCCGGACTCTCAGCAACACAGGCGCCGTTTGATTCCGGTCATTCTCGCGTTTGTCCTGGCTTGCGCACTGCTTACAGAGACGATCGGCATTCACGCGCTTTTCGGTGCGTTCCTGGCCGGCGTAATAATGCCGCCTTCTACCGAATTTCGGATCTTTCTCAAAGACAAGCTCGAAGCGTTCGGTTCTTACGCGTTGCTGCCGCTCTTCTTTGCGTTCACCGGCCTTCGCACGCAAATAAGCCTGCTAAATGATTGGCAGGGATGGTTGCTGTGCGGGGTTATTATCCTGGTAGCAATCGCGGGCAAGTTGGGCGGAAGCATGTTGATGAGTCGCTGGACCGGCATGAGCTGGTCGCAATCGTTCTCGATTGGCGTGCTCATGAACACGCGAGGATTAGTTGAACTAGTCGTGCTCAATATCGGGTATGATCTCGGAATTCTGTCAGGAAGAATTTTTGCGATGATGGTTTTGATGGCACTTGTTACGACATTTATGACTGGCCCGCTTCTGTCGCTGGTCAAGGCAAAGGAGACTCGATGATGGCAAGAAAGATCTTGTTTACAATCGCTGCGATGATGACTCTCTCGTTGATTGCCTTCGCAGCAGCGAAACCAAATTTCAGTGGCACCTGGACGATGGATCGAGCGCGTAGCTTCGGTCTTCCGGGAGACATGAATCAGACGCTCACGGTTACACAAAAAGACGATCAGATCGAAGTTGAAACCAAACTCATCCAGCCGAACAACGAAAGAACCGTGAAGGACACGTATGTACTCGACGGTAAAGAGTACGACTTCACACCCTCGGTCCCGCCCAACGCACCGCCCGCAAAGGGTAAACGCACAGCAGTGTGGCTGCCGGGTGACAAGGGCATTCAGGTTACTGATGTCACGACTTCGGAAACTCCGAAAGGACCGGTTACAACTCAGACGGTGAGGAAGTGGACCATGTCGGGCAGTGAGTTAGTGGTCGACATGTACATCGATAATCCGAACATTTCGTACGAAGCCAAGCGAATCTTTATCAAGAAATAGAATAAGCCACAGATGAACACGGAATTTCACAGATCTGATTGATCTGTGTGAATCCGTGTTTATCTGTGGCTTTTTTTATTTTGCTGTGAGGTCGTAGGCCGCCATCTCAGTCGAGTTGCGCACCAGCAAACGCCCACTCGCGATTGCGGGATAATTCCAGGTCTGGCCCTGCACGGCCGCGAAACGCGCCACTTCGGTGTACTTCTCGGGTGTTGCTTTCAGCAGCGCGACCTCACCCTGATCGGACGTTACGATCAAGTGTCCATTGGTCAGGACGATCTGGCCGTATCCAAAGCGACCTTCTTTCCACTTGCGCTCGCCGGTATTTACATCCAAACAGACCATGATTCCCTCGTCGAGTCCGTAGACGTAACCATCGTGAAGAACAGAACTATTGAACTTGTTCTTCATGTTTTTGTTTTCCCAGACTGTCGAGGCGGTTAAATTGTTTCCACTTCCCTTCACTTCAACGAGGGCTGCGCCCTTGCCGTATCCTGAGGAAATAAAGAAGCGATTGCGATCGACCATTATCGGTTGCGAGACGTTGATTCCCATGTCGGTGTCCCACGGATACTCCCAAAGCAGATCGCCTTTCTCAGGCGTGAGTCCGACTACACGCGAAGCACTAACGACGACGATCTGACGCCGCCCGGCTAAATCAACCAGCATCGGTGAAACGTAAGCTTGCGTATCGTTGAGCACTCGCCACACGGGAGCCCCTGTCATCTTGTTATAAGCGACAACCGATTTGCCGGACGTACCGCCGGGAAGCACGATCACTTTGTCGTCGACGATCAGCGGCGACGCAGACATGGCCCACGGAAGGTTCTTGGCCTGATTGTCGGAGAGAATATTTTTGCCCCAGAACACTGAGCCGGTATTCGCATCCAGAGATCGCAACTCGCCGGTTGCGCCGAGAGCATAGATGCGTCCATTGTCCCAGGTTGGAGTGGCGCGTGGTCCATCGCCGGTGGAGTCACTGAATTCAGCGTTCCATTTCTGCGTCCACAGTTCACGACCATTGTTGATGTCGTAAGCGGCGACAACTTCCTGGCCGCGTCGCTGTTCGATCGTGTAGGCCTTTCCTTCGGCGACAACAAAGGAAGCGAATCCGACGCCTACGGGTTGTTTCCAAACTACGGGGAGTCCGGTCTTGGGCCAGTTAGTTGAAACGGTTGTTTCGTCGTACTTGCCGTCGCGCTTTGGACCTCGATAATTTGTCCAGTAATTACTGGCGGGAGCCGGGGCAGCGGGACTCGCGCCCGGTGATGCGCTTGCGGAAGGCGACGGGCTGGGTGACGCGGCAACCGATGCCGCAGGCTGTGCGGCCTGCGCCTGGCGATTCGACTCAACCGCCGCATAGTGAGCGTCGTTCGCGCTCTTGCTGCACGCTCCGCCAAGCAGAGCACACCCCACCAGCGTAATGAGGATCGTTCGCTTCGTCATAAACCCATCCTTTTCAATCCGTCTAATCCGCGGTTAGAACTTGCCACGGATTAGACGGATTATCAAGGGGTTATGTTCCAATGCAGTAGATGTTTTTCTCGCCACGAATGAAGATGTGACCATCGGCAATCGCCGGTGAAGCGTAAACGGGCTCTCCAACTGAGTTGGTCCCGAGAATCTCATGCTTCGGACCTGCTTTGACGATGAACGTGTCGCCGTCTTCACTGGTCATCAGAATCTTGCCTTCAAATGCAACGGGCGACGCGGTGAAGGTTGCGGGAACGGGAATTCGTCCACCTTCATATTTCACTTCGCCAGTCTTTGCATCGATACACGTCAAAATCCCGCGATCGGTTGTCAGGTAGAGATAGTCGCCATACAGAATCGGCGAAGGCACGTAAGCAGTGCCCTTTGCATAGGTCCACGGTACGTTTGGAGTTCCGGTGAGATCCCCACTTTGACCCAGACGAATTGCGTAGGCGACTTTTGCAGGAAAGCCGGCCACTAGAAACGCCATGTCGGCGTTCGCAACAGGCGAAGGAATCGCATTGCTCTCGAGACCCTTGTGACGCCACAACTCTGCGCCGTTGGCCGGATCGTAGGCAATCACTGATTCCGTTCCACTCGTGATCAACTCGGCGCGCTTCGCTGTCCGGGCGAGCAAAGGAGTCGACCAACTTACCTGCACCTTGCGCTCCTTCTTCCAGACTTCTTTGCCAGTCTTTTTATCAAGAGCGACTATGAACGACGCTTCGCCATTCTCTTCGTCAGCCTGCACGATAACCAGGTTGTCAAAGAGGATCGGTGACGTGCCCGTACCCATGCCGACAGTTCCGAGATTTCCCAGTTGCGCTTTCCACGCGAGCTTGCCTTTGAAGTCGTACGCGTAAAGACCTTCGGTGCCGAAGAACGCATAGACGAGTTTGCCGTCGGTTGCCGGAGTTGAAGCAGCGTAGGAACTCTTGCGATGACGATTGTCGTACGGCGTGCCTTCCCACGCGGTCTGCTGCCAAACGACTTTGCCACTCTCACGATCGAGCGCGATTACTTTGAACGCGTGTTTGCGATCGGCGCCGACGCTGTCTGGATGTAGAAACTCTTTACCGCCGTCGATGGTGTGCTTCACCGCTTTCGCACCCGGCACTACCTCTCCTTCCACCGCGGTCGTCAGAAACACTCTGTTGCCCCAAACGATCGGTGATGAATGCGCACGGCCGTCAATCGGGGTTTTCCATTTAATATTTGTTGTTGGCGTCCAGACTGATGGAAGGTTCTTCTCGGTGGAGATTCCGGAACCGTCCGGGCCTCGCCACTGCGGCCAGTTTCCTGCTGCAGCTTTTTCCGAGAACACACTGACGCCCGCTAGCGCCATTGAAAGACCGACGACCAGAGTTATAGCGATTCGTTTCACTGTTGTAGTTCCTTTGCTATGAATCAGTTTTAATTGCCTGTTTTGCTGGTGGCGGCCGGCGTTTCACCGAACGCAAACAGATGCGAGACCGTGCGCACGATCAAGAGACCATCCGAGACAGCGGGTGTCGCCATCATGACTTCACCCACCGGGCTCTTGGAGAGCAATTCGTACTTCGGTCCGGTTTTCACTACGAAAACGTCTCCGTCTTCGCTCGAGAGATAGATCTTGCCGTCCGAAGCTACTGGCGAGGCCGTAAATGCGGCGCCAGTTCCACCGAGACGCTCCTGATAAACGCGTTCACCCGTCTTCGCGTTGTAGGCCGTCAACACGCCCTGGTTCGAACATGTGTAAAGCAAGTCGCCATAGACGATTGGCGTTGGCATATATGGACCACCACGCTGTTTACTCCATGCGATGAACTCGTTTGATTCTTTGCCATCTTTGAGCGAGATGTCGCCATTGGCGCCGGGCTTGATCGCATAGATCGGCTGGATTGGTGAGTAACCACTGGTGACGAAGATCAGATCGTGAGCGACGAAAGGCGTCGGCGTCGTGATCTCTGACATCGGTCCGAGTTTCCACAACTCTTTGCCAGTTGCGGGATCGTAACCACGAATCGCTTTTGGTCCGACCGTAAGCAATTCAGTTCGAGTTTTGCCTTCATAGATGGTCGGCGAGCCCCACGAAGGAATCTCTTCGCGCGATGTTTTCCAAACTTGTTTCCCGGTCTTGAGATCATATGCCGCGATGAAGGAATTCTTCTGAATGTCCGCCTGAACGAAGACGAGGTTTTTGTAGATGATCGGCGAACTGCCATATTCCCACTGGTAATCGATGTCGTAGAACCAGCCGGCATCGAGCACGCCGAGATCCGTCTTCCACAACTGCTTGCCGTTGAGATCGTAGGCGTAAAGGCCTTCGGAACCGAAGTTGACGATCAGGTATTTGCCGTCGGTCGCAGGTGTTGAAGCTGCGTGTGAAGACTTCGGATGGCGTTTAACTTTGGGAATACCTTCGTAGGCAATGCGTTCCCAAAGAATTTTGCCGCTGGACTTGTCGAGGGCGTAAATTTTCCATGAATGCTTGGGGTCGTCTTTCACTGGAGCAACGTCGCCGTAGAGCCCGAAACGAGTTTCGTCTTTCGCAGTGCTGACTGCGGTCACCACAAACACTTTGTTGCCCCACACGACCGGGCTGGCGTGTGACAAACCCGGAATCGGAGTTTTCCAACGGACATTCTGCGAAGCTGCAGCGTCAAACTTCGCCGGCTTCGCGAGACCTTCAGTAACACCCGTGGCGCCTGGACCACGAAACTGCGGCCAGTTCTGTGCCTGCGCGACAGCAACCACAGCTATTAAAACAGTGAACGATAGTATCAGTCGTTTCATGATTCGACCTCGATGTCCTTCTTGTACAGCTTCTAATTTCCTGCGTTCCTGTTGGACGAGGTTAGTACCGTAACGGGTAGCGTCGGGTAGTAGCCGTCCAAGTATCAACATAAGGCTTAGTCAATTCGTTTCATTTGTGTCGTGTTAGCACCCTGTTTGAAAGCCACCCCGGTGACTTTGCCGCCTTCGACGTTGAAAGTAAGAGTGATCCCACCGAACGCTATCGGCCGAAACGTCGTGTTATCCAAAGCCATCAGCGGTTGGGGCTGGCGAGTAAATCCGGCCACCATTAAATTGCCGTTCTGGACCGTAACCGTGGCTTCAGGACCAGGATCGCCTTTGTACTTGCCCGCGTATGACTGAAGCGTTGCGGCATCAACCTGAACCGGCGGCTTTGCTCCAGCCTTCGTCAACATTTCACTAATGACAGTGTTTTTCTCTTGAGTCGCCACAGCAAGGGCGACAGTCAACGTTTCAGGCTTGAGTCCGCCTCTATCAAGGGCAACCTGAACCAATTCCTTATTGTCCTCGCGGGTGCCGGTTAGCAAGACGTCTTCGGCATCTTCGCCGTTCTTTTCCAACAACAATTTCACGACACCGGTGTGTTTGCCGTCGAGCGCCCACGTCATCGCCGTCGCCTGGTAGAACGTGTCTTTCACTTTAACGTCGGCGCCGCGGTCGAGCAGGATCTTCGCCACATCGGCATTCCCGCGCTCGGCTGCTTTGAACAGCGCTGTGGCCCCGTAACGGAACTTTGCGTTTACGTCAGCGCCTTTATCGAGCGCCGCAGTGACGCCCGCCGCGTCACCCTTACGCACCGCCTCGTAGAGTTGATCGTTCAATTCCTGTTTTGGGTTTTGCGTGGTTTGCGGGACCAGGAGCGCCAATAGCGAAAAGAGCAAAATCTTAGGTAGCAGCAGCATGATTTCTCCTCGCACTGAAGAAAACCAAATCAGCCCGGATTAACGGATGAGTCGGAACCTGATAGAATCTCGAAAAAAGTGTAACGCAGCAACGTGAGCTTACGTATTGTACATCCTTAAGGTTGCGATCGCGCGTAATCTTCTTTGTCCTGAACAGATTTTTTGCGGACTCGGAAACGTTTTTATCCATAATCAGTGACGGGCCTTCAAAATGAGTAACCTAATCTCCATTTATTTGAATCTTTGCCTTGCTTTGTCGTCGTTTGTGATTGCAGGTGACTGGGCCGAATGGCGCGGACCCGCTCGCGACGGCATTTCTACCGAAAAAAATCTTCCCGTGAAGTGGTCACCAACTGGTGAGAACCTTCTCTGGAAAGCCCCATACGGTGGTCGCTCGGCGCCCATCGTGATGGGAGATCGCGTCTACCTGCAAAACGCTGCCGGCAAAGGCGAGACGCTACAGGAACGCGTGATGTGCTTCAACGCCGATACCGGAAAACTTCTCTGGGAACATCGCTTCAACATTTACTTGAGCGACGTGCCTCCGCATCGTATCGGCTGGGCTTCCCCGGGTGGAGATCCGACAACAGGAAACATTTATGTGTTTAGTGGTGGCGGTAGCCTGATCGCTCTCAATCGTGACGGAAAAGTTTTGTGGGAACGATCGATTGGTGAAGACTTCGGACTACTGACTACACACGGCGGACGCACCGTGTCGCCACTCATCGACGGCGATCTGGTGATCGTCAGCGGCGTCACCTTCCAGTGGGGACAACACGGACGCGGCGCACATCGTTTCATGGCGTTCGACAAGAAAACCGGCGAGACGATGTGGGTGAGCGCTCCCGGAGGCCGGCCATACGACACGACCTACTCGCCTCCAATTATCGTCAACATCAACGGAACGCGGCTGCTGATTCAGGGAGCTAGCG
This sequence comes from Pyrinomonadaceae bacterium, assembly GCA_035278765.1. Taxonomy (GTDB): domain Bacteria; phylum Acidobacteriota; class Blastocatellia; order Pyrinomonadales; family Pyrinomonadaceae; genus PSRF01. The sequence goes on along the minus strand of DATEIS010000474.1, from coordinate 15,368 downwards.
ACGGCGTGGTCCATGCGATCAAAGCACAAACAGGCGAGCCAGTTTGGAAATATGAGATCAGCAAACGCGGTCTTAACACCGGTGTCGTTGTACATAACAATATGGCCATCCTCACACACAGTGAGGAGAATCTCGCTTCGAACGAGATGGGAATGATCGTCGCGGTCGATGCAACCGCAAAAGGAGACATCAAGCCCGAACAGATTAAGTGGCAAGTCTACGGCTGGCAGGGCGGCTTCTCTTCCCCGGTGATCGATGGCGAGCGACTTTATCAGATCGATAACGGCGCCAACCTTGCCGCATTTGATGTGAATACCGGCAAGCAACTCTGGTTACAAAATCTCGGGACGATCCAGAAGGCTTCGCCAGTTCTCGCCGACGGCAAGTTGTATGTCGGAACTGAAAACGGGAAGTTCTTCATACTCAAACCCTCTGCAACCGGTTGCGAGATCCTGGACCAGGACCAACTGGGAACTGAGGCACTGCCGGAAGCGATTATCGGATCGGTGGCGGTCGCAAATGGCCGCATCTATTTCGCGACTGATGCTGGTCTTTACAGCATCGGTAGTAAGAAGTCGAGTCAGACATCCTCGCAACCCGCTGGTGCAGCCGTTGGGACTCCGGTAAGTTCTCAAACTCCGACGTACGTACAAGTAGTCCCAACCGAATTGATGCTCAAACCGGGCGACAAGGTTAATTTCCGCGTTCGTCTTTTTGATGCACAGGGAAATTTTGTTCGTGAAGAGCCGTCGGCGACGTGGTCACTCGAACAGTTAAAAGGCACTGTGGAGAACGGCCACTTCACTGCCGGCAATGAAACTGTCGCCCAGGCAGGCCTCGTGAAGGCCACCGTGGGCAACATCAGTGGAACAGCCAGCGTCCGCGTCTTTCCACCACTGCCGTGGAGTGAAACATTCGATTCATACGCGGTTAACGCTGCGCCGCCAAGCTGGGTGAGCATGACGCTGAAGTTTGGCGTGCGCGAGCTGAACGGTAACAAGGTGCTCGCGAAGCTGACTGAGGGTTCATCGCTGCTAACTCGCTCGCGTGCTTACATTGGACCATCCAACTGGTCGAACTACACGGTCGAAGGCGATGTTCTTGCGACACAAAAGCGGCGACAGCAAGGTGATGCAGGCATAATCGCGCAACGTTACGTGTTGACTCTTTTCGGAAACCAGCAGATGTTGCATCTCGAACCGTGGCAACCAGAAACCCAGCGCACAAAGAGCGTTGCTTATGCCTGGAAGCCCGACACCTGGTACCGTCTTAAATTACAAGTTGAGAATCTGCCCGATGGGACGACTCGTGCGCGTGGCAAGGCATGGCCGGCAACCGAACCCGAGCCCGCGGCATGGATGGTCGAACGCGTCGATCCGATTCCGAATCGCCAGGGAGCTCCTGGAATATTCGGCAACGGTCTGGCAGAACTCTATTTCGACAACATAAAGGTATACGCAAACAAATGAGATTCATGAAAATCAAATCCAACGCAATCATCAATCGCCCGGCTGTCCTACTCTCCACCATGGTTTTGCTGGCTGCCGCTGCAGCGTACTGCCTTGCGCCGTCGACCGCGGCTTCAGATCCAGGTTCGGGTGACTGGCCCATGTGGGGCGGCACACCGGATCGAAATATGGTCTCGAACATGAAGGGACTGCCAACCAGTTGGGACGTCAAAACGAAGAAGAATGTGAAATGGGTGGCCCAACTCGGTTCGCAGACTTACGGCAACGCTGTTGTCGCAGGTGGGATGGTGTTCGTCGGCACCAATAATGAAGGAGTGCGCGATCCGAAGATCACGGGCGACAAAGGCGTGTTGATGGCGTTTCGTGAGTCAGACGGTCAGTTCATGTGGCAGATGGTCCATGACAAGCTGGCTGCGGGTCGTGTAAACGACTGGCCGTATCAGGGTGTTGCGTCGTCACCGCTTGTCGAAGGCGATCGTGTTTACTACGTGTCGAATCGAGCTGAGCTAATGTGTCTTGACGCACAGGGTTTTCGCGACAAGGAGAACGATGGACCAGTCACCGATGAAAAGTTAACGGGCGAGGCAAATGCCGACATCGTCTGGAAGTTTGACATGATTGAGGAAGTCGGGTCGTTGCCGCATAACCTCGCGAACTCGTCTCCTGTTTCATATGGCGATCTGATCTACGTAAGCACATCCAACGGTCAGGATGAGAGTCACGTCAACGTTCCTTCGCCAAAAGCGCCCGCGATCATTGCCGTCAATAAGAAGACCGGCAAACTCGTGTGGGAAGATAATTCCGTTCAGGATCGCATTCTGCATGGCCAGTGGTCCTCGCCGGCTGTGGGAACGATCGGCGGTGTGGTCCAGGTCATTCATGGACAAGGCGACGGTTGGGTTCGTGGCTATGATGCTTTGACCGGCAAGAAGCTTTGGGAGTTTGATACGAATCCGAAAGATTCCGTTTGGCCCAAGACGCGCAATGAGGTGATCAGCACGCCGGTGGTTTACCAGGATCGCGTTTATCTCTCAAACGGCCAGGATCCCGAACACGGCGAAGGCGTCGGTCACATGTACTGCATCGATGGCACCAAGCGCGGCGACATCACGAAAGAAGGCATGGTCTGGCACTACGACAAGATTCGTCGATCGATTTCGACACCTGCGATCAAGGACGGACTTCTTTATCAGGCTGACTTCAGCGGCTTCCTGCACTGTCTCGATGCGAAGACGGGACAGGTCTACTGGACACACGATCTCTTCGCCGCGGTTTGGGGATCGCCGGTGCTGATCGACGGCAAGCTCTATCTCGGTGACGAAGATGGCGACGTCGTGATCATGCAGGAAGGTAAGACGAAGAAGGTGCTCGCCGAGATAAATATGGGCAGCTCGGTTTACTCGACCCCCGTACCGGCTAACGGAGCGCTTTACATTTCAAATCGCAATCAACTTTACGCATTGTCCGAAGCGGCCGCTGGTAAACCGGCCACGGCGAGAAATTAGCCACAAAGAGGCACAAAAAGCACAAATGAAAGAGTGAATCATCGTTTGTGTTTTTTTGTGCTTCTTTTGTGGTTTGAAGGGATGTGGAATCTGAAAGATTTTGACTTTCAACCTCGGACGCGGGTGGTTTTTGGCGCCGGTGTGATTGAGCGTCTTGGTGAGTTGGCGCGTGAGTTGAACTTTAAACGCACGTTGCTCGTGGCGGATCACGGCATGGTGGCTTCGGGCCACGTCGATGAAGCCGTTGGACCATTGGAAAAGGCGGGAGTCGAGGTCTTTCGGTACCACGATTTCGAAGTCAATCCAGACACACGGATGATCGAAAACGGCACCACTTTTGTCTCGCCGTTGAATGTCGACTCGATTATCGGTCTTGGTGGCGGCAGTTCGATGGACTGTGCCAAGGGCATCAACTTTTTGCTCACTAACGGCGGGCACATGGCCCAGTATCGTGGCTATGGCAAGGCAACAAAACCGATGTTGCCGATGATTGCGATCCCGACTACTGCTGGTACTGGAAGTGAAGCACAGAGTTACGCTTTGATCTCCGACGCGGAGACTCACGTGAAGATGGCGTGCGGCGATCCGAAAGCATCGTTTCGTGTTGCTATTCTCGATCCCGCTCTCACCCTGTCGCAGCCGCGAAGCATCACTGCTACTTCCGGTTTCGATGCGATTGCGCACGCTGTCGAGACGTACGTGACGTTGCGGCGCAATCCTCTCTCTGAGTTGTTCTCACGTGAAGCGTGGCGGCTACTCGAGCCAAATTACGAACGCGTGCTCAGTCAGCCTGACAACATCTCAGCCCGAGGCGCGATGCAACTAGGCGCCTTCTACGCCGGTGTTGCGATAGAGAATTCGATGCTGGGCGCGACGCATGCCTGCGCAAATCCGCTTACGGCTCGTTACGGAACTGCGCACGGCGCCGCCATCGCGATGTTGTTGCCGTCAGTCGTTCGCTGGAATGAAAAGTGGGGCACTGACTATTGTACCCTGCTGAGTTGGTCGAGCATCGCGGGACGAAACAATCAGATGACGCCCGGAGAAGAATTGGCGAGACGACTCGAAGAATTGGCGGAAGCTGGTGGCTTGCGCAATAACCTGCGCAGTGCCGGAGTCAGCGAGAGTGATCTGTCCGAGCTCGCAGCGGACGCCGCCGAGCAATGGACCGGGACATTCAATCCCATACCGCTTGATATACAAGGAGCGATTGAGATTTACCGATGCGCCTATTAAACATTTTGCTTCTGGTTCTTTTGCTTGCGGTTTCGGTTGTGGCGCAAGACACGCCTGGAGACAACTGGGCCCAGTTTCGTGGCAATCACTCGCTGACTGGAGTGTCGCAGTCAAACGTTCCGACGTCGCTCAAGCAACTGTGGACTTACGAAGCCGGTGAGTCGATCGAATCGTCGGCAGCGATTGTCGGCGGCACAGTCTTCGTCGGTTCGCAAAAGGGCGAACTCGTCTCGCTGAGTCTCGATAACGGGTCGGTCTATTGGAAGTTTGCGACGGGAAATCCAATCGCGGAGTCGTCTCCCGCTTACGGAAACGGCGTGGTCTATATTGGAGATTTGGGTGGCTGGCTGAATGCCATAAACGCATCTGACGGTAAGAAGCTGTGGGCCTTCAAAGCCAACGGCGAAATTAAATCGTCGCCGGTCGTGGTTGGCGATCGGGTTTTGATTGGCGCCTACGACGAGTATCTATATTGCCTCTCGACACGGGATGGTTCGGTGCAATGGAAGTTCAAGACGAATGGACCAGTGCACTCGACTCCCAGCATCGCAGACGGAATGGCCTTTATCGCCGGTTGTGATGAACTGTTCCGGGCAATTCGCATTTCGACCGGTAAAGAGGTTTTCAACATTTCGTCAGGGGCATACACAGGCGCGTCGCCTGCATTGCGTGATGGCTCCGCGTTCTACGGCACGTTTGATAACGAAGTGCTCGGCGTTAATTTGTCGGAGCGCAAAATCGCGTGGCGATATGAGCACCCGCAGCGGAAGTTCCCGTATTACTCGTCGGCAGCGGTGACGAGCGCTCGCATAGTAATTGGTGGGCGCGACAAATTCGTGCATGGTTTGACGTTGGATGGGAAAACGGCGTGGACGTTTGCGACGCGCGCTCGAGTTGAATCTTCACCCGCAATCGCAGGCGGTCGCGTATTTGTAGGATCGAATGATGGACGATTTTACGTGCTGGGTCTGAACGATGGGGCGAAGCTTTGGGAATTTAATGCTGGCGCGCCCCTCTCCGCTTCACCGGCAATAGCGAACGGTCGCATCGTGATCGGATCGCAGGACGGGCGCTTGTATTGCTTCGGTTAGCTCCATCCACAGATTACACAGATTAATAATCTGCGTAATCTGTGGATAACTCACTTCAACACCGCGACGACCTCAATCTCAACACGCGCATCACGCGGCAGCCGCGCAACCTGCACCGTCGAGCGTGCCGGCGGATCGCCTTTGAACTTCTTGCGGTAAAGCTCATTCAGCTTGTTGTAATCGTTCATGTCCGCGAGGAACACCGTCGCCTTCACAACATGGTCGATACTGCTACCTGAAGCATCAAGCACGGCCGTCAGATTCGTGAAAACCTGTTCGAGTTGCGCTTCAAAACCTTCAGGGAGCTGCCCCGTCTTTGAGTCGATGCCGATCTGGCCGGAAGTGTAAACCAGATCTCCAGTGATGATCGCTGGAGAAAAGATCCCGTTTGGAGTTCCCGTCTTAACCGCCCGTCGCTTGCCCGTTTGACCGGCTGCGTAAGACGCGAGCATCGCGATAGCAACGAAAGCCAGTAGCAGTTTTTTCATGATCATCGACCTCCAAAATACTTTGCCAACGTACTCGACGCAGGTTTCTTAGTGGCGAGCGACACAACAATCATCAACAACGCCGAGCCGATCACCATCGGGACCACCGGCATGAATCCAAAGACAGCAGTTCCACCGGGTGTTCGCGATAGAACCTCGACGCCTCCAGGCGCCCAAAGAACTGTCGCTGGTCCAGGCGCCGGCGCGGGAACCATTGACTGCAACACTGCGACTGCAACAACCGTCGCCGCAGTCCAGAGAGTAACTGCAAGCGCGCCCCACTTCGTGCTTCCCTTCCAGAACAATGCTGCGATTAAAAGTGGCGACAGCGCCGCATAACCTGAGAACGCATACTGAATAGCGAGCTCGAAGATCGTTTCCGGCGCTTGTAAGGCAACAATGTAAGCGAAGAGCGTTATGAGAATGATGAAAATACGTCCGGTTTGCACTTGCACGTGCTCACCGAAACGCGTTTTTCCGCCGTAAAAGGCGAAGACGTCCTCCGTGAACATAGTCGATAGAGCGAGAATCTGCGAGTCACTTGCCATCACCGCGGCCATGATTCCTGCACCCAACAATCCCGCGAGCCACAACGGCGCGTAGTGCTTCAACAGCAGCATGATCACGTCGTCACCAGCCGACTTCTCACGTAATTCATCACGCTGCTCGGGCGCCATGGTCTTACCCTGAGTCGCCAGCACTCTTCTCGCTTCCTGCTTCTGCTTAATCTCCGGAATATCAGTGACGCGATTAGCCATCACGCCAAGAAACACACATGGCAGCCAGATCGCGAGGATGCAGATCGGATAGAAGATCACTGTCTTCTTAAACTGGGCCATCTTGCGCGCAGTCAAACAGAATATCAGGATGTGTGGAAACGCGATCGCCGAGAGCGGGATGAACGTGTAGCTAAAGAAGTAGTAGGGTGAAATGCGTTCGCGCGTGAGCAGCGGCGCCAACGGCGGCGAATTCTGTATTGCATTCGCAGCGCTGCGAAAGCCGCCCATGCCAACGCCAATGACGATCAACGCAATTGCGCCGAAGCAAAGGAAGAGCACCGTCTGAAAAGTATTGACCCACGCCGTGCCACGCATGCCGCCAAAGAACACGTAACTCATCACCACCATCGCGACAATCGCGCCGCCAAACCAGAACGGAACTACACCGCTGCTGATCGAGTTGAGCGTCGTGCCGCCGCCCATGATGCCGATGATGATGTAAGGGACGAGAAGCACTGCCTGGACCACAAAGATCACAGTTCCGATGTGACTGCACTCCCAGCGATCTCTAAACATCTGCACGGGAGTCATAAAGCCGTGCTTCTTGCCGAGCGCCCAAACGCGCGTACCGACGAGAAAGATCGTCAACGGGATCACGAGGCCTGACGACGACGCCATTAAGCCGAAAGTCACAATGCCGTTGCTGAAAGCGTGTCCTGACGAACCGAGAATCGCGAACGCGGTCATGTTCGTGCCGAACAACGAGAACAGAAACACGAATGGACCAAGCGAGCGGCTGGCGAGAAAGTAATCTTCAGCTTCTTCTTTTCCCTTGGCGCGCCGGAAAGCAAAGATGCCGATGTAGAGAACGGTCGCGAGGTAAAGGAAAACAACTATTGCAGGAATCAAGCGCTCCGGTCCTCCCTGGTACCAGCTTCTTCAACTTCCTCTTCAAGGTGAGACGGCCAGGCATAAGTCACCAGCAGCCACATCAGCAGCGACGCAGCCACTGAAAAGCATCCTTGATAAAAGAGTCCAATCGGAATGAAACCAAAGACCAGATGAGAACTCCGCCAGAACCAGATGTCCTGATGAAGCACGTAGAGTACGACGACAGCAAGCACTAGCAGGATGTTTTTCACAGGAGGCGAGAACTTAACAAGCGGCTCAAGCGGGTGTCAAGCTTTTCTCAAAATGGGGAGCCACCTAAGTGAGCGGTGGATTCTTTTCAGCGCCTCTTCGGTTGATTAGATGACCATTGAACTTAGCACAATCGGGATTGCTAACTATCTTTGTAATCCTTTTCAAGATCATCTACTTTCGGTGCGGGGTTCTGCGGAAGCTTTCAATTACCACACCTGAACGCCAGTAGCCGTTGTCGAAGTATCTCACCTTCGTTTGTGGAGTGACGCGGATTGGACCTCACTTCAGTTGGATTCGGTAATGAGAGTGTAATAAAGCGTCGAACACATTGATCGGTTTCTGTGTTCAGCGCGTCTTTCAGAGCGGCTTGGGCCTCTGACCCGCCAATGTCCGCAAGACACAATGCCGTCGCTAGTCTTATCTCTCGTTTGGGGTGGTTTTCCAGAGCATTTCGTAATTTCGGTACCGCCAAGCCTCCCATCTTCTCTATCCCAAGGACCGCAGGTTGATGAACCATGGAAGCACTGAAGAATCCATCATTCAGATCGAGGTGCTCGATCAAAAGATCGAGAGACTCGACCGCTTTTAAATTGCCTAAAATTACTGCACCATTCAACCAAAGAAAATAGCTAGGCCGATCCATCACGAAACTTAGGTTTGGCTTATCCATCGCCCGAAGTAGTTGACTTATGGTTTCAGTTCGACATTCCGGTGAACCTTTTCCTAGCGCGAGAAGCCTTTCCCTTGCTTGCTTTGCCTCAGGTTCATCCGAAGCCAGCCGCTCGATGTTCAATTGAATATCTATATTGTTTTTGCAAAGCACAGCCTGTGTCGAGTTTAGGGCGACCGCTGGAGAGGATCTCCGCGGACGTCTCGATTCCGCTGTGAAATGCCATGCTGCCGTGACCAAAGCCAACAATGACACTAAGAAAACGGCTGCGACTCTAGGAGGAATCTCTTTCATAGTGTTACCGCCCTCTCCAAGTGGCGTTAAATATTCCCTGTCGAAGGGACATACTTACATGAAACCCAACTTCGCACTGTCGGGACCCACTTATTAACTTTATGTCAAAATCAAACTCACCCTCAAAGTAAGTAAGGTTACCCGCATCATTATGCTTGAATGGGCCTGGGAAATCGGAATAAACAAATGCCTGACTCTCAACTTGTCTATAACTACTGCGCGGACCATCGGGATGTGTGGCTCTGCCTCCATAGAACAGGCGACCAGGAACTCCGTCGTAAGTCGCCCGAGATGAGTGGGATTCCCATTGTTGAATGGCCCAATTACCATTGGGATTAACTGTATCAATACCGTCTTCCGTTTCGACTGTACCAATGGCACCGTTTACAACAGAGCCCGAAACGGTAAACCCAAGACCGTAGACCTTCGCCCCAACCTTTGATTCACCAGGCCCATTGGCTTCAGTCAAGCCTGGGCCACTAAATTCGACTAAGAGACTACAAACGTCATCTACATGACTCTGAAGAAAGAGAGGATTAGTGTTCTGCAGATTTGCGGTGCTGGATCTTCGTCCAATGGTGATGTTCACGGATGGAGCAGGAGCGAATCTCCAGTAGCCCGGAGTATATGTTGTATCGATCCTTTCGACGGGAACATCAACATACTTATCAAAAGGATTCGGGATATTGATTGGAACGACTCGCTTTGGTGGCACCCACGTGGCGAGAGATTCAGTCGGCGCAGAAGCCGCAGCATTTCTCGCCGGCGTCCACACAAAGAAGTCAAACACATCAAAGATACTCCAGGTGCACGGAAGATCCACTCCACCGACGTTATAGCAACCGGCTGCCGGATTCGCCATATCCGAGAACCGTGAGTCAGTTGGCCCACCATGATGATTGCCACCAATGTCACCATCACCTCCATTAGTGTCTCGAGGTGGCGGCGCAGTTAAACCAATATTTGCTCTAACCGGATCGAATTCAACTCGATTTACAAATCCGCTTTGATAGTTTTCATACAACCCTGTTCCGGCAGGCGTCTCATGCCGCCACTTTGGAAACCCGATCAATGTGCTGAGCTGCGTACCGTCGGGCAGGTAGACGTAACTGATCGTTTGTCCGGCACTGTTTATCTCCTGAGCAATCTCGCCGCCCAATACGCTGGAGCGCAGGTATCTTGTCGTAAACGGCGAAGGCCAGCTTAATACTTCTGCCACTCTTCGTCCGTCGCCGTCGTAAGCGTTGGTCGTACTCGTAGGGAAATAGTTTGAACCCGACCAGAGTTGTCCTGTCATGAGCACCCTGTTGCCGGCGGCATCATAACCATAAGTCCGCGTGTCAATCGTCTTGATGTTTCCGTCGGCTTCATATTCCCAACCATCGCGTCTGCCGTCGGTGAAGCTCCCCACGTCAGCGAATTCATCTTGCGACCAGGTCTCCGTGAAGCGCGAAGTAGTATCACCCCATGCGTTATAACCAAAAGTCTCGAAGTACGGAATCGCGCCTAAATCCCCGCGCGCCACGCCTCCCGTGGTCGCTAAAGAGAGCCTGCCGGCCTGGTCGTATTCGTAGCGGCGATCGAAGTTGCTGTCGCTAACGTTGTGCACAAATCGCATACTGCTATCGTGGTAGTATTCATAACTCTGATTCACCGCTCCACCATCAATTTGGTACGACAATGGACGCAGACGCGAATCATAGGTAGTGGTACTCGTTCGATTGGCGCCATCAGTCATGGTCTTTCTTGCACCCCAGGCACGATAAGAAAATCCGGAAGCATATAAGCTTATGCCCTGATACAGAGTGTCAGAGCCCGTGACGGCGGTTAATCGTCCCGCGCCATCATAGCTGTAGTTGATTGACATGTTTCCCGGATAAGTCATTTTCTTGAGTCGACCACCCAGGTGGTACTGATAACTGAGCGTGTATTGTGTCCCGGCCTGAGTTCGACTTTCTGCGGTTAATTGAGAAAGCTCGTTATAGTAATAGTTGGAGGTACCTGTTTGGTCGGTCATCAAAGTGCGATTGCCTGCTGCGTCGTAACTGTATGCTATGTCGATAGTTGGTTTACCGGCTAAAGTGTGCTTGATTGTTTTTACCAGTCCGCGATTTGTGCCAGCGTAACCAAACATTGAAACTGCACCTCGTGCGTCAGTAATCGTGCTTACCGTATCGTCGGGATTATAGGTCCAGGTGGTCCCTGTGCCAGTAGACTCCTGGGGTATGTGTTTAAATTGGAGTCGACCATATCCATCATAGGTTGCCGTTGTTTCCCGGTAAGGGTTGCCTGGGGATTCCGGTCCAGCGTATTGCTTCGTGTTGATTATCTGATCCCTTACGTTGTAGGTATTGACTGTTGACAAATAAGGGCTGCCACTCTCCCAGTTGAGGATCTCCGTTTTGATTGTGCGACCGAAGATGTCTGAATAGATCTTTTGTTGGCGACGCTTGCCCACACCACCAACAATTGTGCCTTCGTCCGTGAGCGTCACTACTTCGCCACCGGCACAACCACAGCCTGAATAGGAAGCCGTTTTCGTTGTCGAATCAGGATTAGTAGTGACCCGGGGCCGGCCGTTCCAGTCGTAGGTTTGTTCGGTGTAGTAGATGCCACCTTCATCGTCGCCACTCACCACCCATGAGCTATCGATTTCGGTCGGATTTGAGACTTTGCTGGTTCGGCCCATCTGATCGTAAATCGTACTGACCAGACGATAGCCGCCGTCGCTGCCGGGATGATTACTGGTGGCTCCAATCACGCGCCCCAAACCGTCCACCACCTGGATCGAGTACAGCTCATCAGCGACGTTGTTGACGGTCGCATAGCTTGCCACGTAGTTCGGCCCATACCAGAAACGTTTGTAGGCACCATTGTTAGTGGTGATGACACGCTCCAGTTGACCGAGGTTGTTGTAGGTCATGGTTTGGATGGCGCCTTGTGACTGGTCCAAAGGCGCGGGTGATTGCGTCCGTGTCGTGGCGCCGAAGTCGAAGTTGTATTGCACGGTGGAGCTATGACCGTCGGCGTCAGTCATCGTAGTGGGATAGGCAAACGTTTCTGGGCGATCGACCTCGTCTGAGAAAGCGTCTGAATAACTTATGGTGCTGGTATGAGTTGATGGATCAGTGGCTGAAGCAGGACTGCCGGTGACGAAATAGTTTGTGTAGGAAGTCAGCTTTTTAGACGCATTGTTAATATCATTGAAGTCCCAGCGGGAAACGCTTGTCAGGTTGCCACGTGCCGTAACGGAAGTGTTGTAAGTAGTGTCGTGCTGCGTTGCTGAAGCTGGCAGTGCCGTTAGCCGCGCCGGATCATCATATTCGTAAGTTATCTTGCCCTGGAAACTGCCGACATCGGTGAGATGCACTGCCGCAACGAGACCGATGATGCGCCGGTCGAGATAAGCCTGGCTGAGATTGTAGTCAGTAAAGGTGCGTCGGAGCTCGGTGTCACCGCTGGCAGCGTATTCTTTCACAAGGTAAGGCAGTCCCCAATTCGCGTATTGTCCATAGTCGATCACCGTGCGGCGGCGGTTGCCGCTGGCATCATAGACATTTGTCTCAGTGACACGCGGATTGGTTTCATAGCTGACTGAGGTGTTGTCCTGTGTCCATGCCATGGTGGTCCATTTTTGCTTTACCCCGCCAGACCAGATCTCACTCAGCGTGGTCAGTCCCTTCTGCCAGCCAGTGCCGTAGTATTCCTTGTATATCGTCCCATCCGGCGCCGTCATCACACACGCGCCATCGACCACACCGTAATGCGTGGTGACCTGCGCCGGCATTCCATTCACACCAGTCCAGTTCTGCGCCGATACACTGCTGCTATTCAACCGCGGCACATCATCCGAAAGCGTCTCATAACCGAAGGTCGTCGCATTGCGTTCGATTAGGCCGAAGTAATTCTTGATCACCGAGACTTGCAGCGGGTTGGTGTATTCGAAAGTGAAGTGCGAAGTGTCGTTCAAGGCTACTTGCGTAACCACCGGCACGGGGGCACCATTCTTGATCCCAACTACCGGGGCATTTCCAAAGCTGAACTGCATGTTGGGCGTTGACCAGCCGAAGCTCACCCACTGATGCGACTCCTGCCCGTGCCATGCCTGTGTGATCGAGTTCAGGTTTGCATTGCCGTCGTAAATGAATGTGAGCACACGGCCGAGTGTATCGGTGATGTTTGTAATCTGACCCTGCGTATTGTAGTTGACGCTAATGTAATTGCCGTTGCGATCCTTAATCTGCGTGCAGCGATATTCGTTGTTGGCGTCGACGAAGGTGAGTTGGGTGCCGTCGGTAGCGCGCACGAGCAAGGTGCCGCCCGTCTCGGTTAACTGTAGATAAGACGAGTCAGCCGCCTCGTAAACACTCGACAACCCGATCTGCCGCAACGCAACGCGATGGCCGGCAGACGTAATCATCAGATACGCATTCTTTCCTGTTTGGGCGTCAAAGGTCTTGCGCTGCACGGTGGGAAAGCCGAGGCGAAAACCGGGACTGGGAAAGCCATTGTCCTCGTCAAAATAAAAATATGGTCCGGAACGCGTCCAGACCATTGAGGAATAAGAAAGCGCCAGACCGAGATCGAGTCCATTACGGCCCGGCAAGCCGAGCAATGACACACTCCACTTCACATCTCGTGAGAGCATGCCATTGCCAGGCTGGTTGCGCGGATCTGTTCGCGCTGTTATCAACGAGGAAGGGTTTGAACTAACCGACCCGCTAAGCGAGATAGTCGCCAGCAAGTTCGCAAACTCGCCTGATTCCTCGAAGCCACGGCGCACATACTCACGCCCATGACTCGGCACTAGCGCTTCCCAGTAACCCCAGCCACTGGCATCCGGCTCACGCATGAGATACGTCTTGTAAAGATCCTGGACATAAGAGTGCGCATCACGATTCCGTGCCAGGTATATGGCCGATTCAAAGAGCGTCCTGCCCAATTCAATGGCCGCGAGCTTCAGCGACGTTTGATTCTGGTTGTAACCGGCCCGCAAAAGGTCGTTCCAATAGAGTGTTTCGTCCGGATTGGCGCTACGCAATAACGTTAAACTGACGAAATTCTGGATGAATTGATCCTCGGAGAGCGGCGGCATACTGACTCGTCGGCGCGCATGTGCACGTCGTGTCAGCCTTTCTTCATCCGGTTGGTCCACTGGCCTGCGTGGTGTTTCAGGATCACCCACTCGCCGTCCATCCCACGGCTTACCTTCATTCCGCTTCGCGCGCACGGTAGACGGAATCGGCGGCGGCGCCTCACGCTCCACGTTTGATTCCTTCTCCACCTCTTCGAGATCCGGCAGCGTGCCTTCAGGTTTCCTGGGTCGCGGGCGTGTGTCGCGACCAGCGCTCTGACCCTGACCTTGAGAGGCTTCGCTCAGCAGCGAAACACCTGGGACCAACAACAACGAAGCACAGACTGTAAATGCCAGAATAAGGCGCAGGGTGAAGTTCCGGGCGATCTTAGACATGGGAGTCTCCGATGACAGCTCGAGTAACGACTCGTTATGCCTGAGGGGGTTGCGAGGACTTTAACGAATCACAAATGGGCTAATAGTGGGATCAAATTTCCGAGGCTCGTGGGGAGTCACAGGGCCAACGGACCAATTCAGATGCGCGGCACTCTACGCCTGCTGTGGACCAGTGTCAATAAGAAAATGAAGACTAGAAGTTGCGACTGTCGACCTGAACTTTAGGACCAAGCGTGATCACAACGCGCATGGTGTCAGGGCGACGATCGTAGGATGCAGGAACGAATGCTGCATTCTGGCGCAGCGCGGATTCAAACTCATCAAGCATTCGTTTGTCCTTGGGAGGTTGGACCACGTCCGCGAGTGAGGCCGAGCCGTTACTGAACACGTTCGTAACGACGATCATGTCGTCAGCGTCAGCATCTACGTAGTGATGGGCGTGTGGTTGCGAATACGCACGAGTCAAAGCAGCCAAAGCACCGCTCGGATCCAGGCTCGGAGACTGTTCGCCAAAAGGAGCACGGCTATCGGCAAAATCCTGACGGCTCACAGGCTGGTAGATGTTGTATCCCGGTTCATAACGCAGCACGATAACGCCGGTGCCGCTGTTATTTAACAACGCCGCCTCACGGAGTGCCACAAAATGCGGACGCAGCGCCGTGAACATCAAAAAGAACAGGATGATCGAGGCGAATGAACCGACTGTGTAAGGCATCACTCGTGGCTCGAGGAAACGCGCGACACGAACACTAAAAGATGGCTTGACTGCCTGTCGTGCAGCAGCCTCTATAGTCAATAGATCAGAAATCGTGTCGGCAAGATCTGCAGGCGGTTTCGGTCGCGTCAGCGAACTCAAACTACGAGTCAACGAACGTAACTCAGAAGCTTCCGACCGACATACAGGGCAACGATCCAAGTGCTCATCGATCGCTACACGAGCCGGCAGAGATACGCAGTCGTCAATGTATGACGAAAACGTTTGTCTGGTTTCTTCGCACGACATTAAAGACATTTCAATTGCCTAAGCTTCGGATGGCTGACCGACCCCGGCTGCTCCCTTATTAAGAAGCAACTTCGACAAGTTTAGGGCAACCCCTTCAGGCTTGAAGTGAGCGATGCTTCAACGGGTGTTGCTGGCCACGTTTCAATACGCCCTCATCATGCCACTACGGAAGCCTTGAGCCCGCCGCTTTTCACTTCGACCCATTTGGCACCGAGTTTCGTGAGCCGGGGCGGATCAGCCATCCGATTACAAAGAGCCTTCCAGCTTGCGCCGGAGTTCC
>DATEIS010000473.1:0-7636 GCA_035278765.1 Pyrinomonadaceae bacterium | reverse complement strand
CGTTCACAGATATTCGTGATTTTGGGGCACAAAATAAGTATTTTTAAGCGAGTTAGTTAGAGTTAATGTGAGGTGAAATGACCTGGTTTAGAGAGCGGACGGAGAGCTTTGAGTAGGACGGAATCTTACGCTGAGGCTGCGCAAAATTTCACACTATTCTGTGCACCCATTACAGCCGCCCGAGAGCGGAGTGACGGTAACAGAAGTCTGCCGCAAGCTCGGCATCAATGAAGCCACGTTCTAGAGCTGGAAGAAGAAGTACAACGGGCTGGGTCCCGTCGAACTGCGCCGGCTGCGGCAGTTGGAAGAAGAGAACGCGCAGTTGAGCGGATCGTGGCGACCTGACGCTGGACAAACAGATGTTGCAGGATGTGCTTAAAAAAGCTTTGAAGACCCGACAACGCCGGCAGTTGGCAACTATGCTGCTGGCAGAGTATCGGGTCTCGGAGCGACGTGCGTGTGCGACGGTATTTTTACACCGCTCGGTCTATCGTTACCTGGACCAGCCGCGCGACGATCGGGCGGTGCGGCAACGGATGAAAGAGATCGCCGAGACACGGGTGCGCTATGGCTTCGCGCGCATTCACATCCTGCTGCGGCGCGAAGGCTGGCGCGACAATCACAAACGAACTTACCGCATTTACAAGGAAGAAGGGTTGAATTTGAGGAGTAAGCGGCCGCGCCGCAACAAGACTGCGGCGCAGCGTCAGCAGCGTCCGCTGCTGACTGGCCCACATCAGTGCTGGAGCATGGATTTCGTCAGTGATCAGCTGTTCGACGGGCGGAGATTCCGGGCCTTAACTTTAGTCGATAACTATAGTCGCGAATGTCTGGAGATCGAGGTGGGCCAGAACCTGAAAGGGATCGACGTCGTGGCGGTGATGGAACGGATCAAAGCTTTGCGTGGTGTGGTCCCGCAACGCATCCAGTGCGACAACGGCAGCGAATTCATCTCTAAGGCATTGGACAAGTGGGCCTATGACAACCAGGTGACGCTGGACTTCTCACGGCCCGGAAAACCAACGGATAACCCATTCATCGAATCCTTCAACGGCAGCTTTCGCGATGAGTGCTTGAACGTCAATTGGTTCCTCTCGCTCGAGGATGCGCAAGAAAAAATCAGATTGTTTAAGGAAGAGTATAATGGCTTCAGACCACATAGTTCCTTATCGGGTCTGACGCCGAACGAGGTGGTCCAACGACACTCTAATGGTCCAATTTTTTCCATTTTAGGCCGGTAGCGAATTTGGGAGGAGCTCACCTCCCGGAAATTTCTAGTAACTCGTGGCTGTAATCGCGGGACGGTTACATGTGGCTTCAGGAAAAGTTGCGAAGGTTGTCCACTGTAGGGAGCATTAATTTGTTAGTAAATTAAAGAAGGCACCCGCGAAGGTGGCCTTAATTCTTTGTGAGTTAAAGTTAATTAGTTGTTGTTCCAATCAAGCGTCTAAAATAAAAACCTGACAGTCTACGGTGAATCTGTTGCGAAATGGATGTGACCAGATCCTCACTCAACAAGAACAGTTCTATGACTCACCCTTTCGCAACCTTCTTGAATTTTGTGAGCAAGAGTGTGTCGATCCATATCGAGGCCATTCGTACTAATAGACGTCGCGCTCATGCCATGGAGACGATGCGCCATTGAAATCAATCTCATCCAAGCCGGCTGGCGTGCTTGGTACTTCTGAGCGTTATGAAGCTCAATCGAGATATAACGACCTTCATCACGATCGTAGAGTTTGATTTTGCGGATATCGTCCCAACTGATAACTCCGATCTTGAGTCTTCGGTCAAACACGCCCTCGTCATCCAAGACGATACAGGGATCTTTACTTTCACCACGCACCACCTTGTACAGCAAAAAGACGACGACCAGTCCACCGAGCACCCAAAGCTCTACCGGCAAATCGCCCAAATAGAAGTAAAGCAAGATCACACAGCCGAATACGATCAATACTAATTGCCACTTGTAGCTGCGATTAATTCTTATTTCAATGCGGGACATGTTGAGGACACCTTGGAGGAAGATCGGGATCTCTGTCGCATCAGCAGGGCTCGAATCTGCGACCTTCTGATCCGAGGTCAGACTCCCTATCCAACTGAGCTATGATGGCACGCGAAGAATGGTGCCACACACAGAAACAAAAGCAAAATCTAGCCTCGTAAATCTGCGGTTCCTTAAGCTTCGCTCGCTGAGACATCGACTTCCTGTCTGCATGGATCGAGGTCGTGAATGAATTATTGCTGCTTGATCAGATTTCCCTGTTCGGCGACAAGCCGCCAGCGTCCACTTCTCTTTACCCACACAGCAGTATATCGTTCACGAATATCTATGTTCTTATCGATCAACTTACCTTTCGCCGTAAAGCGTCCCGTCATTACAGCCGTATTTCCGTAGACCCGCACCTTTACCTCATCGCTTTGCCCCGCTTCAAGCCTCAAATCACCAGACCTCGTAAAGGCTAACTGTTGTGCCTTGTTACGCACCTCTCCGTCAGGAGTCGTGTAAACAAACTCTTCCGAATAGAGGCGGTCGAGAGCAACGGCGTCGCCGCGCACCAAAGCCTGATCGTACTCTCGATTAGCTTTAAGCAGTTCCTCTTCGCTTTTCTTAGCCGTTTCGCCGATAACAACCGAGGCTATGGTCAGCAAGAGAGCAGTGGCAACGAAGATTGATTTCATAGCATAAACTCTCCGGAAGAGATCAACTCCACACCTTCTCTATAAGTATACGTGAGGCTGCGGCAATGCCGCGCTTCATCGACACCTCCAAAACCCGAGTTGAGTCTGCTGAATGATGTCGAGAATTTCTATTGCGGGCCTCAAGAGTAAGTTGCGAAGATTGTCCACTGTGGGGAGCAATTCTTATTTATAAATCAAGAAGACCATCTGCGAAGGCGGCCTTAAGTTCTTGCGAGCAGCCATATCAGAGCGGAGTCAATCAATTCGGCGAAGGGTTTCTGAGCTTCTGGAAACACGGCAAGTAGATTTTGGCGGGTCAATTCACCCTATTGACATGTGGTAGAGCAGGCGCGTAGACTCAGCCCGCTTTTCAGTACTGTCACTAGCGAGAGTGTTACTCCTCCGAGCACTCCGAAGGTCTCAACACTCGCCCTGACAACTCAAAAGTATTAACAACAACTCAAGCATTAAGAACAAGGAATATCCTTATGGAGTTCCTCTCACGTTTTCTGGGGCTCACTACTGTGGCACGCAGAACCTCGCCGCAAGCCCCAGTAAAAGAACTTATTTCTCGCTATCAGGAGGCTGCTATGTCAGGACCGCGACGCCGAGATTTCCACTCACACGCAAGCACAACCAAAACTCTCATTAGCATAACTGTTTTTCTTATCGTGGTGGTGTCGATCTGCACCCTACCTACATTTCCACATGCCCTCGCAGCGACGATCGTGAGCGATGACTTCAATGATAACTCTATTGACACAGCGAAGTGGACCACAAACCTGATTAGTTGCTGCCTCGACACGAATGTGCCCTTGGCTGAAACCTCGCAACAGCTTGAGATTGGCCCATTGCTGCAAAATGTCAACGGCTACAGTCATCGCGGTCTTAGCACGGTCAATACTTATAATTTCGACGATACTTACGCCTACGTTGAGTTGGTTCAAGCGCCCGCTTCCAACACTAACGCCGTTGCAATCTTCTCGGTCTGTAGTGATTTGTTCCTCTGCTATCGGATCTATGAGACGGCCGGCAATCTTATTGGCGTGAGGAGGACGCCAATCGGGCGTGGCGGAGTTGAGACTGTACTTTTTTCGATATCCTATGACACAACCGATCATAGGTTCCTGCGCATCCGTAACGACTCGGGCAATCTGCACATGGATACAGCACCGGGCACTGGAGGAGTGCCGGGTACCTGGACGCAGCAATACAGCGAGGTTTGGAACTCCTCAATCTCCACGTCGGCGATCATCTTTGAGCTCAAAGGCGGCACCTCGCAGGTGGAAGCAAATTCGCCCGGCACGGTTATCTTCGACAACTTTGTCGCGGCTACGCCTTGATTGGAACCGAGATCTCCGACATCTACGGGACCACGATCGATAATCCGGCGCAGCTCTACACGACTACTGCAAGAAACTGAGCACTCTGTGGTAGTGGTCAAGAGTAGTTGCGAAGTTTGTCCAGTGTGGGGGACTTTAATACTTAATAAGTGAAAGAGCCGGGAGGGTTACATCCGGGCCTCGCGCTCCCACGCAAAGCCCGGAGTTACAGATTAGAAACTAGCTACCCTAAGACACTTACGGAGTGCCGAATCTTGACCGATACTCCGTCGAGCTTAGGAAGGCGTTGACTATATCGTTGTTGCACTGGGAACTCTGGCTGAACGTCGTGGCATTGCTAATGCAGTTATCCAACGACCCCTTCCAGAAAAAGAAACCAAGCCTTTGAGCGTCGTCCGGTGGATCACTCGAAGCACGCTGCAAGTAAATAAGGTAAGACAATTCTACAAAGTCGTAGGTATCGTAGAGTTCAAGGCCGCTGGTATTAGAGAGGCCAAACGTCCGCGATTGCGCTCGGAAGCGCGAATCATCCCACAAAGACCGTGAAACCAAGACGCGCTGTGTGTTGCGGCAGGCTGCATTCGTGCCACACGCATCAATCTGGCCTATCTTCGAAAAGATTTCGGAGTTTGAGGGGTTGCTGATTCCGAAGTCCTGAAATTGTTGCCGAACAAAGAACTCCGTATCATCTATCTGATTTTGGGCTCGCGCATCGGTAAACACGAGAAGACCTAAGAGTAGAGTACAGAGCGTGAAAAATGCTCTCTTCATTGATTTATCTCCTTGCTATTGAGTTGTGAGACTAGGAGAGTTGCAGGTTAGTACAACCCCAATTGAATTTGGACGCTCTCTTCAAGTTGTGAGAATTAACTAGCGATATCCCCCATTATTTTTGCCTAGATATTCAGGACCACCCCAAAATTGTTTTGTGATTTAAATTACAGTTTTCATTCTAGGCTTAATAACAAAGAGAAGTCAATTGGAATGTGGATGCTGATCTAACAGTCATCAGTGAAGGTTCGCGCATTCGCTGGAGGGATGAAGATGATATGGATGCTCGAGCCAAATTCAAACGGAACGCTTGTCACTATACGCTGTAAGGATGTACCGCCGGGAATACGCCCCGAAGATCGTCAAGCGGGACTTAACTCGACACTTAGCAACCTGGCGGAGTTTGCTGAGCGTACAGCTTAAAGACGTCAACCATCGCCCGGATCACATCCCAGGATCATCGGCAGACGGTCCGTAGATCGATGGAACCTTCCCGCCCATTGGTCGGAGATACGTACTCAACTGCCCACGATGATGGATCGCGTCAAACATGAAGTCCCAAAGAAACTCCATCATTGGTTTCTCCATTACGACCTGTCCCTGATAAAGAAACTGCGCATTCTTCTCCTGGGATGCATCATCAAGCGCAGCGACCTTCTCGAGTAACTCGGTCGACCATTTCTCATACATCGCGATCATCTCATCCAGACCGGGCGGCGTGATGTTTTCCCACTCGGATTTACCAGTATTAACAACATCAATTAACGCCTTCATTTCATAAGTCACGGTCCAGGCGAGTTGCTCGGCTGACGGTGAACGATCGTGCGGTTTGTAGCTAAGGTCTTTGGGCAACGCGTTGAGTACTTTTAGAAAGACCGGGATCTCTGCCGTTAAACGTTTTAAATAGAACTCTTTGAGCGTCATCTTTGATCCTCCTGAATCATCATTGTAATGGAGAGTGTAAGTAACCTGTTAACACTCTCGGCGCCGTTTGCGTCATTGCCTTTGAGGTCCACTAATCTGCGCTGCTATCGCGGGGATAGTCCTGCCTAAACAGGACGATCTCGCTTCTTAAGTTCCACAAAAGGAAGATCTTATGGAAACCCGAAGAACCTCTTCGCTCGCGATTCTCTTGATCGCCGCGCAGTTTTGTATTTATTTCAACTCAACCACTCTCGCGCACGCCCGGGTGGTCAGCGATAACATTTACGAAAAGACGTTTTCGCAAAAATTTGCCGCGATCGAAATTGAAAATGCAAACGGTCGCACAGAGGTTGAAACGTGGAACAGCAACCGTATTCGCGTTTCTGCCTCCCGCAATACCACTGGTGATGGCAGACCCATCAGTGCTCGGATTAACTTTCAGGTGAGTGACACAGACCTGAAGATCCAGATTCGCGAAGACCGCAACGAACCACCAATCAATTTGCTGGTATTCGTTCCGCGTGAAATTAACCTGGCGGTCAGGGGTGACTCCGAAACGATTGCAATTCGAGGCATAACGAAGGCACTTTCGGTGCAGACCGAATCAGGAGATATTTCGCTCTCACTTCCAAAATCTGCAAACACAGATTTGTCATTGAGGTCACTTGACGGAACGATCAACTCGCAACTGGACGTGCATGCATTCGGCCCAATCAATTCACACAGCCTCGACGGCCGGACAGGTCGCGGTGGCACTCCGATCATCATCCGCAGTACACGTGGTTCCGTCTCACTGATCGCTGACGAAGCAGGCCGGATAGCCAGGGCAGACGCAACGATGGCGAATGGTGCGGGCAGAAGCGATCCACCGTTACTGAACGCCTCATCCTTCTCAAGTCAGAATGAAGGAAACAGAAGTTCGGCGGGACCAAACCCACCTACGATGATAGACCCGAACGATCCACCTGTTGCCGACGTCATCAAAATCGACAGTCGTCTAGTCAATCTAAACGTAAGAGTGACCGACAGCGCCGGTAAATTGATCCCCAATTTGTCGCAGGCCGACTTTCAGATTTTTGAAAACAACATCGAACAGCAAGTTGTCAGATTTGAGCCAGTCACATCGCCGGTATCTGTTGTGCTGTTACTTGATGCGAGCGGCAGTACGAAGGAACACTGGAAGATCATAAAGAAGGCAGCCAAAAAATTTATCGAGACCCTAAGCCCGAACACGCCAATCGCGGTTGCGATGTTCACCCGAAAGTTTATGGTTATTTGTGACTTCTCTTGCGATAGAAAAACCCTTAAAGAGCGGATTGACAAAACCAAGAATCGTTCCTCGGGAACCGCGTTTTACGATGCCACCTGGTCAACACTCGATCTCTTCAAAGAAGTGAAAGAGCAGCGCAAAGCCGTAGTGATGATGACGGATGGTGTGGACAATTCACTCTCCGATGAGGACTACGAACCCAAACATCCATTTGACGAGGTATTCGCGAGAATCAGCGAGGATGAGATAACAATCTATCCAATCTACTTCGATACTGAATATCAAGTGACTGTCAGAATGGGTGGCAGTGATACTCACGAATCGTACGTAACGGCCCGCGAGCAACTGAAACGGATAGCGGATGAAACTGGGGGCACATTGTTCAAAGCTGATCGTGCTGAAGATCTGGACGGTGTCTATCAGCGCGTCGCTTCAGAACTCCAGACACTCTACAGCGTTTCCTATAACCCCGCGGATAAAAACTACGACGGCAATTGGCGGAATGTAGGTGTGAAGGTGAAACAGGGTGCCGCTATGGCAAGAACGAAGCGTGGTTTTTATGCCAGATAATGGTCTACTTGCGGATTGTAAAAGAGAACGTAGCAACGGTTTCCGAGTGGTCTGCCGTCGTTCCGCTGAGGTGAAT
>DATEIS010000472.1:0-3110 GCA_035278765.1 Pyrinomonadaceae bacterium | reverse complement strand
GAGGGCGGCCACGGAGGGCCGCCCCTACAGTAAGTACCACAGCGCCCTGTAGTGACCAGACGATTTACGCGATGTCGCGCGGACTGTAGGGGCGGCCCTCTGTGGCCGCCCTCGATTTAAACTCGCGTCGCAGGAGTCCGTAAAACAGAGCGTCCTGGATTTCGCCGTTTACGTGCCAGCGCTCGCGGAGGTAGCCCTCCTTTTGGAAACCCAAACGTTCGAGGGTGCGAATTGAGGCGGTGTTTCGCGGGTCGACGTCGGCTTCGAGGCGACGCAACTCCATCACTTCAAACGCGTGTGTCAGCAACGCCTGGAGCGCTTCGTTCATGTAACCCTTGCCCCAGTGTGCGCGGCCCATCGCGTAACCGACTTCAGCGCGACCGTTATCGAGATTGAGATGGAATAGCGTGGTGGTGCCGATGAGGAGATCGGAATCGCGTAGCGCGAGTCCCCACTTGTACATCGTGTCGTTTTCGTTGCCGGTGACGATCTCGCGCTGGAGTTTTACCGCATCCTCGCGAGTGGTATATGGCGGCCCGCTCCAATAGCGCGCTACCTGCGGATCGGAGAAGATTTCGTAGAGACTATCGATGTCGCTTTCGGAAACCCAACGAAGTACGACACGCTCGGCAGTTATGACTGGTAGTGTTTTTGAATCCATTGCGGTGTATTAGTCGGGTGGCCTCTTGCGGGCCACCCGTTTCACCGCGAAATTGTACAGGTTTATTCGGGTGGGATCACTAGCTGCTGGCCCACCTGGATCTTGTCCGGATCGTTTAGCTTGTCGCGATTTGCGTAGAAGATGCGCATGTACTCGCTCGCATCACCGTAAAACTGCTTGCTGATCTTCGAGAGATTGTCGCCACTCTTCACTTCGTACGTTTGACCGCCGCTGCTCTGCCCGCCACCTGCGGCTGCACCCATCGCACGGCTGGTATCGACCGAGATATCGGCCGTGATGTCGTCGGCATTCGGATTGACGAGTTTGACCTGATCCCAGAACTTGTTCTTAGCCTCATCCGACGGCGCAATAGCTTTGATGAAGAGTTTATTGTCCTGCACGTGCAGGTTCAAGAATTGGATCCGTTCGTTGTCGGCGGTGGTGAGAACGGTTTGATATCGCTGCTTGAGCTCATTGAAGCGTTGCTGCGCTCCCTGTTGGTTCTCCGCATCCGACGCCCCGCGTCCAAACATCTTGTCAAATAGTCCCATGATCATTTCCTTTCACACACACTTGCAGTATTCAAACAGTAGGGGAAACACAGGGGAATTTTGTGGATGTGAAGATGATACTACCTGAGTAATCTGAGGATGTGTTTTTTACGTCAACATTTCTTCGATAAGACGATCGACGTGGATGCGGGTCGTGTCGAGGAGTTGAATGCCGTTGTGTTCTTCGGTGCGAAGAAGGAGCGGAATCTCTGTGCCGCCAAGGATTACGGCTTCGATGCCGTCACGGGCTTTCATTTCGTCAGCAATTGCGAGAAATTTTGCGCGGGTGTCCGGCAAAAACGTGTCTTTGAGCAGTTCGTTGAAGTATTTGTCGTGAATATAGTCTTGTTCTTCTTCATTTGGCGTGACGAGCTTAATCGAGGTGCGGGAAAAGACTTTCGGGTAAAAAGACGCTTGCATCGTGTAGCGTGTGCCGAAAAGTCCAACACTTTTGAAGTTCAGGGCTTGAGCGCGTTCACATGCAGCTTCGACGATGCTGATTAGCGGCAACCTTACACGTTGTTTGAGGTCGTCAAACACGATGTGAGGTGTGTTTGCGGTTAGTGCAGCAAAGTCGACTCCTGCTTTTTCGAGTGTCTCGAACGCGCCGACGAGATAGTCAGTTACTTTGTCGAGCTCATTGGCGGACATCCACGCGATCATGCGTTGCAGATCGACGCTGTTGATGATGACTGGCGGTGAGGCGCCGTCCGCCTTCTCGCGATATAGCGCGGTCAACAGTCGATAGTAATCGATGGTTGATTCAGGGCCGGTGCCGCCAATGAGTCCGAGAGTTTTCATCCACAGATTACACAGATTACTGTTGAGTGGTTGTGCTGCGTGTCACTTCGCCGATGTCGTATTCCGGCTTCGGCACACCCATGATCCATTTATCGAACCAGCCGACGATGTGCTGTAAACGCTCGATGCGATGCCACGGCTGTCCGGAACGCGACAGCTCGTGCGACTCGTTCGGGAAGCGAACCATCACCGTCGGGATCCTGCGATACTTCAACGCGCGGAACATTGCTTCACCGCCGGGTCCAGTCGGAGTGCGCCAGTCAACTTCGCCAAGTATAAACATCAACGGAGTTTGGATCTTGTTGACGTAAGTGATCGGCGATCGACGTTTATAGTCTTCCGGATCTTCAAACGGCGGCGCCTTGAACCACGAAGGTTGGAAGAGTGTGAAATCTGCCGTGTACCACCAGTCAGTCCAGCTCGCGATATCGCGTTGCGAGACTGCTGCTGCAAAGCGCGTTGTTTGGCCCACAGTCCAATTTGTCAGCAATCCGCCACCGCTGCCGCCGGTGACGCCCATCTTCTTGTCGTCGATATAGCCACGACGAATAAGTTCATCCACACCTGCCATCAGATCTTTGTAATCGTCGCCGGGATAGTTGTGCTGAATGATGTTGCCAAACTCCTGACCGTAGCTCGTGCTGCCACGCGGATTTGGATAAAGCACGACGTAACCCTTCGCCGCCATCCACTGAAACTCGTGATCGAAGACGAACCCGTAAGCTGCGTGTGGTCCACCGTGGATGTTGAGAATCAAAGGATACTTCTTGTTCGGATCGAAATCGGGTGGCTTCTGCACCCACGTCTGAACCTTCTTACCATCGAAGCTGGTGTACCAAACTTCTTCCGGCTCGGTGAGATTTAGTTTTGAAAACAACTCATCATTGATACGTGTCAGTTGTTTTGGCTCGCCGCCTGGTTTGTCGAGCCAATAGAGATCGCCGACACGCGTCGGAGTCGAAATCAAGAGAACAAACTTCGACGCATCCGGAACCGCGCGATAGTTAACTACAGCCTGGTTTCCGGTCGTGACGTCCTTCAACTTTCCGCTCGCGACAT
Source organism: Pyrinomonadaceae bacterium (assembly GCA_035278765.1). Taxonomy (GTDB): domain Bacteria; phylum Acidobacteriota; class Blastocatellia; order Pyrinomonadales; family Pyrinomonadaceae; genus PSRF01. Next base: position 38 of record DATEIS010000472.1, on the reverse strand, counting down.
CAAACGAACCGAGGTTTGCTTTACCCTCTTTGACGTAA
>DATEIS010000471.1:0-11587 GCA_035278765.1 Pyrinomonadaceae bacterium | reverse complement strand
GATTCGAGTGGAACAATGTGCAACGAGCGCCAATGTGGGCCAACGCGTGACATCAACGGCCGCAAGATGCGTGGGAAGAAATTGAATTGATCGAGATTGAGCGACTCCCAGGGAATCACTGGGTAGTTATGGAGATTCGGTTTCCGTTCTTTACCTGATTCGTCAATCGGCTCATAGACCTCTTTGAGTTCACCACGGGCGGCGTCCGCAACTATCCGGGGCCATGTTTCATCAGCTTCACCCAGCGCAATTGCATCGGCATGCCGTGGTCCTCCATCTCGACCGAGCGCCTCATCAGGAACTTCAGTCACGTGTGGACCGCCCATTACAACTTTTACGCCCGCGAGGCGAAGCGCGTCGGCGACTCGATAGGCTTTCTCAATCATTCGAGTCATGGCGCCAATGCCGACTAGTTCGATCTTTTGCTCACGTACAAACTGAACGATCTCGTCGTCGCTCATTGGACGAGCATTGGCATCAATCAGAATGACCTCGTGCCCCGGTGGAGTTAGTGCCTGGAGAAGAAACATCCAGAGGTGTGGCATGAAGTTGCGTGTAACGCCATTGTCTGGATTGTAGAGCAGTATTTTCATCTTCCATCTCCAGTGTTATTACCATGAGCCTTTTCATTTGTGCTGCTGCGCAAAGGGGCAAGAGGAAGAGGGAAAGACTCGATCCAAGTGTCAAAGCAGGCTACTCGCTTCGCGCTGCACTATAACACATATGTGTGTTAACGCACATAAAGGTTTGATCAACTTGATAGGAGCTTGTGTACGCTAGCACACATATCTCGAAAGCAACGGTCTGTATGTGTGTTCGCGCACAGACCTGCCGATGCTTGAGTGCTACTCATGAAAAGGTCATAAGTTTTTCTATCACTTAGTTTGAATGGGGTCGAGAAAGATGTCAGTTTTGAAAAGCAGTAGCGATGGCGGCCCGCGCGTTAACCGGTTGCTGGCCACGCTCACGAAAAAAGAATACAAGCTTTTATTGCCCAAGCTAAAAACAGTGAGTCTGGTGTTGGGCGAGGACTTGTACGATCCTGGCGATGTAATTAAGTACGTCTATTTTCCGAACGACTCGATCATCTCATTGATTTCGAAATTGTCAGAGACATCGTGGCTTGAAGTGGGAATGGTGGGAAATGAAGGCATGGCAGGGCTTGCGGTCTTTATGGGAGTCGATTATTCGTCAACACGCGCTTTGGTCCAGGGCTCCGGCACAGCAATGAGAATGAGTTCAGCGGCCATGCGCACGGAAGCAAACCGGATTGGTAGTTTACATCGCATCCTGCATCGGTATTCACACTCACTCCTGAATCAGGTCTCCCAATCATCAGCCTGCAACCGCTTTCATTTGGTTAATGCTCGACTGGCGCGATGGTTATTGATGACAAACGATCGCTTGGGCGTTGAGGAATTTCCGTTGACCCAGGAATTCCTATCTCACATGTTGGGTGTCCGGCGCGAAGGCGTAAGCAAAGCCGCCGGCGCGTTACAATCGGCCAAGCTTATTCGTTACAGCCGCGGAATAATCACTCTTCTTGATCGCCGGGGTCTGGAAGCGAAATCCTGCGACTGTTACGCGATCATTAAAGCCGAATCAGATGCATACCTGAATTGAGTTCCCGTCTAAGACTTTCGAGTGTCACAGGTACAGACCTCATATGAGTGTTCAATACACCAATTGAGCGTATAGCCTTATCTCACAACACTCATAACTCCTTTAGAACAGTCTGATTCAATGTCTTACGAGGGTGGTATGCACCTTGCCATCGCTTATGCCCAAGGAGAACAACCAATGAGAACAATCGGGCACAGGAACAAAATCGGGGGAGCAATCTTAGCTTTATCATTAGTATTTGGAATCGGGATGATTGCCAGCACAACCGTACAAGCACAGGATCGCAATGACGGTCGGTGGCGTCGTGATGATCGCAATCGGAGTGACCGAGATTGGCGACGGAATCGCGATGACGATCGGTATCGTGGTCGCCGTGATGATCGTTATGATCGTAACGACCGCTACGATCGCAATGGTCGATACGGGAATGGTGGCTACAACAACGCCGCTCAGATTGAACTGAACCAGGGATACCAGGCAGGCTTGAGCACCGGGTCGAGTGATGCTCGCCGCGGCCAGAGCTATAGCCCGCAGCGTTCGCACTACTACAGGGACGCTCGCTCGCAGCAATTTAGAAATGGATTTGTGCGGGGCTATGCGGAAGGATTTCGGCAGTATGGTGGTGGTTACAACAACAACCGCGACTACCGTAGGGATAATGGCGGCTTCGGCAACATCCTGGGCGATATCTTTGGCCGGCCATAAGTCTCATCAATCAGAAGCAAACTTCTAACTGAATCAAATGCCGCGATGACCGTCGCGGCATTTCTTTTGGTAACGTGAGTTGGGTTGACGGATTGATTCATCTTCAGAAAGCAAGTAGCTTACAGAATTTCAAGGCGTCCTCGGTCATCTTGCTATTGTTAAAGAACACGTAACCGCGCTTGGATTTAGCAAGTGAAGTCGCCAATTCCTTAAGTTCGCCCAATTCATACTGGTAACGCCAGCCATTTCTGCCGTGCAGTCGGAAGTAGTATTTGTCCGGAGTCACCGTCTTTCCAACGAATGGATCGACCACATGGCACAATTCAAGACTCACACAAATTGATCTTACTAATTCTGCGTCCCAATGTCCGCGGGGTTCCCAGCACAAATTCAGATCGTGTCGATCTATAGAGCCGAAGAATTTTTCCATACTGGCAATGTTCTCCGCGGTTTGTTTGAAACTGGACGGACACTGGAAAAGAATTGTTTTGGCTTTTAGTACCTGTGCCGCAGCGAGCGTCGCTTCCCAAGCTTCGTTCACTATTGCGGTCGCCCTGAAGCACCCGGCTTCTGCCTTCTCAGTCTCAGAGAGTTTTCGTTTAAGTCGTCGATAGGTAGGGCTCTTTGCTTCATGAGTGATCAATTGCCAAGCCTTTAAAGTGAACTCAAAGTCAGCCGGCATTTGCTTGCGCCAGCGGTCCAGTGTCGTGAGTCGCGGCGGCTGGTAAAATGTATGCTGAACTTCCACACATGAAAAGATGCGCGCATATTCAGCCTGTCCCACACCGAAGCCGGATGTGCCGATTTTTGTTGTGCCCGTTACCTCTGTGCAAGCCTGGTCCGAATGCAAGCTTCTGACTGGTCTAAACGCCAATTGATTTTTTGACACAGTGCGCACCTTAACACTAGTAACAGACTAATAACACAGGAGCCGCAACGCATTTGTGACAAAGATCTCTCAACTTCGGGTAGTGCATCAGTTTTAAATTACGCCGAAGGCGTTCGCTAATTTCAGCCCAGGGTTGGAGTCCGCGACAACCCTGGGAATCCCAACACCAAATAGGCATTGAACCCTGAAAGGGTTTCAATTGAGAGGAACCCTTTCAGGGTTTTACGTGACGGAATGATCCGATCCCAGGGTTCTCGCTGCGCTCGAACCCTGGGCTGAAATTAGCGAACGCCTTCGGCGTAATTTCAAACTGGTGCACTACCTAACTCCAAACTGATGCACTACCCAACTTCGGACTATGGTCCGGGCTGCGGGAAGTGCTCCTCCAAAAGGAGAAACTATATTGCGTATGCGAGATAGCGCACAGACAGTGCAGTTTAAGAGGGTCATTCTATAAGAGATAAAAGTCGTTAAGGGCCGCACGGGATTCAAATCAGTGCGACAGGTCATGACAACTAAGGGAGATTGCGGCACATGAAACTAATCATTCTAATCACCGTCATTGAAAGTTTAGCTTTGATGTCGGCGATCGTGTATTTCCACTACGGACGTAGCCAGTCACAAAAACGCAGTTTAGTTCCTGGTCGCCGGCACGTGTCTATTACAAAGCAGCAAAAGGCAGAATAAAAAACATGACTGGAATAGTAGAAGTAAGCAGTAATGTCACCACACGGGTAGAGTGGCCGGGTATCGTGTCCAGATTTCAGTTGGTCATCCTGGCAACCCACAGAAGCAAGCAACTCTTAAAGGGAGCACAGCCGCGGATCATAGCCGATAAAATGAAACGAAGGAATACGAGCATCGCGCTTGAAGAATTGAAGAGAGGCCTCGTCCCCTTCAAACCTTTCGCAGTTGAAGTGGCTCAAATTCCGGCGTCAGATATCCAATCGCTCGTGGTTCAGTGAAGATCGGTTCCACAACAGGTTCAGTGGATTCGATTACATAAAGAAAGGCTGGCGCTCAACAAGCCGTAAGGTCTCACCTACAAAGCTGGCAAGGGCTTCGGGCTCGTCGTCATAAACCTCGAAGACAGTTAAAAGTTTTGTGACTGTCATCAATTCCTGGACACTCTCGGTCATGTGCATTAGCTTGAGCGCGCCACCTTTTTCGTCGAGAGTGACGTGGCTTGAAACAAGCTCGCCCAACCCGCCCGAATCAATATGTTTGACCCAGGCGAGGTCCAAAAGAACCTGAATCTTTCCTTCTCGAGCAAGACAACGAATCGATTCGTGCAATGCCATAGTGACACCGCGAATTCTCTCCCTGCCCTTTAGATCGAGGATCGTCACGTCTTCGACCCTGCGCTCATTGATATAAAGATTGATCATTGGGTTTTCATTCCAAGCTTTGGATGGTAACCAGGCATTTGCGGCTGTGGGCTTCAGGTGATCTGGAAAATTCCAGAGGAGCTGAGAAGGGAGTAAGCGACTCGATTCGCAGGTCACCTTATGCTAACGATGTGTATATGTCAAGTACAGGATATATTGCATTTACACATTATTTATCAAGATGTCAGCACACAATTGTGAGATCCGTTCGCACCTAAGTGTGTTGGCGCACAGACGGAGTGCGCTACGGGCTGTATACCTATATACGAGCCCCATTACTCCAATAAGAAACCGATGGTTAGAGAATTCGAAATGCGCAACGAAGTGATGATTAAACAACGAGTGACCGGCATTAACTGGCATACAGCTATTTTCATGGGACTCTTACATCTTGGAGCGGTGGCCGCGCTCTTTGTCTTCAGTTGGCAGGCCCTCGTGGCTGCGATAGTTCTTTGGTGGATATCCGCTAGCCTGGGCGTCGGCATGGGTTTTCACAGACTCTTAACACACCGCGGCTACAAGACGCCAAAATTAGTGGAATACATTTTGACCGTCTTCGGCACACTCGCGCTGGAAGGTGGACCAATCAACTGGGTTGTCACGCATCGCATCCACCACGCGCATGCAGATGCGCCCGGTGATCCACACACTCCGCGCGATGGCGGCTGGTGGGCACACATCGGCTGGATGCTGAGCGGTACGTCGCAGCAGTTTGACAGTTCAGTCATGGCGCATTATGCCCCTGATCTGATGAAAGATAGATTTCATGTCTGGCTGAACCGCCTGTATTGGCTGCCGCTGGCTCTCCTTAGTTTGGCATTGCTGGCTTTTGGCGGCTGGTCATATCTGATGTGGGCAGTTTTCTTCCGCGTTACGTTTAACCTACATGCAACCTGGCTAGTCAACTCAGCGACGCATATGTGGGGTACACGGCGGTTCTCAACAGAAGATGATTCCCGGAACAACTGGTGGGTCGCGCTGCTGACCTTTGGCGAAGGCTGGCACAACAATCATCATGCGCACCCAACCGCAGCACGACATGGGCTTGCATGGTATGAGATCGACATCAACTGGTGGGGTATTCGCGCTATGCAATTCCTGGGGCTGGCAAGAGCGATCAAATTAGTAAGTATGGCTCAACGTTTCCTACATGATGGAGTTGGGCCGGGCAAAAGAGAAAGAACGACCTGAGGTTTGAATGGACAAGAAGAACGACACGAACCCGATAATTTTGGTAGTGGAGGATGTTCAGGAGACCCGCGAGGGCATTCAAAAGCTGCTACTGGTGGATGGCTATCGTGTGGCCCTGGCTAGAGATGAAGAAGACGGTATAGAGAACGCCCGACAACAACGTCCCGACCTGATTCTCGTGAGTCTGGCCGGGTTACCACGCGAAGTGATTCTTTCCGCCCGCCGCATTCGAGAAAGCGCTGCGATAGGAGAAGATGTGCCCGTTGTTGTCTTCTGCGTGGACGAAATCGCTCAGGGTGATGAAATAGCGATCGGCGAAAACGTACATGTCACGCGCCCTGATAACTTCAATCAGTTGAGAAGCCTTCTCGCCCGACTGCTGCGCAGGATTCCCAAAGCTGCCTGAGTGAACAACGCAGCCAAATCTTCTAACTTTGTGTAGAAACTCTTTATGTGTGATAGCGCACATACGATTGCTCTGTCGTTTTCTTAGACTTGCGGCTTCAAAAAATTTTTCCGTTCGTTGGTTGAAGGGAACGCGCCGTGCAGTTATCGCGAAAACCAGTACTTTCTTTGGTAAGCCGTCAGCATTCGACAACTGATCAGGTCGGAACGTTACTCCCATGGGTAGCGAGAGGCGATGAAGCTGCTTACCGTCACTTTTTTGAAGCTACGAACGGCCTGCTCTTCGGTCTCTTGTTGCGCATTTTGGGGCACACTCAAATAGCGGAAGAGGTATTGGCTGAAGTCTATGAAGAAGTAAGACGGAGAGCCGCCCTGTTCAGCAAACAAAATGAAAGACCGCTGACCTGGCTTCTACTCATTGCACACCGGCGTGCTGTCGAACGTCTTTGCAATCAACTAACTGCGAATAGCGAGGCGTTCTATAAAAGGAGAAGCAAAACCAAGTTAACTCTTATTCGCACTTCCTCAATCAACATCACAGAACAGCGACGACTCGTTCGCGCAACACTGGAGGCAATCCCACCCCTGCAGCACCGCATGATTGAACTCGCATTCTTTTCGGGGATGAACAGTCTTGAAATCGCAAAGGAACTTGGACAGTCGCCGGCGGCGGTGGAGGGCGGAATCCGGTATGCGATGTTGCAACTTTTCGGACTATTTAAGTCGATGGGCTTCACCGTGGAGTCCGGAACACAAACTAAAGAAGGCTGACTCACCGTCAGACTTCCTTAGCTTTCCGTATGTGTGTTAGCGCACGGACCTTTCCTCCCTCAAATGCTATAAGTTGGTAGCTTCCTTTAGAAAATTTCCTTTCGACATAGGGATCGGGCTAGCAACCTACTTCTTGAGCCGCTTGTAGTTTTCAAAAGAGCTGAAGAAGAGTTGTGATGTCCGCGTCCACAACACTCCATTTTATTTCAGCCAGGGATTCTCGGGGGCAAATGGTGACGTGTGGAAGCCGAAAGAGAAAATGACGATTATAAAAAGCATTACTTCTGTTTTTATCCTGTTACTGTTTCCAATCATCATCGGCCTGGATGTACAGGCCCAGCCGCAGCCTAAACTAACGCCGACGAAGGTTGACTCAAATCGATCACTCCGCCTGTCCGAGAGTGAACTCACTCAGCTAATTCAGCAGATCGAAAATGGCGGCGATAAGTTTCGTGTAAGTCTTACCGATGCTTTTTTCCAACGACCTTACGATCGGACCAGAAGCGAGGGCAACATGAATGATGCTCTTCGCGCTTTCAAAAAGGCAACCGATCAAGTCCGCATTCGCTTCGATGCCGGGCAATTGGTTTCGGACGACGTCCAGCGTCTGCTCGATCGGGCCCAACCTCTCGAAAATTTCATGCGTGAGAACCCGCTTACAGACGGCGCCAGGACCGATTGGTCAACATTGCGCACGAATCTAAACCTCCTGGCCAACGCATATAACATCTCGCCGAGTTGGATACCAATTCCGTCTTCACCAACCGGATACAAAGGCGCCAATCGCCTGACCGGAACTTTTAAATTGGATTCCGCTCGCAGTGACAACCCACGCGACAAAGCGCAGCGCGCGACTCAGAATGTGCGCACCTTCGAACGCCAGGAAGTCGCCGACCAAATTCGGGCGCGACTTGAGTCTCCTGAGATGCTGATGATCGAGCGCCGCGGTACAACGATGACTATTGCTTCGACGCTAGCGCCACAATCAACATTTGAGGCAGATGGCCGTGAGCGTCAGGAACAACTGCCCAACGGTAGACCAACTAAGGTAACAGCGACGTTGCGTGGGGAACAGTTAGTAGTGAGTTCGAACGGCTACAAAGAGAATGATTTTAACGTCACGTTCGATGCAACTGAAAACGAAAACAGTCTGCGAGTGCGGCGACAGATTTATTCCGACCGGCTAACGCAACCAGTTGTCGTGGATAGTGTTTATAACCGCACTGCCAATGTCGCAGAGTGGAACGTCTATAACGAATCGCGGTCCGTTCTGGCGAACGCCAGTGCGAACCGTGGTGAATTGATCGTGCGAGACGGTGAGATTCTAGTGGCCACGTTGAACAGTAACCTAACCACAAAGCTGTCGCAGCGCGGGGACCTGTTCACCATGACCGTACGCGATCCCAGTCAATTACAAGGGGCAGTTATCCAAGGCACGGTTGGGAATGTTGACGAGGGTGGACGCCTGAGTGGACGGTCCGAGATGTCGCTCACTTTCGAAACGATCCGGCTGCCGAATGGACAAACTTACAAGTTCGCAGGAGTTCTCGAAAGCGTTCGAACGCTTAATAGCGACGCGATCAAGGTTGACAACGAAGGAAGCGCGCAAGGCGCCAACCGGACCACGCAAACGATCCAGCGTGCAGGCATTGCCACTGCTGTGGGCGCCGTCATCGGCGCTATCGCCGGCGGTGGAAAAGGAGCAGCAATCGGCGGAATTATTGGCGCCGCAGGCGGAGCGGGCTCGGTTTTTGTTCTTGGCAAAGACAATCTCGAACTTCCGAGCGGCACTGAACTAACAATTCGATCCAGTGGGCCAAGATAGGCCCGGTGATCTAAAAAGGAGAAAGAAAATGTTGTGGACAATATTGGTAATATTAGTGGTCTTATGGTTATTGGGTCTCGTCAGTAACGTGGGTGGTAATCTCATTCACATCCTGTTGGTAATAGCTGTGATCGTGTTGGTATACAACCTGGTCATTGGGCGTCGTGCAGTCTAGGGCGGCCTTTCCAACATCGCTAGCGAGGATTCAAAATCAATGTCAGACGAAGTGGTTGTGCTGAAGACTTTCAACAACGAAATCGAGGCTGGCATGGCGCAGCAGGTGCTTCAGGAAGCAGGAATGCTGGCCTTCGTATTCAAAGATGATGCTGGAGGTATGGAGCCTCAGTTACAGCAAACTAACGGCGTACGTTTAGTGGTTAATCGTGTCGACGCCCGCCGAGCAAACAAGCTGCTCAAAACGTGATTTCAATCCGCATCTTTTCTCACGGGTTACTAGTGTGCCTTTCTTTGAACGCTCCGTTCCAATCGTTGTGATCCTCATAATCTCGCCGGTTGATATACCTTTTTATTATGCGACGGCTGCACAAAGTCTATATATGCGAACGGCTTGCACAACGTCGGATTCCGGTAACGCGCAGCGCCAAAGGCGCGAAATATCATAGCCAGGGCCAAGCGCCGAAGCGAAGCGAGGCGCGTCGGCCCTGGATCAAAAACATCAAGACTATCAAGCTCTGAAAGAGCGTAATAAATAGCGACAGTATTTCGCACTTTCAGTGCTCTCTTCGATTATTTTTGCTAACCAGGGGCGACGCGCTTCGCGCTTGCCCCTGGCTTCATATTTCGCGCCTTTGGCGCTCCGCAGACTGTCCCATATGCGAGATGGCGCACAGACAGTAGGTCTGGCTTGGGGTAACATTCTCTTTGGTGTCGGTATTGGGTTCGATGATGAAAGATCTTTTATGAGCGATATCTTTGCCATGCAACGAGCGAACGGCGATTGGTTTGCACTTGACCATCACGGAGGTCTGCGCGTGCCGCTATTCCACAGCATTCATGACGCCATGATGGCCCGTTTGCATAACTTTGGACTACTGCTGTTCAAGCCGGTAGTGGTTGATGCTCGCTTTCTCAAAAAAATCGCACCCTTACCCGGCGAAGATGAGATGGACTTTTGCCTGGTAGACGATCCGTTTGCCAGTTTGAACAGTGGTAGCATCGTGGGACGCCGAGACCTCGCCTTGCTGATTCCTCCTGACGAACGCCAAAGCATTGAGAATAACGGCGCGCCTTCTAAAAGTGACCACGAAGCAGCTGAGACTTGGGAAGATGAAGGAGGCACATACGCAAAGGTTGCGTAATGTTGCGCGAAGAATGTTCGAGGGTTTCCTGCGAGCAGGTCCCTCCGCCTTCATCGATATGGTGAGTAAGAGCTATGCGAATAATAGAAATAGCAATAGGCGTAATCCTGTTAGGTGGTGCAGCATGGACTACGGTTAGGACTTATAGAGGTCGCGGCATCTCGTCGATTCTTGTCCTCGCGTTCGCCGTATTCCTCGTCGCTCTGGGTTTGGCTTTTCTCTTTGGCGCCTTTGGCGAGTTCTTCCGCAACTTGAGGTTCGGAAGCGAGTGGCTCAAATGAACCCGATAAAGAAGAAAACCTTCATACTGTCGTGACCTCATAACACACACAGATATATGCGTCTCTCTTTTGGTAGGTATGTGTGCTACTGCACATACAATTCCCTCCAAATACGCTTTAATCTTAATCCGTCCCGGAATCAACTGCGATAAGCATATCAGGCAGTTACGGCTTCAGATGGTTGCATTGAATGCGCCCTGATGTGGGTAGCCGCTGCGACAGAGATTCACAGGAGCTAGTGACAGAACTTCTTGAAGCTACTGTTACCTGGGGGGCCATTTAGAAAAGGGAGTACTTATGAAAACAGATCAATCGCAGAGCAGAATCGGGACCGCCTTTTTGGTGTTCTCAATACTGTTTGGAACCGCGATCGCCTTGACCTTTACTGCTCACGCGCAGACTCAAGACGATCGTTACACTCAAGACCGTGATCGCAACTACGGAGATCAAGATCGACGTGGTCGCGACTGGGATCGTTACGGTAACTATGGCGGCTCTTCGGAGCTCCGTCGAACCGCTCTGACCGCCGGCTATGACGAAGGCGTCAGAGAAGGCCGCAAAGATCGCGGCAGCCGCTCAGAACTCCGCAACCTGAGCAGCTATCAGAGAGCTACGAAAGACTACAGCCCGCGTCTCGGCGATCGTGAACTCTACCGACGCTATTTCCGCGAAGCATTCGAAGACGGATACAACGGCGAGAGTTATAGTCGAGATAGAAATCGTGACGGTCGGAACAGAGACCGTGATCGCGGCGACAACAATAACGACCGCCGCCGCGGCCGCGACGACGATGGTTACGGCAACTACGGGGGCTCATTCCAGTTGCGTCAAACCGCTCTGAATGCTGGTTTTAACGAGGGCGTCAAACAAGGTCGCAAAGATCGTAGTTCGCGCAACGGCAATGGCTACCAGCGCCAGAATACCTACCAGCAGGCCACCAAGGATTACAGCTCCAGTCTCGGAGACCGCGAGGTGTACCGCCGCTACTTCCGTGAGGCTTATGAGCATGGCTATGAGGATGGCTACGCCGGCTACTAATCAATATTTGAGGTAGTCGACTTCTAGAAACACGTCGAGGCGAATCTCCTCATCGCCTTCGACAGTTTCCTCACCGCGGCGAATCAAAACCAGAAAGTCGTGCCATGAACATTCCAACTGAGCCAATCGGGAGTATTCCTCGACCGCTTTCA
>DATEIS010000470.1:0-3102 GCA_035278765.1 Pyrinomonadaceae bacterium | reverse complement strand
GATCCTCAATTTCTTTTACTCGACGAACATCGCGCGGCAATGATGCTCGAATTGATCGTCGAGGAAGTTCTTTCTGAGTTCATCAGCAACGGCCACATCGAGATCTCGCGTTTGACGCTGGGCGTCGGGCGCAGTCGTTTGGCGACAGCGCTGGCCCAACTCTATCGCCAGGCTCGCGGACAGGGTTTGGGTCTCGAAGATCTCGCGCTTGCAACTGCGCGTGTACACGCGACCGAAGAAGATCACGCGCGCGCTCTCGAAGAGCTCGAAAGCACGATGGATGAGTTTCTTGGCGTGCGTCGCACGACTCCCGCGGCGCGGTTGAATCGCTCAGAAGTTCTCGAAGCCTGGACCGAGGCGCAGAAGTCGTTGAAGGCGATTCCGTCACATGAAACGCTCGCCGACTTCTGCCGGTTGGTTGAAAATTTCCGTTCTACTCGACCGCAGGCGCGCGCGCCTGTTGCCGATCACGTGAAAGCGCTTGATACGCTCGTTTGGGGGAAGGAGCTTCAAGGACGTGTGCCGCAGGTTTGTCTCGATCTTTTTGCGCGGCAATACGCGCTGGAGATGATCAATCTGCTGTTGCGCGTCGATCAGCGGCTCAACGAGGAGAAACAAAAACTCGCTGCGCTCGACTTTGACGATCTCGAGTTGAGAACGCTGGAATTGTTACAGAGACCCGAAGTGATTGCGCGCACTTCGGAGCGTTATCGGTTTTTTCTTGTCGACGAGTTTCAGGACACGAACGCCGTGCAGCGCGTATTGCTCGAACGTCTGGCGCTCGCGAAAGGTCGACGCCCGGCGAATCTCTTCATTGTGGGCGATCGTAAGCAGTCGATTTATGGATTTCGTGGCGCCGACGTCGATGTGTTTCGTGAGATGACGTCGATCCTGCTGGCAGCCGGTGGTGAAGAGAAGCCTTTGCAGTTGAACTTCCGCAGCCAGCCGCCGCTGATCGCGTTCTTCAACCATCTCTTCGCGCGGCTGTTCCAGGTGCCACTTGATGTGCCGGCGAGCGAATACAAGAACCTGGACCAGCTGGGTTATGTGAAGCACGAAAAGAGCGAGCCGAAGCGTGAGCTGCGTGATTCCGGCCCACTCGTCGAGCTGCTCATCACGACTAAACCTTCATACGAAGAAGACCCGCGCGCCGAACAGGACTCGCGCGTGCTCGACGCGCAGCAGCTTGCGCGAAGGATTCTTGCTCTCACGAAGGGTCCAAACGCCGTTAAGCATAAAGACATCGCCCTCCTGTTTCGCGCTATGACGCAGGTGTCGATTTACGAGTCAGTATTCCGGCGCGCAAACATTCCGTATCAAACAGTGCTCGGGCGCGGGTTCTACGAACGCGAGGAGATCACTGACCTCATTCAGCTCCTGCGTTTTCTCGACAACAAGACTGACGAACTCGCGCTCGCGGCTGTGCTTCGTTCTCCACTGTGCGGAATCTCGGATAACGCACTGTTTGCCCTTCGAAGTGCGCCGTTGCTGAGCGAAGTTGAGACTGCGAATCCTGCCCGTGGCTTCTCAGCGACGCGCCCGCTTTACACTGCGCTGAGACATCACCAGGAAATTGCATTTATCAGTGCTGAAGAACACGAACTTCTCGATCGCGCGGCGACATTGATCAGCGAACTGGTTGCGCGCAGGCATCACTATCCGATTCAGGATCTACTCCGTTTTGCAGTTCAGGAGTCAGAGTTTCTGACTGTTGTGGCTGCGAATTACGATGGCGCACAGCGTCTCGCTAACGTCGAGCGTTTGTTTACGCTCGCTGCACGTTTCGAGAGTTCGGGAACACATCTGATTCGCGATTTTGTGCGTTACGTGCAGGAGTTTGAAGCGATTGGCAGTCGCGAAAGTGAGGGACAGATCGATCAGGCTGCGGACGCCGTGCGATTGATGACGATTCACCAGGCAAAAGGTCTCGAGTTTCCGATCGTGATCATTCCCGATCTGCAACGACTCTCACGCGTCGCCACTGACAACTGGGTACTGCTCGATCGTCATCAGGGCTTGACGTTGAAAGTGCCTGATGGGCGTGGAAATCTCGTTGCTGGTTGCACCTTCGCGAGTTTTGAGCGGCGACATGCTTGGCGTGAGCAGTTTGAGAGCATGCGCCTGCTCTACGTCGCGGCGTCGCGGGCTGAAGATCGACTGATTCTTTCAGGCGTGACGGAAGACATTGCCGGAATGAGCACGAAAAACGATTCGTGGCTCAAATGGATCTGGCAGTCACTTGAACTAGGTGATCGCCGCGCCAGCGACGTGATCGATCTCGCCGACGATGTTCAGATGCAACTGACGATGAATCTTGGCGAAGATGCTGAAGATTTGGAACCCGTTGTTGACTCGCCGCCGCAAACGAGTATGTATTCAGCCGACTCGTTGAACGAGGCATTTCCCCTCATAAAACCTTTCGGGCCGCAAAGCAGCCACGCGATTCACCGTTTCAGCGTCACGCAGTTGATCAATTACCAGCGGTGCCCGCGCCAGTATTATTTCGATCGCGTCCTCCAACTACCGGCTGCCGACCAGATGGCAGTTTGGAACAGCGCCGAAGCGCCCGAACCGCCGGCAAATCTAACAGCTACATTGAAAGGTTCGGTGATTCATCGTTTCTGTGAGCGCTACACGCCGGATCAGAACGCCGAGGAGTGTCTGCGGACTAGCTTTGATGAAGTACTGCGTCTGCGTCAGGCGCAACTTGCCGATCGCTTTGTCGAGATTGACTACGAAAAGGCGATCAGACAACTCATGCCATTGGCGCGCAATTACCTCGCGAGCGATGTGTTCAAACGCGTCGAGGCCGCGCCCAAAATCGAGGAACACTACTCACCTCGTCCGGCGGGGCAGGATGGACTTTGGAGTGAGCTCAGCTTTCGTTTGCGGCGGCGCCTGGGTGTTCTCAACGGCATCATCGATAAACTTCTGATCACACATCCTTCAAACGGGGAAACGGAAATCGAGATCATCGATTTCAAAACAAACCGGATCTTTTACGACAAGTCAGAAACTCCCTCCGAGCCTCCGCCTCAACGCATTCGTTCCCCGAAAGCTGGGCAATTCGCTTTCGACTTCGAAGCCGCGCCCCCGCCAAAG
>DATEIS010000469.1:0-31986 GCA_035278765.1 Pyrinomonadaceae bacterium | reverse complement strand
GGGTTCGGCGAACACGATCCAAGCCACGGGCGGCCACGGAGGGCCGCCCCTACAGTACGTTCAAAAGACGACCACTCCTTTGACGTAGTCTGTGGTGTGGATGTCGGTTGATAATGCTTTCTCAACGTCAGCGAACGACGTGTAGCGATGCGTGATCAGCGGTGCGATATCGATTCGCTTTTGCTCGATCAGATTCAACGCGCGTGTATACACGGACGGTCGTCCATCACTCTCAAAACCACCCGACGCGCCCACAGAACTCACGAGCACAGGTTCTTTGAAAAAGATACTATTCACCACGCTCAAATCTGTTCCTGAATGACCGTGTCCGTAACACAAGACCGTGGCCTGCTTCCGAATCAATCCGGGCATCGATCGAAAGACTTCACCCGATCCCGAGGCCTCGATCAAATACTCAACACCCTTACCACCAGTGTGTTCATGGACCACTTCAACCAGATCCGAAGCGATCGGATCGATCGCCTCATCAGCGCCAAATCTCTTCGCGAGCTGCCGCTTGTGTTCATTTGGATCGCTGACAAACAGCAACCCCTCGTACGAAAGCACGTTTCGAAGATACTGAGTGAACAATAATCCCGCAGGTCCAGCGCCGCATATTAACACGCTGCGCACCCGCTGCTCGCCGCTCTCGGCCCGTACAGCGTGACGCGTCCGCGCGTTTGCGACCGCATCGGACGAGTGAATGATGCAACCGAGCGGTTCGACAAGCGCGGCGATCGATGCATCAAGGGGAGACGTGATCTTTATCGCATTCACGGCCGGAACAGCAATGAACTCCGCTAGTCCACCCGGCAATCCCGTGATGCCATGTTCGCGGTAAAACTCGCATTGGTGACTGTTCGCGGTGCGGCAATAGTCACAAAGAACTTCGCGACGGCGACTGACACAATTCAAACCCTGGTCCACCACTACGCGATCACCTTCACGCAGATCTGTAACAGCGCTACCGATCTGCTCGACGACGCCGGTGATTTCATGCCCGAGAATCTGCGGCTGCAGCGCAAGCGGAATCGCTTGTCCGTATTCGTTCGTGTTGTAGTTTGCGTGACCGGCGAAGATGTGTACGTCAGTTCCGCAGAGACCGACCGCTGTTACGCGAATCAGCACCTCGTAAGGCGAGATTACCGGACGCGGAATGTCGCGCACTTCGAGACGGTTCACGTCGCACAGGACACTCGCCTTCATCGTTACAGATGCTGCATTCATTAGATCAAATCGCTGGTATCGAGTCGACCGGCATCACGAAGCGCTGCAAACTTTTCCATCGTCTCACGCATGCCGGTCTCGAGCGGTGTCGATGGCAGCGAACCAATAACCTTCCTAATCGCCGAGTCGTCCATCGCGGCCGCAATCGGAATCGGTGGACCACCAAAAGTGATCAAGTCGCCTGAAAAAGCGTTGATGAAGTTCGCGATGCGATCGACGGTGACTGTTTCACCATGCAGGTTGAAGACGTGCGCGCCTTCGGGCATGTTGTCGGCACACGCGATAAATGCGGCCGCGGTATCGGCAACGTACTGAAAATCGGTGGCGCCGCCGAAGCGAATGTGAAACGAACGGCCCAGCACCGCAGACTTCATCGCCTTTGTCGGATCGCTTGTCAGCCCCGTATCGCGGTTCACGCCGTAAACAGTCAACGGCCGCAGCCCGACACTACTCAAACCATGATCGAGAAAATACACACGAGCGTTTCCTTCGTTCGCGCGTTTGAACACGCCGTAATGTGTGGTCGGTTCACACTGCGCGGTCTCGTCGAGGGCAACGTCGTCGTCATTCATTCCATAAACCGCCGCCGAACTCGCATAAACCACACGTTTCAATCCGAGCTGTCGAGCAGCTTCGAACACGTTTAGCGTGCCCGCGACGTTCACAAGCGCGCCGGTAACCGGATCAACTTTGCAGGTCGGCACTTGCAAACCAGCCAGGTGAATTACGTTCGCCGCTCCCGACGTGCCAAGCGCTGATAACACTGACGCACCATCAGTGATGTCGCCGGTAATGAAACGGACCTTCGACAGATCTTCATCGCTCATGATCGCATTAAGTCGACGCGCGTCGTCGCTGCGATCGAAAACTACAGCCGTGTCACCACGCTCGATCAGCGCTTTCACGATCCACGATCCGATGCAACCCTGTGCGCCGGTAATGAAATAGGTTTCAGACATCAGTTAAGACGATAAAACTTTTCAGCGTTTTGGGAGAATATCTTATCGCGATCCGCGTCGCTGAGGCTTTCGAGTATTTCCTGAAACGAGTCGAGCACGCGATCGTAAGACGCCGCGAGCAGGCAAACGGGATAATCGCTGCCAAACATCATGCGATCTGCACCGAAAGATTCGAGAGCGAGGTCAACAAAGGGGCGCATATCTTCCGGCTGCCACGAGTTCCAGTTTGCTTCAGTGACCAAACCGGAGAGCTTGCCGTAAATATTTGAATAACGCGCAAGTGGTTGAAATGCCTGAGACCATTCCTTGATCTCGTTGCGCGCGATCGGAGGTTTCGCGAGATGATCGATCACTAACGAAAGATCCGGACAGCTTTCAGCGATGCGCGGAATGTGTTTCAGGTGTCGTGTATGAACGAGGAGGTCATAAGAAAGACCACGTGCGGAAAGTTGTTTCAGACCTGACAAAACTGCGGGTCGAACAAGCCAGTCGTCATCAGGTTCGCTCTCGACGAGATGCCGAACACCTTTGAATTTCGGATCAGTGCAAAGTTCGTCCAACTGCGTATTGATGTCCGAACTCATAAGATCGACCCAGCCTACAACTCCGCCGATGAAGCTGTTCGCTTTAGCGAGCTCCAACAACCATCTCGATTCGGCAACACTATTGCTCGCCTGAACCAGAACCGTTCTACCAATACCGTTCTTCTGAATGATGGGCGCAAGATCGCCTGGAAGATAGTCTCGATAGAGCACACCGAGATCGCTAGACATCCACGGATAATCGAAGCGACCTACCTGCCAGAAGTGTTGATGGCTATCGATCATGTTCACAGGACTTACAAGATTTGCTAATTTATCCCCATCCAGTACAGAGCAGTGGCAACTCGGTCAGCCCGGAAGGTTTGACCAATAACATGACTGCGGGAGAGAAGCAATGACCAATTCTCGTGACGATCGTGAAGACCAGAAGCCGAAAGTTCACGATCCAGGCAGGCGCAGATTTCTGAAAGGCATGGGCATCGCCGGCGCAGGAGCCGCAATTGCCGACCATTTATGGGTCGAAGCTGAAGCTGAAGAGAAAGCCGCAACGCCGGAAACACTCTCCGGATCAGTCAAGGTGGTTCTCGACGTCAACGGGCAGAAGCGCGAGGCTCAGGTCGAACCACGCACCACGCTTCTCAACACCTTGCGCAATCACCTCGATCCGGCAGTGACCGGTCCAAAACTCGTCTGCGACGTGGGAACGTGTGGCGCGTGCACGGTGCTGCTCGACGGAAAACCTGTCTACTCATGTCTCGTACTCGCGGTCGATGCGACGAATAAAAAGATCACGACGGTCGAGGGTCTCGGAACCCCGGAAAATCCAAACGCAGTGCAGTCAGCCTTTGTCGAGCAAGACGCGCTGATGTGTGGTTTCTGCACACCCGGATTTGTCACGACGATCTCGGCGTATCTGAAGCAGAATCCGAATCCATCGCTGGCGGAAGTGAAAGAAGCGTGCAAAGGAAACTTCTGCCGTTGTGGCACCTATCCAAGAGTTTTTGAAGCCGCACTCGCTGCTGCAAAAGGTTCCAACGCGTAAAAGGGAGATCAAATGCAACAACAGCCACAAGCACAACCAACTCCCAAACCTAAAAAGAAGATCCGCGTGCCGAGAGTCGTTAACGGCATCGAGCAGATGGTCGAGATCGAAGTCGACGACGATGGCGGCCCAGGTTGGGGACCAAACGACAAGCACAAGTTACTCAATCAACGCATGACGCGTGTTGATGGACCGCTGAAAGCGACCGGTGTCGCACGTTACACGTACGATCAGCGTCTGCCCGGCATGCTCTACGCACGGATCCTGCGCTGCCCGCACGCTCACGCGCGCGTCACGAAGATCGATACAGACGCCGCGGCAAAGATTCCCGGCGTCAAGGCCATCATCCCCGCGCCGTTGAGTGAACTTCGTTTCGCGGGTGCTCCCGTTGCCGCAGTCGCGGCCACAACACCGGAGATCGCAGGCGACGCACTGCGTGCGATCAAAGTCACTTACGAAGTGCTGCCACACGTGGTCCATGCACACACAGCCATTCGACCTGACGCGCCAAAAGTCGTCGCTGAAGAAAACAATCTTGCGGAAAAAGGAAAGAACGGCGATCCGCAGAAAGCTGAAGCGGCTTTCGCAAACGCGGATTTAGTCGTCGAAGGTGAATACATCACCGCACGTGTTCATCACGCGTGTCTCGAAACACACGGCATGGTGGTCGACTATCGCGGCGGCGATACCGCAACGATCTACGCGTCGACGCAAGGTACATTCACGATTCACGGCGACGCCGCGAAAGAATTGGGACTCGCGGAAAGTGCAGTAACGACAACAGTCGAACACATGGGCGGCGGCTTCGGATCGAAGTTTGGCATCGGTCTCGAAGGCATGCTTGCTTGCAGGCTTTCAAAGCAGACAAAGACACCGGTGAAACTGATGTTTACTCGTTACGACGAGTTTGTGATGGCCGGCAATCGCTCGGGTTCGTGGCAGAAATTGAAAGCGGGGGTGAAGAAAGACGGCACGATCGTCGCGCTTCAGGCGCGCCAGTATCGTCTCGGCGGTCTCGGTCCCGGCTCACAAGCGGGACAGCCATTCATTTATCGCATGGGCGACACGTATCGCGAGGTCTACGCGTTGCACACTAATGAAGATTCATCGGTGGCAATGCGCGCTCCGGGGTTTCCACAGGCATCGTTTGCAGTTGAATCACTCGTGGACGAGCTCGCTTACAAGATCAAGATGGATCCGGTGGAGTTTCGCATTAAGAACCTGCGCGACGAGGTCTATCACCGGCAATTGCGACGTGGCGCTCAGGAGATCGGATGGTCCAAACGAAATCCGGTCGCGGGCGGTAACGCTGGTCCATTGAAACGAGGATGGGGTTGTGCCGTCGGGGCGTGGGGTGGAGCGGGCAACGATCAGTGCAAGGTTGATGTAACGATCTCGCGCGATGGTTCGGTGCTCGTTGCCGTCGGCACGCAGGATCTCGGCACGGGAACACGAACGTACACGAGAGCGATTGTCGCTGAAGAACTCGGCCTCACGATCAAGGATGTCCAGGAGCGAATCGGCAATTCGAAACTCGGCAACGCGAATCCCTCGGGTGGCTCGACGACTGCGCCATCGCTGTCTCCGTCAGTGAAAGATGCGGCGATCAAAGCCCGCATGATGATGGCGGAACGTGTTGCGCCGTTACTCGGTAATCCAAAACCTGAAGAAGTAGTTTTCGCCGATGGAAAGGTTTCGGCTAAAGGACAGTCGATGTCGTGGCAACAGGCGGTTGCGGCGCTACCGGCCGGCGGTATTACTTCGCATGGTGTGTGGCGTTCGGATCTGTCGTCGCGTGGAGTTCATGGGGTTTGTTTTGCTGAAGTCGAAGTGGATGTTGAGACGGGACACGTCAAGCCGATCAAGATGGTCCATATTCAGGATGGTGGTTTGCCGCTGAATCGCTTGACGTTCGAGAGCCAGATCAACGGCGGCATGATCCAGTCGCTGGGTATGGCGTTGTGGGAAGGTCGCGTGATGGACGCGCATTTGGGCATGCAGCTCAATCCCGGTTTTGGCGATTACAAGTTGCCGGGCAGTCTCGAGATGCCTGAGATGGTGCCGATCATCGACGACGACGATAAACGCGAAGCGGTGATCGGGATCGCCGAGGGTTGCATCATTCCCGCGTTGGGCGCGCTTGTGAATGCAGTCTTCAACGCGACTGGCGTGCGCGTGCGCGAAACACCGGTAACGCCGGACAAGATTCTGATGGGATTGATGAACCCGAACATGCTTAGCCGCGGATAAAAGAGGACTACAGAGATGAAGGCATTTGAATGGACTAATCCGGCAAACATTAACGAAGCGGTGAGAATGCTTCAGGCTTTACCGGGTGATATTGATGAGGCGCCACGACCGATTGCAGGTGGGCAGGACTTGCTGACGACGATGAAAGACTACACGTCGCGTCCGGTACGTCTTGTCAATCTCAAGAACATTTCCGGTCTCAACAGCATCACGCTCAACGCGCGAGGATTGACGATTGGCGCGCTGGTTACGTTGACCGAGCTTGAGGAGCACGCGGGTGTGCGCAAAAGTTTTCCCGGACTCGCCGAAGCCGCACACTCGATCGCGACGCCGCAGATTCGCAATCTCGGGACCGTGGGTGGGAATCTCTGCCAGCGACCGCGTTGCTGGTATTTCCGGCTCGAAGAAGTGATCTGTTTGAAGAAAGGCGGGTCGGAGTGTTACGCGGCGAGCGGCGAGAACAAGTACAACGCCATCATCGGTGGTGGTCCATCGTACATCGTTCATCCATCGGATCTAGCTCCGATGCTGGTGGCGCTCGGCGCGACAGTTAGTGTCACCGGAGCCACGGGCAAACGTGTTATTCCCCTCGATAAGTTTTTCACGTTACCGTCGGAAGGAAATATCCGCCGCGAGAATGTTTTGAAAAACGACGACATCATTACGCACATCAACGTGCCGGCGTCTGCTCTTGCAGCAAAGTCAACTTACTTAAAATTCAAAGAACGCGAGTCGCTCGACTTCGCGCTCGCGTCAGCCGCAGTCGCTTTGCGGTTAGGACCAAACCAGGCGGTGCGAGAATCGCGAATTGTTCTCGGCGGTGTGGCGCCGATACCGTGGCGCGTTCCCGCCGCCGAGAGATTTCTCGCCGGCAAGAAATTGACGCCGGAGGTGCTTGCCGAAACGGCGAAGATTGCACTCGCGGAGGCGAAGCCGCTCGAGAAAAATGCGTACAAGGTGCCGCTCACGCAGACGCTCGTGCGACGCGCGTTAGCGAAAGCGGCCAATGTTCCGGCTAGCGTTTAGGAGACTCCATAATGGCAAACGAATCAGTTGAACCACTCCAATCTCCGTTCTGCGGATCGTTGCGTTCGAAGAAGTACTTCATGCTCGATCGGATTGCGACGAGTGCCGACGAGTATATTGATGCGGCAAATCACGTTTGGTGCTGCGAGACGCAGGAAGTCATTGGGCCCGACAATCGCCGCGTCGAGCCGGAACGCTGTGGCCCGGGGCGAGCGTGCTATACATCCGCTATCAAATCTGTGTAACCTGTGGTTGTAATTTTTGGAGGTAAAAGCATGCGAAAAGGATTTTTGATACTCGCGGCAATGTTCGTAGCGGTGAGTGCTCTGGTATTCAGTTCGAGAGCCGAAAGTGTCAGTCTTCGTGGAGATTACGTGGAAGTGCGCACCGCGAGTGTTTTTGCGGGTGCCTGCCACTATAACGGTGAAGTTGTCACCACGGGACGCGACGCGCTCATGGCGTGGAATGTTACCTCCGGAAAATGGCAGGGCGTGGATCTTACTGGTGTGCGTGTGCTGGCTATCGTCAGCTCCGATGCGAATCTCGCCGAAACTAGTACTGCGCGCCAATCCGAAATCATCATCGACTCCGGCGCATCACGCACACAGGCGTTAGCGATCACTAATGCACTCACAGAAAAATATGCTGCGTCGTTAGGCAAGATCGTCGAGGTTCGGACAGCGCCCATCACATTCGAACGCAGTGGTCGCACATATGCAGTCGTCACGAATGAAGCTGCGATCAACGTCGAGGCGATGCCGAATGATTTGTGCTGCAAGATGCCGAATCTTGTTTGGTACGCACCGCTTGTCGGTTTGGAAAACAGGAAAGTGGGTTACACCTCAAAAGCGCTGTACTCCGGCAAAGTCGTTGGCGAGCCATGGTCACGCTCCGGTGAGAATAGCGCCTTCTACGGTACTTTTTCTCTCTGATCTGCGTGTATCCGCGTTCATCCGCGGCTAAATATTTAAGAATGCGGTTGGTAGTCCTTCCGAAGAAACGCTTATAACTGAGCGGCCTGTCTTTCTAATTTTTATTTGAGCACGACCGTTGTACAGTTGCACCTTGCGCGCCGTTGTCGAGGTGCCGAGATTGTCGATCAATTCCCCGTCACCTGCTAACGCGAAGCGCACGAAGTTGCGAGCATCAAGACATTGAACTCCCTTAGCATCAACCAGCTTAACTTCCACACCGTCTGTTATCTCAGCTAACAACAACTTCGCAGGTTTATCCCACTTCTGCGTTTGATACACGAACTTGATCTCATCAGTAAGACCGTTATTGCTGACCGCACGAATCACATTCTCGCCTTCGCGAAACTTCACGAGCCACCGCAAACCTGCCGCCGGAAAATCCTGACTATCACGCTTCTTCACACCTGCGGATTGACCGTTTACGAACAACTCAACAGTCGGACAGTTCGAATAAACCTTAACGAGCTTCTCTTCGTCGCGCTCGCCCCAGCGCACCGGCCACGAATGGCCGTAGATATGGACCATCGACTTCGACGCCCAGTACGACTGGAAAACAAAATAGCCTTCCTTTAACGTGAAATCGCGCTCGACCAAACCTTTCTGGTTAACGCGCGGCACCGGATTCTGCGGTCGGAGGGTCGTCGCGAAGTCTTTGAAGATCCACTGCGCACTGCCCGTCAGCTCGGGCATCGTCTCCTGCTCTTTCAAGTGCCAGTCAAACAGATTGCAGATGTACGTCTCCGACCAATCGCCTTCCTGGGCTGCGCGCGCAAACACCTGCTCAGCTTCGGAATGCCGCCGCGCGTGACTGTCGCCGCCCCATTCCATGTGCAGAAAGTGATCGACTTTCTTGATCTCCGCGAGGGTTCGCGATTTGTATTCGGTGTAGCGACCCTGATACCAACCTGACCAGATCGAAGGCGAGTAAACATCGACCACGTCTTTGCAGAAATCGCAACGCCGGATCGCCGTCTTGCGCGTTGGATCGAGCGTGTGCGCGAGGGTGTTGAGCTCGATCATGAACGCGCGAATCTTGTCTTTATCAAACTCTTCAAAATCGCCGGGCCAGTCGTTCTCGTTTCCGATTCCCCAGATGATCACCGACGGATGATTGCGATGCTGATCGATCATATTGCGCAACATGCGTCGCGCCTGTTCCTTGTAACGCTCGCCGCCGAGCCCGCCACGACACCACGGAATTTCTTCCCACACGAGCAGACCTAGCTCGTCGCAAAGATCTAGTATTGTGCGCGACTGTTGATGGTGTCCGAGACGAATGAAGTTTGCGCCGAGATCTTTTATCAAACGCATCTCTTTGCGCATCATCTCGACCGTCATTGCTGCCGCAACGCCCGCGTGATCTTCGTGACGCTGAGTGCCACGGATTAACAATCGCTCGCCGTTGAGTTTGAATGGTCCATTCTTGATGAACTCAAACGAGCGCAGTCCAAAACGTTCCTCGACAAATTGGAGCGGGCCAAGAGTGCTTTCCACGCCGACAACGCAACGATATAGCGACGGTTTTTGAGGTGACCAGAGGGCAGGTTTATCGATCGAGAAGGTCGTGAAATTCTGGCTTTCCGTTGACGGCTTTAGCTTGCGAGTGCTTTGGTGAATGACGCGCTTGTTTGGATCGAAAACGCGGATACTGATTTCAACGTCATCCGTGAGTTGCGTCGGATTGTAAAACCGGCCGCGCACGTTAATTCGAGCTTTGCCACCCGGCTGCAGCTCCGTTTCGACATGGACGCGTTCGATTGACACTGCCGGCACAAAGCTCAGATTCACGTAGCGATAGAACCCGCCGTAGAGATTGAAATCGCTCAAATTCGACGGGATCATTTCGAGGTCGCGCGAGTTGTCGCACATCACCGCAATCGGCACGAGGCCGCCCGGCGCCTTCTCGGTTTTGGGAAACTTTTTCACCTGCTCGGTGATATCGACAACGAATTCATCGTACCCGCCAACGTGCGAACCAACTTTTTCCGTGTGAACAAACACTTCCGTCTTTTGTCCTGCGCCTTCGAAGTGCAGAAGCGTGCGGCCTGTGGGAAAAGGATTGGTGTTCCAGAATTTTGTTCGATACCAGCCCGGTCCCTGGTAATACGGGACATCGGGATCGACGGAGTCGGAGGCGTTAAAACAGTGAGGCACATCAACTTTTGTCCAAACGTTCGCGTCGTCATTCGCCTTGCGCCAGGCTTCCCATGGTCCACCAAGACTGCCGCGTCGATACTCCCAGGATGTTAGTCGTTGCCAGACTGTGGGCTCTGTGACCTCTTGCCCGTGGAGTTTGTCGAGCATCGTGCCGACGAGCAACGCTGAAGATGTTGACTTCAGAAATGACCGGCGAGTGATACGGCTCATGATTGGCTGGAGCTTATCTCACATGATTTACAAGATTGGCAATCCTGTGAGATAAACCTCCGCCAATATGAACTTATATTTTTTCCTGGCCCTGCTGCTGTTTCCACAAAGCAGCAATCTCGATCTGCGCAAGACCGCTCTCAAATCAGCCACGCCTTCCGACGAAATCGTTCGTCTCGACATCAACAACGACGGCAAGCCGGACATTCTCGAGCGTTGGTGGAACGGCAAACGTGTTCGCTGGCTTGATGAAAACGGCGACATGCTTCCGACCGACACGCGCGGCGATCAGATCGCCGACGTGATGCAGATCGATAAGAATGGCGACGGAATCTACGACAGCGCCCTCGACATCAACATCAAATGGGCTGACAACGACGGCGATGGGCAAGCGGATCTCCAGGCCTTCGTCACGCAAGGCCGCGAGTGGGCGGACGGAAAATATAATCCCGGCGAATCGCATTGGATGGTCTTTATCGACGTTGAAAAAGACGGCGTGCTCGGCTGGCTCGACTGGCAGAATTACGACTTCGGCAACGACAACTGGGGTTACACGGGCGTCACCGATTGGCTGCCGGATTACAACGGCAACGCGATTTTTCTGAAGGTTCATCGCCCGCCGCAATCCCTCCCCGATCCGCGACTCAACTGGGAAAATCCCTTTGATTTCTTCGACTTCGACGGCGACGGCGCGTCTGAAATGGCGATTCGCTGGCTCGATCCGGTGCCGCCGCTCGATAAAGACGTCACGAAGCTAACAGGCGTGCTGAGCGAAGCGTTCGCGACGTTCGATCTCGACAACGATTCCACCAAGGGCAACGAGACTGACTACGACATGTCGCTCCGTGGCGCCGGAGGACCAGGCATTCCGTACCGCCAGTATGTGCACAAGTATCCCGCGCTCAAAGGCAATCCAAAGTTCGATGCGTGTTTTGAATGGAACAACTGGCGGAAGATCGACGAGCTGATGTACATGCCGCACGAGAAGAGTTACGACTCGTTCTTCACGGCGCGCTGGGCGACCATGTATTTCGTGTTTGATGAAGACGACGACGATCATCGCTGGGAACGTGTGGAGATGTATTACCCAATGCATGGCTTTGGTGGTCCAAAAGAGATTGATCTCTATTCAACAAAAAAGTGGCGTCGCAGCAACTATGCGGAGCTGGCGATGGTTGAACCTGGCGAGCGTCCCGGCATCTCGGGTCATCCGCAGGCTGATTCACTCGGCGATCGTGGTGAGTTTGACGAAGACAATTCCGGAGGCGGAAAGCTCTACGTGGGTGTTTTCGATCGTAAATTGCATCTGGTGGGGGCTGAGTGGGGTGCGTGGACTGTCGACAAGAACGGCGAGTATCACGGTGGTAACAAGACCCCTTCGCCGAAGCCGATCGCGCCAAAGGTTGAAGAGGTGGTTAAGTACACGGACACGGACGGAAACGGATTTTTAGACACGATTGAGTACGATTACGACGGCGATCGGACCATCGATCTGCGTGTGTCGCTGCTCGACTACAAAACCGCGAGCAATCCGCATCCGGACGTCGTTCCCCTGATCGACACTCACAAGGAAGGCTGGAAAGGTCTTAACTCTCTGTTCGGACAGATCGCGAGCCAGTCGTTCCAGGAAGCGCTGATGGTCTACCGGGCGGCCTGGAAGCGTGGCTTAACGACACCTGAAATCGACAAGCTCGCCTTCGCCTCAGCCATCGGGGAGCGCTACGATCACGGTTACTGGTTGAAGGAAAAGCTCTTCCGCCTCATCCGCACCAAAGTCCGGGGAACAGCTCTGGAAAAAGATCTCACCCGGCTCTACTACACTGGCCAATTCGCGGAATATTCCCGGCGGATCGCCGAGGTCCCAGCACTCTGATCTGCGTTTATCCGTGTAAATCCGCGGCTAAAAAATTCTTATCTTCCTATAAAGATTATAGCTTTGACTATTGGCCCATCCCTCCGTAGCATCCTCATTTGCTTGCCCACAGGAGGGGTATCCCATGCCACAACACAGAGTCAGCATTTTTGATACAACCTTGCGCGACGGCGAACAGTCGCCAGGCTGCTCAATGAATCTGACAGAGAAGGTCCGGATGGCCAAAAAGCTCCAGGATCTCGGGG
The DNA here is from genome assembly GCA_035278765.1 of Pyrinomonadaceae bacterium. GTDB lineage: Bacteria > Acidobacteriota > Blastocatellia > Pyrinomonadales > Pyrinomonadaceae > PSRF01. Next base: position 19,481 of record DATEIS010000469.1, on the reverse strand, counting down.
TCGACATCATTGAAGCAGGCTTTCCGATTGCCTCGGAAGGTGACTTTGCGGCAGTTCGGGGTGTCGCGGCCCAGTGCCGGAACGTCAAGGTTGCCGCGCTCTGCCGGACGTCGGATCTCGACGTAGCCCGTGCTGCCGACGCTTTGAAGTTTGCTGCTCATCCACGCATCCATACCTTCTGTGCAACCTCTGACATCCATCTCGAACACAAGCTAAAGAAAACGCGCGCTGAAGTAATCGAAATGACGCGCGCGGCCGTTAGCCAGGCACGCAGCTATGCCGAGGACGTTGAGTTCTCAGCAGAAGACGCAACGCGCAGCGATATCGACTACTTGTGTGAGGTGCTTGACGCGGCGGTCGACGCCGGTGCTTCAGTGCTTAACGTACCTGATACCGTCGGCTACACAACTCCGTTGGAGTACATGCACCTGGTCCAACAGGTCCGTGAGCGAGTTGTTCGAGATCGCGACGTGACTATCAGTGTTCACTGTCATAACGACCTCGGGTTGGCCGTTGCAAACAGTCTGGCAGCCATTGAAGCAGGAGCACGACAGGTTGAGTGCACGATCAACGGTATCGGCGAGCGTGCGGGCAACGCATCGCTCGAAGAGATCGTGATGGCGTTGCGTGTGCGCGCGGATCGTCTGCCGTTTGAGACGAACATTGATACAACCGAACTTTATCCGACAAGCCAGTTGCTTTCGAGTATCGTGGGATTTGACGTACAGCCGAATAAAGCGATCGTCGGACGCAATGCTTTCGCACATGAGGCCGGCATTCATCAGCACGGCGTGATTAATAATCCGCTTTGCTACGAGATCATGACTCCGGAGTCGGTGGGCGTGCCGGCAAACTCGCTCGTGTTGGGTAAGCACTCAGGCCGTCACGCGCTCGCGCTGCGTTACGCTGAACTGGGTTATGACATTACGTCGATGGAACTTGAAGAAGCCTACAGAAGTTTTACCGACCTTGCAGATAAGAAGAAGCGCATTTACGACCAGGATTTGATTTCGTTGCTTTCGAATAAAGTCGTTGGCGCTGCGGCGTAACAGAAAGTTGGACAGGATTCAAAAGATTTTTCCAGGATTTACAAGATATGCGAGTTAAGATCACTACACTCCCGGGCGATGGGATTGGACCAGAGGTCACTAAAGAAGCAATCACGGTACTGCAAACCGTTGCGGCCATTCACGGGTATCGATTTGATTTTGAAGAGCATGCCGTCGGCGGCGTTGCCATCAAAAAGTTCGGCTCACCGTTACCGCGAATTACACTCGATGCATGTCTCGCTTCCGACGCCGTCTTGCTCGGCGCCGTAGGAGCGCCGGAACACGATCGACTGCCGCCAAATCAACGGCCTGAAGCAGGGCTCTTGCTCTTGCGCAGCGCACTTGGCGGTTACGCAAATCTCCGTCCCGCAATTTCGTATCCATCGATTGCTGGCTGCTCTCCGGTGCGACCTGAAGTCGCGCGCGGCACAGACATTCTCATCGTTCGCGAGTTACTCGGCGGTCTTTACTTCGGCGAGCCGAGAGGAATCGATTCAAGTAACGGAATCACCGTCGGACGCAACACGATGCGTTACTCAGTCGAAGAGATTGAGCGTGTCGCACGAGTGGCATTCGAAGCCGCTCGCAAACGTCGCGGCAAAGTAACGTCTGTCGATAAAGCCAACGTGCTCGAGACGTCACAGCTCTGGCGCCAGACCGTGATTCGCGTTTCGCAGGATTATCCGGACGTCATACTCGAACATCTTTATGTCGACGCTTGCGCAATGCACCTGATCGCAAATCCGCGTCGCTTCGACGTGTTGCTAACCGAGAATCTCTTCGGCGACATTCTTTCCGACGAGGCCGCGGTGATTAGCGGCTCACTGGGAATGCTGGCGTCAGCGACAATCGGCGGAGAAGTCGGGCTTTACGAACCGGTTCATGGCTCGGCGCCCGACATCGCCGGTCACGGCAGCGCCAATCCGTGCGGCGCGGTCGCGTCGGCGGCAATGATGTTGCGCCACTCATTCGGGCTCACGCAGGAAGCAAACGATATCGAGCTCGCGATAAACGACGTGCTCGAAGCCGGCTATCGCACTCCTGATATTGCCGAGGGGACTGGCGGATACGTCGTCACCACGAGTGAATTTGGCGAATTGATCTGCCAGGCCGTGACAGAGATCGCTGATATGCGTCATGCGTATCATGCAGTCTAAATGAAGATTTCTCACGCAACGGCGCAACGGCACAACGTTAAGAGTTTTCTTCGTTGCGGCGTTGCGCCGTTGCGTGAGAAAGTGTTTTCTTTTGCTTATGTCCACATTATTCGAGAAACTCTGGCAAGCGCACGTTGTGCGTGAAGCGCGTGGCGAGCCCACGCTCCTCTACATCGATCTACATCTCATCCATGAGGTGACGTCGCCGCAGGCGTTTGATGGTTTACGCCAGGCAGGTCGAAAAGTAAGACGCCCGGATTTTACTTTCGGCACTGTCGATCACAACGTACCCACCACCGATCGCAGTCTTCCGATAGCGGATGCGACTGCGGCTACTCAAGTCGAAACACTGCGTCGCAATTGCAAAGAGTTTGGTATTCAACTCTACGATATTCATTCACCCGAACAAGGCATCGTTCACGTCATTGGACCAGAGCTTGGTTTAACGCGGCCGGGCATGACGATCGTCTGTGGTGACAGTCACACGAGCACACACGGCGCTTTCGGTTCGCTCGCGTTTGGAATCGGCACGAGTGAAGTCGAGCACGTGCTGGCCACGCAGTGTCTGCCGCAAAACAAACCGCTGACGATGAAAGTGCAAACACGCGGTTTACTGCCCGAAGGTGTGACTGCGAAAGACCTGGCCCTCGGCATCATCGGCAAGATCGGCACCGATGGCGCGACCGGCTACGCGATCGAGTACGCAGGCGACGCCGTCCGGACGCTTTCGATGGAAGGGCGAATGACGCTCTGCAACATGAGTATCGAGGCGGGTGCACGCGCCGGAATGATCGCGCCGGATGAAACAACGTTTGCGTATCTGCAAGGTCGTCGCTTTACGCCAACAGGTGAGGCGTGGGAAAAAGCTGTCAGTTACTGGCGGACATTGAAGAGCGACGATGATGCTGTGTTTGACGCGACTGTTGAGATCGATGCGGCGCAACTCGAACCGTTTGTGACGTGGGGAACGAGTCCGGGCATGGTCGTACCCGTGACGAGTTCTGTTCCGGATCCGGCGGAAGCAAAGAGCGCCGCAGACAGGCAAGCGGCTGAACGTGCACTCGAATACATGGCGCTCAAACCGCGCATGAGTATTCAGGACATCGCTATCGATCGTGCGTTCATTGGTTCGTGTACGAATGCGCGAATCGAGGATTTGCGAGCGGCCGCGCGCGTGGTGAAGGGTTACCGGGTCAGTTCGTCGGTGAGTGCGATGGTTGTGCCTGGTTCGCAGGACATTAAGAAAACCGCGGAGCGCGAAGGTCTCGATCGTATTTTCAATGAAGCCGGGTTTGAATGGCGCGAGGCGGGGTGTTCGATGTGTTTGGGCATGAACGCCGATATCCTTCAGCCAGGCGAACGTTGCGCGTCGACGAGTAACAGAAACTTTGAAGGCCGGCAGGGACGCGGGGGGCGCACGCATCTTGTCAGTCCGATGATGGCCGCGGCGGCGGCAATCAAGGGACACTTCACGGATGTGCGTGAGTGGGAGTTTAAATGAACGCATTTCGTAAACATACCGGACTCGTGGCGCCGCTGGACCGCGCGAATGTCGATACGGATCAGATTATTCCGAAGCAGTTTCTCAAACGTATCGAGCGGACTGGGTTTGGCGAGTTTCTGTTTTACGATTGGCGCTACTTGCCTGACGGTCAACCGAATCCGTCGTTTGTGCTGAATGAGCCTCGTTATAAAGGCGCATCGATACTCGTTGCCGACAAGAATTTCGGCTGTGGATCGTCGCGTGAACATGCGCCGTGGGCACTTGGTGAGTTTGGGTTTCGAGTAATCATCGCGCCGTCATTTGCAGACATCTTCGCGAATAACTGTTTCAAGAACGGTATGTTGCCGATCACTCTGACTGCAGAACGGGTTCAGGAAATCATGCGACGCGCGCAAGAGCAGGAAGGTTACGAACTAACTGTAGATCTCGAGCGACAGACGATCGGGGACTCCATCCCTTTTACAGTAGGTGAGTTTCAGCGGTACTGCTTGTTGGAAGGGTTGGATGATATCGGGCTCACATTGAGACATGAAGACGCGATTAAGGCTTACGAGATGAGCCACCGATAACATCAATCTCGCTGTAGAAGGTGTTGCCCCAGTTGTCATAGAGCTCGGTGACGTACACGTCGAAAAGCAGGTAACGATACTTTCCTACATCTGACACGCTTGCGGCGTATTGGCCGCCGTCGTCGCCCTTGTCAGGGAGCGTGCTCACGAGAGCGATTAGTTTCCAGCCACCACTCGCCGGATCAACTCCACGTTTCGGATCTAAATTCAAATTCGATTCTGTTCCGTCTGCTCCGTAAAGTTTGTACAACTGTGGGCCGCGTGAGTTTGGGTGCCACGAATACGAGTTGATGCGAGCGATCTCGATCGGTGTCGTGAAATCCATGCGGAAGCGACCGCCCGTGCTTCCGGCTCTGAAGTAAACATTCCCGCCGGGCTCGTCTTCATCCTGAGGTACACGCCCATCAATTAGTGTTGCGAGTGATCCGCTTCCCCCATCCAGATCGCCGTCGATTAGCGTTAACTTCGCATTCGCGGCAGCGTCGTCTTTCGACGGTGAGGCGATGTTTCTGAACTTGAACTCGCGAGTCGCGACATCGTTGGCGTTGTGCTCAAACGTAACGCGAGCATCCACAAACAAAAGCACAATCAATAAGAGAACGGATATCATCTGTGTAATCGGTGGATTGAAAAACGAAAGACGGTTGTTTGTTTGTATTCCTCGCCTGGTCGCAACACGGTCGAAGGAAAGCTCGAATGATTGGGAGCGTCCGGAAAGTGCTGCGGCTCCAAACACAGCCCAGCGTACTTCACATAAACGACACCGTTTCTTCCGACTAAACTGCCGTCGAGAAAATTACCCGAATAAAACTGCATACCCGGCTGCGTCGTCAGCACTTCAAGCACACGACCCGTGCTCGACTCGTACAATCGCCCCGCGGATCTCAATGAACCATCGTAATCGTTCACGACAAAATTGTGATCGTAACCGCCGGTAAAACCAAGCTGATCGTAAGGCTCGGTGATTTCAGCGCCGATGGCTTTGCCATTGCGGAAATCCATCGGCGTCCCTTCAACTGATCTAATCTCACCGGTCGGAATCAGATCCTTGCTGACGGCGGTGAAACTATCCGCGTTCAACGTTAGTTGATGGTCCAGGATTGTACCTTCGCCACGGAGATTGAAATAGGAATGATTGGTTAAATTGCAGAGCGTGTCGCGATCGGTCGTCGCGCGATAGTCGATGCGTAATTCGTCGTCAAGCAGGCGGTAATCGACTTCAGCGCTCAGATTGCCGGGATAGTTTTCCTCGCCGTCTTTACTGAAATAAGAGAGATGCAGAACCTCTCCACCCTCACGCGCGTCCCAGACACGCTTGTCGAAACCGTTGAAGCCGCCGTGAAGATGATTGACGCCGTTGTTTTGTGGGAGTTGATAGTTTGATCCGTTCAGGGAAAATTTTCCGTCAGCAATGCGGTTCGCATGACGTCCAATCAACGCACCGAAGTAACGTGGATTGCTCGTGTACTCGGGAAGAGTTTCGTAGCCCAACACGATGTCGCCCAAATTGCCGTTGCGGTCAGGAGTCTTAAGCGACGTGATCGCGCCGCCGTACGTGATGATCGAAGCTTCGAGGCCGCGTTCGTTTGTAAGCGTGTAAAGAAAGACATCGACACCGTCGGGCATCGTGCCAAAGTGTGTTTTGGTTATCGTCACAGTTATTTACTGAAGACGCGATTAGCCTCTTCGAGAGTTTCAAGTGAGCCGACGTCGTACCAGAGGCCGGGCACCTTCCAAACGTAGAAGGGTACACGCGGATAGAGCCATTGGACCAGCCGGCCCGGTTGATCCGGATTATTTCCCTCGGAGATGTACTGGTAAATCAATGGCAGCACCGAATTCGGATAATAGTAAAGCGCGATTCCCGTCAGCGTGCTCTTCGGTAGCTGCGGCTTCTCTTCGAAGAACATGATTCGGTGGTCTTCGTCGATCTCGATTGAATTGTACTTCTTGATCTGCTCCAGATCACCAACATCATAAACGCCGGTGACAGGCGCTTTCTTCTGTTCGCAGTAGTCACCAAAGCCCGACAAGTCGTCACTAAAAAGGTTATCACCGCCAACAACGATGATGTCGTCGTCGATCACGTATTTCTTCAGGACGAGATGCATATCGCCGATCGCGCCGAGCCGGTTCGTTTCGTCAGTGCTCTGGTCGTTGACGATGCTAAAGCTGAAGTGCAGGTTTGGCCGCTGGTAGCTGTCGGCCCATTTCTCGAAATGGCCGGCGAACTTTGCGTTCGTGACGATGTATGCGTGATCGATAGCGCGAATGGTTGAGATGTTGTCGATGACGTGCTCGAGCATCGGCTTCCCCGCGACAGGCAGAAGTGGTTTGGGTTGATTCAGTGTCAGTGGATAAAGCCGCGTGGCGTACCCTGCCGCGAGAATGATCAGTTTCATATCTTGTTAATCTTGTTAATCCTGTCTAACTTCTTCCGCTCCGTTCGCTGCCGTACAGATATAAATCTCGGGTGTTAAGTTCGTCACACGCTCATATTCATTAGCTACGCGAGTTTGAAACTCTTCAACATCATCTTCTTTGACGAGATTAACTGTACAACCACCAAAACCGCCACCCGTCATCCGTGCGCCATACACACCTTCAATCTTTTGCGCGATCTCGACCATCAGATCCAGTTCTTCAGAACTAACTTCATAATCATCCCGCAAACTAGCGTGCGATTCAGCCATCAACTCCCCAAAACGCCTAAGATCACCACGCTCCAGCGCATCACCCGCCGACAAAACACGCGCATTCTCAGTGATCACGTGCCGGCAACGCCGGTACACCACATCGTCCAAACCATCACGATGCTCTGCAAGCTGCTCGATCGTCACGTCGCGCAATGCAGTGACATTCGGCACAAACTTCGCCAAATACTTCACGCCTGCTTCGCACTGCGCGCGGCGTTCATTGTAAGCGCTCGATGCCAATGCGTGCTTCACCATCGTGTTGCAAATTATCAACCGAACATTGTCGGGCAACGGCAACAAACGGAATTCCAGTGAACGACAATCGAGCAACAAAGCCTTCTGCGCCTGTCCGAATAAGGAAATAAATTGGTCCATGATGCCGACGCGCGCGCCGACAAACTCATTCTCCGCACGCTGGCAAAGCAGTGCGAGCTCGCGTGGATCAATTTGCAAATCGGAATTTGCGACCAGCGCACACGCGGTAGCGACTTCAATCGCCGCCGAAGAACTCAAACCCGATCCGATCGGCACTTCGCCACGAACCTGCAAATGCGCGCCGCGCAAACGATGACCCGCACGTTCGAGTGTGACAGCCACTCCTATCGGGTAATCACTCCAGTGCCCACGCGCAGCGAGATTTTGATCGTCGAGATCGACCTCGATCTCTTCATTAAAATTTTCCGAAAAGATTTTGAGTTTGCGTTGCTCGAGTGGTGAGACTTTTACCCATGTTGAGAAATCGAGCGCGGCCGGCATTACAAAGCCGTCGTTATAATCGGTATGTTCACCGATCAGGTTCACTCTTCCCGGCGCTCGAAAAGTTCGCATTCTAGCCTCAAAAAGGATTTAGCCACAAAAAGGCACAAAATGCACAAAAGATTTTTATTCATTTTTTGTGCTTCTTGTGCCTTATTGTGGCTAAATTCTTCGTGGCTCAATGAGTGTTGGTTACGTCCACCACGATTCGCCAAATACCATTCTTCTTCTTCCAGATGCGAACGTAACTGCCACGCTCGATAACATTCTTCGCATCATCCGCAACTTCGTAAGTCCCGTGGGTGTAGCCCAGATCGTCAGCGCGAGAGGCGTCGCTCGCGATTGGTTGCCACGTCACCTGCCCTTTTGTTTTACCGATCGCTTCTGCCGACGCTGCACGTCCAATATAAGGAAGATTGTTAGCGCGGTAGAGGCGAACGTCGCTCGCCGCATACGTAGCGAATGCCTTTGCGAGCCCGCGATCTAAGGTCGCGGCAGAATAGTTGCGATCGCGCTCAAGCAGCGCCTCGCGTGAAATAGCGAGGTCAACCGACTTAGTCGTTTCCTTCATCTTCGCATCTGGCGGTTCCCAATGTGCCTGTGGTCCACCCGACTGCGGATGCGAAATCCCGAGATCGACCGCAAACTTCCACGACCCATCAGCTTGTTTCTTCCACACAGTCACAAAATGACCATAGCCCGACGGCTTCTCATCGTTGATATCGCCCCTGGCTTCCCATGGCCCAGTCGTGAATCCCATATCGCCCGACGCAGCGATACCTGCGAACGATGGCTGCCACGCAAGCAGTGGTTTTTTGTCTGACGGCGGCACAGGATGCTCATTCATCCACTTCTTCCCATTCACAGCGCCGGGTCGAAACAACAGCCCATCGTCCGCGATAAACGTCATGAACGCATCACGCGTATTCTGCTCCTCCGCCATCTTCGAAAACGCCTGCTCAGTCTTCACCATTTCCTGCAGTGGAGTCTGTCCCTGCACAACAACCCCAACACTCAACAGCAATAACGCAACCATAATCCTCACACCCATAATCCGCCTCCCAATCCGTCTAATCCGCAGCCCCGATGGCCGCCTGCAACACACTTTCCGGAGTCCACTCATCAATGTTGCGAACAGCGGATAGCCGCCCCCGACTCATCACCGCCAATCGATCACACATCCCAAATAACTCCGGCAGATACGAACTCACCATCAACACCGCCTTATTCTCCGCGGCACATGCGGCGATGGTTTCGTAAACCTGCGCTTTGCTACCGATGTCGATGCCACGCGTCGGCTCGTCGAGTAGAAGCACATCGGCATCCTGATGCAGCAGACGCGCCACGATCACCTTCTGCTGATTGCCGCCGGACAACGATCCGACGTCCTGCTGCGCTCCCTGAGTTCTGATCTTTAATGCGTTAACCAGTTTCTCGGTCTGTTTGCGTTGAGCACTGAGATCGAGCCAGCCGAAACGTGAACATGAATCAAATCTCGTGACTGTCACGTTGTCGGCGATTGATTGATTCAATGTTAAGCCGTCGCCTTTACGATCTTCACTCAGATATCCGACACCTTCGATCAATCGCATCGCGGGCGTGCTGCGTCCCGGCGGCAGACTCTTCTTATTCACTCGGATCGTGCCGTTTTCAGGACGATCGAGTCCAAAGATCGTGCGCAACAACGGCGTCCGTCCCGATCCCATTAAGCCTGCGATGCCTAGAATCTCGCCGCGACGAAGTTCAAACGTCGCGTCTTTGAGTAACGGCGGCGACGCCAGGTTTTGTACGTCGAGAATCGTCTCTCTTGCACCCGTGGTTGGTGTGCGAACTGGAAACAGATTCTGGTGTGCGCGTCCGACCATCTTTGCGATGAGTTCATCATCGCTTGTGGTTGCTATGTCGCCGTTTGCAACGCTGTGTCCATCACGCAGGACCGTGAAACGATCCGAAATCTGGCGAACTTCTTCAAGAAAATGACTGATATAGACGACCGAGATGCCTTCCGAGCTCAGCTTGCGAATCAACGCAAACAGGTGGGTTACATCGTCGCGTTGCAAACTGCTGGTTGGCTCATCCATCAAAATGATGCGCGCGCGCGCGGCGAGCGCGCGTGAGATCTCGACGATTTGGCGTGCCGCAACCGAAAGATCGCCGACACGCTTTTCCGGACGAATGTCAGCGTGATGAAAAGTCTTCAGCACTTCATTTGTGCGGGCGTAGAGTTTGTCGCGATCGAGCCATCCGAGGTGTGACGATTCGATTCCCATGAGTACGTTTTCTGCGACGCTGAGGTGTGAACAAAGAGAGAGTTCCTGGTGGATCAAGGCGATGCCGTGTGTGCGTGCGTCGAGTGGGTTTGAAGGAGTGTAAGGCTGGCCATTGATCTCCATCGTGCCCTGATCGGGACGCAGTGCGCCTGCGATAATGTTCATCAGCGTGCTCTTACCGGCGCCGTTCTCACCGATGAGTGCGTGGACCTCGCCCTGTCGCAGCTCGAGATCGACACCGTCGAGCGCGACTGTTGGGCCAAAGGATTTGTGAATTTTGGAGAGCTTGAGCGCGATCATTATTTGAGCTTTGTGTTTAGTACTTTGTGCTTTGCGTTGTTTCGGTTTTGACAAAATACAAAGATCAAAGTACCAAGTTCTATCTCTCTAAAGTGTCGTAAAGCGGCTGTGCGGGCTTTACGCTCGAGCGTTCATTCGATCCGGTGATCGCCATAATGCGCACGTTGTCGTTGTTGGGAAGCATCAACGTCGTCGCACCTGCCGGCACGTCGATCGTGTAAGCAAACAGGTATGAATACGCGTAAGCCTCATTCTTACCATCGGGCGTGTGCCGATGCGACGCAAACCACGCCACGGGTGCACGCTTGATGAAACCAGGTGTGATGCCGGCCACTTCGCCATACGGATCGGATCTCGTTCGCGATCTTTGCAGGAGTGCAGCGATGTCAGGTGGAATATCAGGAGGCGGTGTGCGAGGTTTGAGCTCTCTGGTGCTCGCTTTCCACTGTCGATCGTCCCACTGACCGATAAAACCACTCCAATCCTGAACCGTTACGTTTGTTGATGTGTTGCCAACACGAAATGCAACGTTCTGATCGCCGTTGACCGACGCTGCAAGCACGTAAAGACGGCTCGTGCCGCGCGGCACTGGAAGCGTTTGTCCACGCGCGACGAGGGCATTCGCTTTGTCTGTAGGACCAAGTGAAAAGGCCGTGCCTCCGTAAGAAATCGTTTGCGGCAACATTTCTGCGGGTAACGCGAAACCCTCGCCATCAATGCCGCCTCGCAACCTTTCACCATCACGGTTTGCAACAGCGAGATCGTATGGCAGCGTGATTGGTTGCGTTCGCGGCTGAAGGAGTGGGACTGGTGGCCTGGCGAGCTTCACTGCAAACGTGCGCGGCTGGTAAGGTCCCAGACTGGTTACGAGTTCACCTTTTGTAACTGTCACCTTACCAACGGGTAACTCCTGAGCGTTCACCTCGCGGGCTGCAATCACTTGAGTGGGAAACGCGAGCCATACGTTTCGCGCTTCGCGTCCATCCAACTCGACGATCCTGACGATTATCTCTTCCGGATCTTCTTCAGCCCGCTTGAGCGCGAGGACGCGCACACGGTTATTACCCACGCTCAAAATCGAGAACGACTTTCCAAATCGTCCCGGATGTTTCGAGCTCTCAAAAGCGATCAGAGGTTGATTCAGCCGTTGCGCATGCCAGTCAGTCTGCGCCCGACGCCAGTCACCCGCGTGCGACGCGAGTCCGTAAACAATCTCGTGACGACCCCAATCCTGCGACGATTGATCCGCATAACCGGCGCGTTGTGCGATTCCCGGCGTTCGTAATAACGTGAGGCGCAGTGTCTTATCGTCAGGTTTATCCGAACCGTATTTGCAGTCGGTAAGAATCGTGACGCCGAATGTGCCGCTGCGATCGGTGAGATCAAACCACTGGTGCGACGGCACTTCAAACTTTCGCTCATCATTATTGCCGCGTTCGATCGTGCCGATGTCCCAGTTGTAAGTTGCCTTTGGACTTGCGGCAGTGAGAGGGAATGTCGCTTTCAGATTCGCGTTGCTCGTATGCCAGTCGATAACGTCGCTAAACTCGACTCTATTGCCCGCATCACCTTCTGACAAACGCACAGTTTGACGAAATGTAGAGCCTTCAGTCTGACGCATGACCTCAACCGCCACACGCACCGGACCATTTTCAACCACACGAATCTGCGCCGGACCACTCACATAACCGCGCGGTGGCTTCTGCTGATCGCTCCAATCCATGTTCCACGCGGGCCACTGCGCCGGCGTGTCGTCCTTGAGCGCCAGACGCAACGGCGCTTCGAGCAATTCGCGATTCAGTTGCTTATCGAAGATATTCGTGACATCACCGGCGGAGTTGAGACGGATCCGGTAGCGATGATTCTCGAGCGAAGATTGAGAGACTTTCAGCGTCGACTCTTTTCTGACAGCAGGAACATATTGAACATCGTAGACGGCATATCCTATCGAAGGCACCTTCGCGAGAAACAAGACTTTTCCACCCTGGCGTTGTGAGGGAACCACGACTCCACCCGGGCCGACTACACGAATCGCTGCTTCACCAACCGGCACATTCGCCTCAACAACATCTTCGCGAAAGATGTTCAGCGGATTGTAAACAACGATCGCATGTCCTTTAGCCTGCGTATCCAACGCAGCCGAGACGGCCTCTGTCGCGTCTGTAAGCACACTCGCAAACTGGTTCATCGCGATCACATCGTCGTTCCACGAAAACTGAAACGCCTTCGGCGTCGCCGTCCCCGGCAGAATGTCGTGAAACTGACCACCCATCACAAGCGTCCACGCGTTGTTCAAACGCTCGTGTGGGTACACGCGACTCCCCAACCACATCGCGCCGATAGAAGCCTTCTCGGCCGCGTCGGCCAGTAACTCGTTCTTGCGATTCCAACGTTTTTGATAAGCCTGCGAAGTGATCGAACCGGCGGAGTGATCGGTCAACAATAGATCGCCTTCGTATCGCGGCAGATTCTTGATGTGCTCGGGACGGATGTTGAGAAACATCTGCTCCGCTGTGGACGAGATGACCTTTAGTGGTCCATCACCGAACGGAATCTGTGAGCCAACCAGCGAAGCGTTTCTCGTCACGATCGCTTCCATCATGCGCACGGAGTCTTCGCGTGGCGCACCGCCGGTATCGCCGGTGCCGTAATAGTGATAGTCAGTAAAGAGCCCGCTGACTTTACCGTTGCGATCTACGCGACCCGGCCAGTCGACGAGGTTAGTTCCCGCGTTTAAAAATTTAATCGGACTCTTGCTGATGTCTTCCCGGATCTGACCGCCATAACTACCCGGATTCAGTGCGGCGACGATTCCACGCCCATCAGGTCCCTGCCACCAGCCGACATTCCACGGAATTCCGCGTGGCGTTTCTTCGATCGAACCAGGACCTCCAACATTAGCCGCGGAATTCCAGGTGAGTTTTTGTGTCGAGAATCCTTTTAACCCGGCGTGCGAGAGAATGCTTGGCAAAGACGCGGGAAAACCAAAACAGTCGGGCAACATGTACTCCGCACTCGTTTTGCCAAACTCACGTTGAAAAAATCGATTGCCGTAGAGTATCTGTCGAAAGATCGACTCGGCCGACGGCACATTCACATCACCCTCTTCCACTGACGAGCCCGCCGGAAACCAGCGACCGGCGGCAACATACGTCTTCAAACGCGCGTAGTCCGCAGGCCAATATTCCTTCATCATGCGATAACGATTCGCGCCGCTGAAGTTGAAGACGTAGTTCGGATACTTGTCGAGCAGCGCGAAGTTATCGTGCAGAGTCTTCGGAATGTACTCGTTGATGACGCGCGGATACTCCCAACGCCATTGCGTGTCGAGATGCGAGTAAGCGACGACGTAGAGCGTCGGTTCTTTCGTGAGATCGGGTGGCGTTGACTGTGCCGAAACGGCCAAAGAACTTGCGAGTAAAATAGCAAGAAGCTTCGTTAATGCTCGCATGCGAATTGGGGCTCCTTTTGATCGACAGCATAACAGAACCGCGTGCTAGAATGCGCGACCATGACAATCTCGTTCACGGATCGCGTGGCGGTCCCGGATGGCGTGCTGATCTCGAACCTTCAGGAAGAATCGGTACTTCTAAATCTGGATAGCGAACGCTATTTCGGACTCGACGACGTCGGCACGCGATTCCTAACGGTCCTCACTTCGTCGGAATCAATCGAAGCCGCACATCAAAAACTGGCCGCCGAGTATGATGTTGATCCACAGGTGTTGCGCCAGGATCTTCTCGCGCTCGTTGAGAAACTAGTCGATCAAGGCCTCTTAATCCGTACCTAATCCGTGAAAATCTTTGCCAATGCACGCGCCGAGTTGATTCTCGATGCCTATGAAAAATGGGGCGACGACTGCGTCAAACACCTGCTCGGCGACTTTGCGTTTGCAATTTGGGACGACCGGCGTAAGCGCCTCTTCTGCGCCCGCGATCACTTCGGAGTAAAACCGTTCTTCTACACTCACACCGGAGATAGCTTCAATTTCAGCAGCACACTGAACGAGCTAAAGGTCTCAACCGAATTGAATGAGATCGCGATTGGCGACTATCTGCTGTTCGGTGTTAACCAGGATCAGTCCACCACGGTCTTTAAAGACATTCAGCGTCTGCCACCCGGACACACTCTCGTCGTTGAGAACAATCAGATCAAGATTCAGCGTTACTGGACGCCGTCGCTTCCGGCTGAGATTCACTTTCGAGATCCCGATTCTTATGTGGAACGATTTACAGAACTGCTGACGCGTGCAGTGACAGATCGACTGCGCACGGATCGTGTCGCTGTATCGATGAGCGGTGGTCTTGATTCAACCAGCCTCGCAGCGATCGCCTCAAAGCACGCAGAAATTGCTGGTTTTACGGTCGTATACGACAGTCTGATTCCGGACGAAGAGCGTCACTACTCCAGCTTGGCGGCGAAGCATCTCGATATTCCGATTACGCAGTTGAACGCTGACGCGTATTCGTTGTTTGAAGGTGAGATGGACCAGGCGGAACCGTTTCTCATTTCTCCATTGACCGGACAGTTCAACGACCTGTTGCGACTCTGCGCGGCTTTCAGTCCGGTTGCGCTCACCGGTTATGACGGCGATTCGTTCATGAATGAGCCGCGCGTCAGACTTAGGACACGGATTGGACGGATGCTTCGCAAATCCGATTACCACGGATTTTTTCCGGAGTGGATCGATGAAGAGTTTGCGTTGCGGACGAATTTGAGAGAGCGGTGCAAGGAATTTTGGAACGCAAAGCCCGCTGGGAAACGTCCCGCGGCAATGAGTGCGCTGAACTCTAATGTCTGGACGTCGCTCTTTGAAGGTTACGATCCGGGCGCGACGAAATTAAATTTAGAAGTGCGTCATCCGTTTCTCGATGTGCGTTTGGTCGAGTACTTGTTGGCGATACCGGCGGTTCCATGGTGCGTCAACAAGCACATTCTGCGATGCGCGATGAAAAATAAACTACCTGACGCCGTACTTAATCGTCCAAAAACAGGTCTTGGCGGCGATCCGGCTCTTCAATTGGTGAGGCGCGCTAGTGTAAGATGGCTCGACAGTTTTGAGGTCAGTCCGCAGCTCAGAGCTTTTGTTAACCTCGATCGTCGACGACCGTTAATTGAAGAAGAGACTTCCGATCGCCTTTGGGCAAGTCTTCGAGTGTTCGCGTTGAACTATTGGCTTACGCACTCCCGACCCACTGTTCGACGCGAGTCAGAAACGACAGGTGAACAAATGCAGGATCTCAATCGCCTAAACTGCCTGAACATGGAGACAATGCATGGAACTTAAACCAGAAGCCGCTGGAAAGGAACACGAGACTAAAAAGCCATACCACAAGCCGGAAATAATTGTTTACGGAAACATCCGCGAGATCACACGAAACGCCGGCCCGAAAGGCGCTCTTGATGGCGGCGGCGGTGCAGCAGCCGGTCCCAAAACCGGAACCTGATCTGTCATGCATTACCGGTGCTCGCTCTATGGCCTTGGAGTTATCGCCAATAGGCCAATTCCCGGAGTTCCCTCTTCAACCATAGCATCGGAAGACGTTTGCATTTCCTTCGGTTCACTACCTGCGTGGCTTAACGACGTCGAAGCCACGCAGATCGAAACCTCCTACATCGCAGAATACAAAAGCGAATGCGGTGAACCTGCCTTGCGCGTTTTCCGTGTGCTCGACGGGAAGTACTACAGGTTCAACTATGCCGATGAGACGGAGTTTTTAGTCGATCAGGCAGGCACGGAAGTTTGGGCGCACTGGTCCGCGCCGCTCAAACTCGAAGACACCGCGACTTATCTGCTTGGTCCCGTGATGGGATTCGTGATGCTGTTGCGGGGCATTGTTTGTCTTCATGCGAGTGCGATTGCAGTTGGTGATCGCGCGATTGCGTTGCTCGGTCCGGCAGGAGCAGGTAAGTCGACTACTGCGGCTGCGTTTTCCGAGCGTGGCTATAACGTTCTTGCTGAAGATGTCGTGACGCTTGACGATCGCGCGGATCATTTTTTGGTGCGGCCGGGATATCCGTGCATTCGTTTGTGGCCGGCGTCGGTGAAGGCACTTTATGGATCTGAGTCGCACCTGCCAAAACTCACGCCAAACTGGGACAAGTGTTATCTCGATCTAAAGAATCAATTTCACGCTGAGCCGTTGCCGTTAGGTGCGATTTATCATCTCGGCGAACGACGTCACGATGCGGTCGCGCCTTTTGTTGAAGCTCTCGATCGTTCAGAAGGACTGCTGTCGCTGATCGCAAACACTTATGCGACGAAGTTGATGGATAAGCCGATGCGTGCGCGTGAGTTTGAACTGTTGACGCGTGTATTGAATAACGTTCCCTTGCGACGCGTTACGCCGCATGCAGATCCTGTACGCATTCCCGAGTTGTGCGAGACGATTCTTAACGACTTCAATGTATAGCGTTCATTTCTATGGGCAGATGCTTCGCGATGCGACGCGGATGGAGGCGTATACTGCGGCGTTGCGTCGAGTGGTGAAGCCGGATTCGGTGGTGATGGATCTCGGCTGCGGGCCGGGCGTATTTGCGTTGCTCGCATGCAAACTTGGGGCGAGACGTGTTTACGCTGTGGAGCCGGAGAATATTGTCGGTCTTGCGCGTGAGGCAGCGGCGGCAAACAGATTCTCGGATCGCATTGAATTCTTCGAGAAGTTGTCGACGGAGATCACGCTCCCTGAACCGGCAACGATCATCATTTCCGATCTACGTGGCGTGCTTCCTTGGTTTGAACAAAACGTCGCTTCAATCATCGACGCTCGCGAACGGTTGTTAGCGCCGGGAGGCGTACTTATTCCGCGCCGCGATGTTTTGTGGGCGTCGGTGGTTGAGGCGCCTGAGCAATACGACGAGATTGTTGGCCCGTGGCGAGACCAATTTGATCTGAACCTGGCGGCGGGAAGGCAGCTTGTGACAAACACCTGGCGTAAGTCGCGGATAAAACCGGAACAGTTGCTCACCGATCCGGTCTGTTGGACCACACTTGATTACTACGAAGTGAATAGTCCTGATGTCCGTGCAGAGATTTCCTGGCAAGCTGCACGTAATGGCACAGCTCACGGTGCAGCGGTGTGGTTTGATTCAGAACTGGCGGAAGGTATTCGGTTTTCGAACCATCCCGCTGCTCCGGAAACGATCTACGGCATCGGGTTCTTTCCATTTTCTCAGCCGGTGGAAGTGCTTGAAGGGGAACGCATCACTCTTCGACTGGCTGCCGATCTCGTTAACGACGGTTATGTTTGGCGTTGGGAGACTGAAGTTCTCGGAAAAGCGAGTTTCAAACAGTCGACTTTCTTTGGCGTACCGCTTTCTACGAATCAGTTGCGCAAGTCAGCTCAGTAGCGAATGTTTAATTCAGTCAAGATTCTGAGCAGTAAGCTTCGCAAGGCGTTGGCTCAACTGCCCTATTTGCCGCGCGCGTTGTCGCTCGTGTGGGAAGTCGGTCGTCGTTGGACCATCGCCTGGATCGTGCTGCTGATTGTGCAGGGACTTTTGCCGGTGGCGTTCGTGTATCTGACGAAGCTCGTGGTCGATGCCCTGCTAATCGCGCTTAGAATTCGCGGATCGTGGCCGGGCATGCGCAACGTGCTCGTGCTCGTGCTGCTGCTCGGCGGCGTGCTGTTGTTGATGGAAGTGGTTCGCAACGCCATCAATTGGGTGCGCACCGTACAGACGGAACTGTTACAAGATCATATCACCGCACTCATTCATGAAAAGTCAGTAACAGTCGATCTCGCGTTCTACGAACTTGCAGACTACTACGATCACCTGCATCGCGCGCGCACTGAAGCTCGATATCGACCCGTGGCGCTGCTTGGCAATCTGGGGGCATTACTGCAAAACAGCATCACCCTCGTCGCGATGGGCGCGATCCTGATTCCACTTGGACCCTGGCTGGCCATAGCGCTCTTGCTGAGCACGCTGCCGGCGTTCTTCGTAGTGGTCTATTACGCACTCGCGGAGTATCAGTGGCGGCTGCGCACGACGACGGATGATCGCCGCGCGTGGTATTACGACTGGATCATGACCACAGCCGATGCGGCAGCCGAGATCAGACTATTTGATCTTGGAAAGTACTTTCAGTCGCATCACAAGGACCTGCGCAAGCGACTACGCGGCGAACGTTTGGAACTGATGCGACGACAAAGTCTCGCGGAATTAGCGGCAAGTTTAATCGCCCTACTCATCATCGGCGCCGCAATGATGTTAACGATGTGGCAAGCTTTAATAGGCCGCGTCACGCTCGGCGAACTCGCATTAGTTTACGCCGCCTTCAACCAGGGCCAGGGCTTGATGCGCACGTTACTCGAGAACGCGGGCCAGCTCTACGGCAACAGCCTCTTCCTCGGCAATTTGTTTGAATTCCTCTCGCTAACTTCGGAACGTACTGCCCAACGTAATGTACGCGCGGCACTCCGTGGCCGCCCCTCCGCGGCACCCAACATCGCTTTCAATAACGTCTCATTCACCTATCCGGACGCTTCCACACGTGCCCTCGACAACTTCACGATGTCCATCCCGAGCGGCAAAACCATCGCGATCGTTGGTCCAAACGGCGCCGGCAAAAGCACGCTCCTCAAACTTCTCTGCCGCTTCTACGATCCAAACGCAGGCTCAATCGAAATCGACAACCAGAACATTAAACAAATCCCGATCGACGCTCTGCGTCGCTCAATTACCGTCTTATTCCAACAACCGTTTCACTACAACACTACCGTCCGCGATAACATTCTCTACGGCGATCTGCAAATCGACGCATCTGACGCCGAGCTCGACGCCGCAATCCACGCCGCCGGCGCTTCGGAAATCGTTTCGCGTCTGCCCAATCGTGAGCAGACACTACTCGGCCGTTGGTTCCCGGGCGGAACCGAGCTCAGCGTCGGTGAATGGCAACGCATCGCACTCGCACGCGCATTTCTCCGGCGCGCTCCGATTATCATTCTCGACGAGCCCACGAGCGCGCTCGATCCATGGGCCGAAGCTGACTGGCTCGAGCGTTTTCGCCGTCTGGCGTTTGGCCGCACGTCGATTATCATCACGCACCGCTTCACGACGGCCATGCACGCCGACGTGATCCACGTGATGGACCGCGGTCGCATCGTCGAGTCCGGGAGTCATCAACGGTTGCTGGAGCAGAGTGGGCTTTACGCTGAGTCGTGGTACCGGCAGAAC
>DATEIS010000468.1:0-16778 GCA_035278765.1 Pyrinomonadaceae bacterium | reverse complement strand
TTTCTAATCGAGCTGACACAAACGTCGAATAATCCCTACCTCGGCATCGTCACCTACGTCATCCTGCCCGCGTTCCTCGTGTTGGGTCTGGTTGTAATTCTCATAGGGATGTTGCTCGAAAGACGACGACGTCGGCGGTCGCCGGATTCGGAGATCGCGCCGTACCCAAGAATCGATCTGAACGAGCCGCGCCAGCGACGCATTGCGATCGCACTGGTAACTGTCTCCTTCGTCTTTATCTGCGCGAGTGCTTTCGGTAGTTATCGCGCTTACGAGTACACAGAGTCCGTCGAGTTTTGTGGACAGGCCTGCCACACAGTTATGAAGCCTGAATTTGTTGCCTTCCACGCAACCTCACACGCGCGGATCCGCTGCGTCGATTGTCACGTGGGCCACGGCGCCGAGTCGTACGCGCGATCGAAACTCTCTGGTGCGCGTCAACTGTTTGCTTTGGTTGCGGGCAATTATTCAAAACCAATCGAAACGCCGGTTCACAACATGCGACCGGCTGACGAAACCTGCGCGCAGTGTCACTGGCCTTCGAAGTTTCACGGCGCCCAGCTCAAGACTTTTAATCACTACGCCTACGACGAACAAAACTCACTGCGACAAACCCGGATGCTGATCAACGTCGGTGGTGGTGATCCTACGAGTGGTGTAGTAGCGGGAATTCACTGGCACATGAATCTCGGTAATGAGATCACCTTCATCGCCAGCGACAAACAACGACAGGTGATTCCATGGATCCGCGTCAAGGATCGAAATGGAAACGTGACGGAGTACTACGATCGAGCGCGACCACTCAACGCAGATCAAATTGCGTCATCGGAAAAACGTCGCATGGACTGTATCGACTGTCACAATCGTCCGGCGCATGCATATCTCTCACCCGACGTAGCTTTGGACCAGTCGTTCTCTGCCGGCCGGCTTGATCCAGCGTTGCCTTATCTCAAAAGACAAGCAGTGGCAGTCTTGAACAAACCCTACACAACGGAACAAGAAGCACTCAACACGATCGCATCAGACCTCGACGGGTTTTATCGCACAAACCACAGCCAGTTGTACGCGCAAAAAACCGACACCATCAAAACAGCGGTCAGCGAGACCCAGCGTATTTTCAAGACCTACTTTTTCCCGGAGATGAAAACCAATTGGGCCACTCATCCAAACAATATCGGACATCTCTATTCGTCGGGTTGTTTTCGTTGTCATGATGGCGAACACGTCAGCAACACAGGGAAAGTGATTCGCAACGACTGTAATATTTGCCACACAGTTCTTTCAGACTCCGCCAGGCCGGCAAAAGTTTCTCTCACGATGGACGTCAAGCATCCTGTTGATCTCGGTGGCCTTGCGGATCGAAAGTGCGAAACCTGTCACAAGGCAAACGAATCGTTTAAGCACCCCGTGAACCTGGGAGATATATCAATGTTTCAGTGTGTCGAGTGCCACCCAAAGTAATCTCGCCTTCGAAAAAATGTTGGCGTCCACTAATTTGCAGTACAACCAATCTAGCCCTACTACTCTCTAACGCCCGGTTCTTTTCTGAATTGCCGACCACCGACACGGCAAAACTTTCCCCAAACAACTTAGCGTGAGATCTCTTTTGAGTGGTGACGTGTGCGATTTGACCTACCAAGCGCCGCACGCTTCGAAGTAGGTATTCGTGTGCGTTGCTCCGGTGGGAGCGGGGTTGCAAAAGCTTAAGCGCTCCGCACTTACCGGTTCCTGTGTGTCAACCGCGGTTTACTTGAGGAGCAACTATTATGAGAATCTTACACGTCGAAGATGACGAGGACACACGTAAACTTGTCGAGTGCATATTGCGCGGTAAAGGGTGGCAGGTTGTTTCCGTGGAAGACGCAACTTCAGCGTTCAAGCTCGCCGCGGAGAGCGAATTCGATCTTTATCTGATCGACAACTGGATTGAGGGCGACACTGAGAACACATTATGTCGCGGTTTGCGGTCTCTCGATCCACACACTCCGATTCTCTTTTATTCCGGCGCGGTGTTCCCTGCTGACGTCACGTCCGCGCTCGCGTCCGGCGCACAGGGATACCTCGCAAAGCCATGTACTCCTGATGCACTCATTGAAGAGATAGTAAAGTTAAGCCGAGGTTAGTTGACCGATTGTAATCAGAATCGAAGGATCTCGTGAACTAAGCGGTAACGCGTTTCTTCTTCCTTTGCACTAAGACAATGATCAATCCGCCGGCAAAGATGATGAACGAGATTGTCAGCACGATAGCCCCGGGAATAATGCCGAGCAACGCCTCGTCCCAACTCGTGCGGCCGTCAGTCACCACAGGCAATAACAGCGAGATGAGAAGCACCACGCCCCCGAGCAGTACGCCGAGGATCCCGATGATCATTATGATTTTACCGATCATAGATTTCCTTTCGAGAAGATCGATTGAAAATTTTACGGCAGCGCATACGCCACAACTTCGTCTGACAGCACTTTACTAAGCGATCTCAGAAAACCGCCACCGCCTGAGACAACCACTACAAATTGTTTCCCGCTATTCCTTCCCTGGAACGTCATCGGCGTCGCGTGACCATTTGCCTCGAGCTGCGCTTCCCATAATTGCTTTCCCGTCTTCGCATCAAACGCACGAAAGCGACGATCGGTGGTGCCGGCGATAAAGACCAATCCACCCGCCGTGACGATTGAGCCGCCGAGGTTTTGTGTCCCCGTGTTACGAACACCTTTGGCTTCGAGTTCTTCAACAATACCGAGCGGAACTCTCCATGCGATTTCACCCTTCTGTAAATCCACCGCCGTCAACGTTCCCCAGGGAGGCTGCTGACAGGGACGATTCTTCTGATCACGAAACCACGCATACTCCTCGAAACGTCCGCGACGCACATAAGGAATCGGTGAGCCCGGAGGTTGCGGGTTCATTTGTCCAATCGCGCCATCCTCATTCATGTTCACGAAGAGATAACCCGACGCCGGATCAAACGAGGCGCTGGACCAGTTTCCGCCGCCGTGGTAACCGGGAAACATCAACGTCGGTTCGAGTCCTGCGGGTGTGTACATGCCTTTGTTCACAAGTTTGTCGAATAGTTCCGTGCAATACTTTTCCGATTCAGGAGAAACCTTACTGACTTCGTCACGTGTCATTGTTTGCCGAGCTATTGCAGGAGGTTTGACTGGGTATGGCTGTGTGGGCCAGGTCTCTTCACCGGGAACATTGCTCTGGGGCACAGGCCGCTCCTCGATCGGGAACAAAGGCTTTCCAGTGACGCGGTTGAAAACAAAAACAAACCCCATCTTCGTGACTACCGCAACTGCCGGAACCGAACTTCTTCCGCGTCGAACTGTGATCAGCGACGGTTGAGCTGGTAGATCGTAGTCCCAGAGATCGTGATGGACCAACTGGAAGTACCATTTCAGTTTGCCAGTTGCTGCATTGAGCGCGACGAGGGAGTTGCCAAACAAGTTCTTCCCTTTTCGATCTCCACCGTAGAAATCGTAAGCAGGTGAACCGACAGGCAAATAGACGATTCCACGACCTTCGTCCACGCTCATTGTTGACCAGACGTTCGCCCCCATTCGATCTTTCCAGGCATCGGTGCTCCATGTGTCGCTGCCAAACTCGCCCGGATGCGGTACGGTGTGGAATGTCCAAACCAATTTCCCTGTCCGAACACTATAGGCGCGGATGTCGCCACTTGGTCCCTTGCCGGGAAATTCGGGAAGTCCCCATCCAATGATGACAAGATCTTTGAATACAACCGGCGCCGAAGTCACACGCGCTCCCCATGAGTGGTCCTGCTGGAATTTGTCAGCGCCACCGGCACGAAGGTCGACTACGCCATCAACGCCAAACTGCGAAACAGGTTTGCCTGTATCAGCATTGAGTCCGATCAACCGCCCATCCACCGTGCCGAACAAGATACGGCGCTCTGATGTTTTCTTATCCTCCCAATAGGCCACGCCCCGATGTGAATTGAACTCGCGCTGAGGCTTGTTTGCTTGTGGATCAAACTTCCAGAGCTCTCGGCCAGTCTCAGCGTTGAGCGCAATCACGCGGCTCGATGGTGTTGATAGATACATAACGCCATCGATCACGAGAGGAGTACACGAGAAGGAAGCCTGAAACGACGCGGTGGCCAGACCTAGATCCAATTCACCGGTGTGATAGGTCCAGGCGCGCTTGAGAGATTGAACGTTTCCGGTATTGATTTGAGTGAGAGAAGAAAACCTGGAGCCGCCTTCATCGCCACCATAGTATCGCCACTCAGAGTTGGTTTGAGCTGATACCGGCAACACAAACAAAATCAGCAGGAGGGTTATCAGCGAAATTTTTTTGATCATCGATCGTTCAGGGCATTCCAAACGTCAATCTATTTCCGTTTACTCGCTTACGAACAGGATGCTTTCGTTGGTATTCATCAACAAGTTTAAGAAAGTCCGACCATAACCGATCCTCGTCGACGTCAGTAATCCATGTTACTTCGCGATCAGTTTGCACGTTCTCGAATTTCATATCATCGCGCAATCTGGGTCGAGCGGAATTGTGTTGTGTAGTCATATCCAAAACATACGCAAGCGCAATGTTGTCCCAAATCACCCACGACTTGGAAAAATCATTCACTCGCAGCGGCTTCACTACACGGAAGTACCAGGCCTGATATTCTTCCCACAGCCACGAGCCAATCGCACCGCGATGCTCCAACATCTTGCGCGCCTCTTCGAACTTCAGCGACAAGCTTGCGCGACAAACATCACCCGGCCCGATCACTAATGGGACGTTCGAATTAAGAATTGCCTGCACAGCACGAACATCATTGGCGATGTTAAACTCGTCACCTCCCTGCTCATTCGTAAAACCCATCTGGACAATACGAATACGATCGACAATTGGCGGGTCAAGGAGAATCGCTGAGGCGACGTCCGTTGCGGCGCCGATAATAAAAACCGTCAGCCGTCTCTCTTTTGAAAACTTGAGCGACGTCTTGATCAGAAAATCGACTGCGGGACTCCGTTTCCCGGTAACCGACGTCTCCAGCGGCTCGCTCCCACCCTCAATCAATGGAGGATGCCTGCGCATTCCCATGCGGTTTTCTACTACATCGACCAGGATCCGATAAGACGTTCGACCAGCAGGAGCGGAGATTGTTGGTGCGTGGGCCGACATCACACCAAGCACTTCGAACCTCGGTTGCAAAAGAAGGTACACTATGGCCCATTGATCGTCGATTTCATTCCCGACGTCTGTAGAGAGTACAACCGGCACCCGCGGAGTTACTTCGGTGGCGAAAGTGCTTGCGGCTGAAGCAAGAAGAATGGCCAAACACACGCCGAGGTAATTCAGCGCTGTTCTGCGACTAATGGTTTCGATGTTAGACATTTCAGCAATGTGGCGCGCGATTATTTCTATCGTTGGATCGAAATGTCAACGCCGAAGGCGTTCGCTAACCCCAGCCCAGGGTTCGAGCGCAGCGAGAACCCTGGGGCGGCAGAAAAGAAAACCATTAAACCCTGAAAGGGTTTCTCTCGTTTTCCGCGTGTGTTATGAATACTTCCTACAACTAGTGAGGAATCTTCTTGACCAAACAACAAAACAGAACCTCCACTAACAGCACACTGATACTGATGATCATCGCTTTCCTCGGTATCTTTGTGTACGGATTGCTTGCCGCACTCCCTGGCTCAGTGCTACCGACGCTGGAACGCAATCAGTTTCTCCCGAACGACAGCGCCGTCGGCACCTTTCTTCTTATCAATGCTGTCGGTGCGGTCCTGGCATATGCCGTAAGTGGACCAATCATCGACCGAATCGGAACTAAAGTTGCTCTACTGGTTGGTTCAGTTTGTGTAATTGGTTCGATGATCGGATTCGCCTTAATAGTAACGAGAGTGCAAGCGAACTCCGCACTGATTTTGATCTTTGGCTGCTCTCTCGTACTGGGTTTTGGCGCCAATGCGATCGTTGCTTCGGGGCATGCTCTGGTCGCTGAAGTTGCCAACACCTGGCGAAACTCGGCCTTGAATCTTCTGGACATCTGCTTTGGTCTGGGCCTCGCTTCCCTCCCACTCGTCGTGCAAGCACTCCAAAGGCAAGGTGGACTTGAACTGATATTCTTGTCGTTAGGTGTTTTAACATTGGCCCTGTTACTTCTAATTGTGGCCTCACGCTTTCCTGTTGCCACCCAATCACATTCATCCGGAGCTGGTGAAGCAGGTTCACTATTTGCCAATCCATCGTTCCTGCTGCTTGCACTCGCACTGTTCATGTACGTTGGCGCTGAAGTGTCGGTGGGCAAATGGGTCGTCACTTTTATGGAGCGCGATGCGAGCATACTTGCCAGCCAGGGTGTTACTGCTGCGCACCTGGAGACAATGAGCCGGATGTCGCCCGACGTTCTCAACAGATTCTTTGAAGTTGATCCAGTCGGCGTCGACATTGCCAGCTATGCATTACGTACGCTCTCACTATTTGCGATGGCGTTGTTAATAGGGCGGCTTGTATCGAGTCTTCTCCTGGGCGTTTTGCGTGTCAACAGCGTCTTGTTGATGACAGCCGGTTCACTGCTCACAACGGTGTCGCTTCTAATTGCCTTTACTGCGAGTTCAGCTGGAACAGTAAGACTAGGTCTCATCGCGGCAGGCTTCGGGATGGGGCCTATCTTTCCTACTTCGGTGGGCCTGGCGTCAGTAATGAATCCGAGGATTGCAGGCACTGCCATGAGCTGGGTGATGGGCGTCGGCTTCGCGGGACTACTCGTTATTCCACCGGCGGTAGGTTATGTCTCCAGCGCAGTTGGTGGCTCTGTGCGTACAGGATTGATTGCCGTAATCATTGCGTCGGTGCTGATGCTATTGCTGCATGTGTTGTTGCTGCTCAGGGAGCGTGGCAAGGCATCCGAATGAGACAAAGAGGAAGCTGCCTGAAGTTCAAGCAACCTGACCGGTATGAATTTGAAGCGCCGAGCATTAGATGTCTCCCCTAAAAATCTGAGCAGCTCCAGGTTTTCTGTAAATTTAGGAGGGGTGACGCTGCGAGAGGCACTCAACAAGATTGCTCAAGAATCGCACATCGATATTTGGATCTTTCGTAACTATCCGAACGGATTTTTCTCAATCAGCTCTTTAGACAAATAGTGCCGCGAAATCGAACCGTGCGCCTTAACGAGCATACTTTTCAAATTTTTTCGGGACTTCATTAACTTGTAAAACTGTCAGAGCACAGTAACCATCGCCATGGGGTCCAGTGTCGCACTCGCAGTTTGTGTAATAGGCGACCGCTGTTTTCTTTCCGTTCGGAAAGCGTGAGCAAACATTCCGATCCTCACTGACAAACAACAATTTGATCGGTTTACCTATTTTCTCCCACGCCATCGGGGTCGGATTTGGTAGTGCTAGATTATCTACTTCAATGTTTCTTCTGCGCCTTTCCTGACCAGTCAGGATGGCCCCGTGGTAGCGCGATGCGATGACGGAGGGGCGTGCGACTTGGCTTATGCTGGCGGCATTTTTATCAGATAAAATTTCACAAGAATCAACAACCAGCTCATGAATGACCACGGGATGAGTGAAACAATCACCCGCGTGTGAGGATGGTGGAATTCCGAAAATCACCAGCGACAGAATAATAAACTTCACCATGAATTTAACCCTTCCGAACGTACTGTAGGGGCGGCCCTCCGTGGCCGCCCGTGGCTTGAGCTAAAGTGATTCAAGTAACGACAGTTTTGGTTTGGCGAACACCTATCAAAACCACGAGCGGCCACGGAGGGCCGCCCCTACAGTACGTTCCATGGTTCCGGTATTTGCAAACCTTCGTTGATTCTAGCATGGGAGATAGCTTGGATTGACAGTCTCAGCAGTTCGTCGTAAAAGGCGGTCATCATGCGACTCGAAGCTAACGACGTAGTCGAACATTTGATCCATTGGGCCGAGGAACAGGATTTAGTTCGTGCTGTGGTCCTTACCAGCTCCCGCGCCATCCCTAATGCCCCTGTCGATCTGTTTTCCGACTATGACGTGATTCTGTCTCTGCGATCGATCGAACCATTTCATGCAGATCGAACGTGGTTGGAAGTCTTTGGACCAGTGCTAGCCGTCTACCGTGATCCACTCATCGACGAAGATGGATTAGTGCGATCAGCGTACGTCGTTCAGTACGAGAACGGCTTGAAAATAGATTTCAGCCTCTGGCCGGTGGAACTCTTAAAAAGGATAGCGAACAACAAACGTCTAATCACTGAGTTCGATGCCGGGTACAAAGTCTTGCTCGACAAAGACCAGTCGACGACTAATCTTAGACCACCTACTTATTTTGGATACATCCCGACGCCGCCGACCGAAAAGCATTACCTCGAATTGCTGGAGGGATTTTTCCTTGATACGACCTATGTAGCAAAGTTTCTCTGGCGTGACGACGTGATGGCCGCAAAACACATCCTCGATCACTCATTAAAGCAAGAGCATTTGCGGCCGATGTTGGAATGGCATGCAGAAATCGGTCAGCAATGGTCAATCAAGTTCGGACCGTACGGTCGCAGATTGAAACGCCATTTGCGATCCGACTTGTGGACTGAATTGGAAAGCACTTATACCGGAGCTGAGTTGGAAGCCAACTGGGACGCACTCTTTCGCTCGATTGGTTTAATGCGTCGCGTCGCTACCGAAGTCGGTGAGCACCTGGGATTCACGTATCCTCAGGAACTGGAGCAGCGTGTCGTAAAGTACTTACAGAAGGTGCGACAACTGGATCGAAATGCAACGGCTTTATTCGTCGCGTAACGCAACGAGCGGGTCTACTTTCGTTGCGCGTCTGGCGGGAATGTAGCACGCAAGTAACGCAACTGCGAGTGCGCCCGTCGACACGGCTGCGAATGTCAACACATCTGTCCCCACGATGCCGAACAGCATCGTTGACATCAACTTTGTAAGCACGATCGCACCTACCACGCCGATTGCTGTGCCTATCCCCGCGAGCTTCATGCCGTCGCGCACTATCAAAAGTAGAACGTTGCTTGGCTGTGCACCGAGTGCCATCCGAATGCCGATCTCGCTTGTGCGCTCCACTACGTGATACGACAACATGCCGTATATACCACTCGCCGCAATCAGCAATGCCAGCAGACTAACTGATCCGGAAAACCACGCGCCCATTCGCGCCGGTTCCAACATGCGCCGCACGTTTTCCTCCAGCGGTTCTACCGAAACAGAGACGTCCTTGTCCAAAGAAAGCATCGCCTCTCTAACTGCGCTTACCACAGCACTCTGATTACCCGTTGTTCGCAGCAGAAAACTGTGACCGGTTAACTTCGCCAACGTGGCCGGCCGGTAGTAGACAGGACCATCAATCCCAATCTGTCTGCTGCTTATGTCGGCAACAACACCAATAATCTCGTGTGATACGCCTTCGCTGTCTTTGAAGCGTTGGCCTATAGGATTGACGTTGGACCAGAAACGATTGGCCATCGCGTGACTAATAACCGCAGGCGACTCTCCGCTACGAGCATCTTCTTCAGTGAACTCGCGACCGCGCCGAAGCGGAACCCCAAGGGTTTGAAAGTATTCAGGAGTCACCACATTTTCGCCTACGCCGACTGATGCTCCATAGCCCTCGAGCTCGATGGGCACGTCGCGCCGGCCGGAAAAGGGCACCACCTCCGTCAGACTCACAGATTTGATTCCCGGCAAAGTTTTCAGACGTTCGGCGAGTTGCGCATAGAGTGACGCAGCACGCGTCTGGTCATAACCCTGTGTAGAGAGATCCACCGATACGACAACCAGATTCTTCTGATCAAACCCGACGTCAGTTGAATGAGCCCGCAGCAGAACGCTTACCAACAAACCCGCTCCAATCAGCAGGACGAGCGAAACCGCTACCTGACCAATCACAAGCACATTGCGCAAGCGCGATAAGGACACGCGTGTTGATCTGACCGACTTAAGAGCCGAGGTCAAGTCTGTTTTCGTTGATTCGATGGCGGGCGCAAGCCCAAATACGACACCTGTAATCAGCGACAACAAAAACATGTAACCAAAGACAGTTGCATTGGGTTTGAAGTCAACATCGAGACCAGCCTCAGGAATGATTGATAACAAGATGGGTGGCAATAAAATTGATAAAACTAATCCGGCAAGACCGCCCAGAACTGCGAGCAACACACTTTCCGTTAACAAAAATCTGATCAATCGCCAGCGACTCGAGCCGAGCGCGAGCCGGACAGCGATCTCTTTCCGGCGCGCTGCCGCACGCGCCAGCATCAGGTTCGACACGTTTGCGCACGCTATCAGTAAGACCAGGCCAACCACTGCCATCACGAGGATCGCGACGGGTAATCCCTCGCTGCGAACCTCGGGAGAGTTCAGATACGATCCTGGCATAACATCGACCTTGGTTTTTCGTCCGGGATAGTTCTGGTCCATCTGGGACGCGACCAGTTGCATCTCTGCCTGAACCTGCTGAATAGAGACACCATCTTTTAGTCGCCCAACTACATTGAGCCAGCTACAGTTGGGAAGGTCGAGATACTTGTTGTCTGGCATCACCGCGGGCTGCATCGTTACCGGAATCCAGACATCGGGAATGTTCATTTCGGCGCCGTGAAAGTCGCGGGCGGCAACTCCTATGACCGTGAAGCGCTGGCGATTTAGCGTGAGCGAAGTGCCGACCACACTCGGGTCAGATCCAAACCTTCGCTGCCAGAAACCGTAACTCAGCACGGCGACCGGGCATTCAAGAGCCGTCTGACATTCTCTATCAACAAAGGTGCGGCCGGCAGTACTTCCGCCTCCGAGAACCGAGAAGTAATTGTCGGTAACCATTAACCCGTTGATTCTTTCAACGTTGCTACCATAAAGGGATAGTCCTATATCCGCTGAGGCTGCCAGACCGGAAATGCCGGCAGCACGATCTCGATAGTTCAGGTATTCAGGGTAAGAAAGCAGGGACACGTTACCCTGGACCTGACGATCGAACTCTCCGCCGAGAATCTGGTAGACGTTTACCACGCGATCGGGGTCCTTCACCGGCAACGGACGAAGTGCCACCGAGTAAAGTAACGTGAAGATGCTTGTGTTTAACCCGATGCCCAGCGCCAGGGTCAGGAGAGCGGCGACGGTGAAATTGCGATGCCTGATCAGAGCTCGCAATGCGTAGCGTACGTCATGAAAAGTATTACTGAGCATAAGAACGTTATCCGTTTTCTCCAGCTATCTTAGGAAGGTGCGTCTATATACTAGACGCACTTACAAAAAGTTCGCAGTTAGTTCAGCATCTTAGCAGCGCATACGTTTAAGAACTGTGCAACGCAGCTCTCTCTTTCATCGTCTGAGGGATGTTCATCTCGAATGTCTATGAAAAACACAGGCTCCATATTTCTGACAGCAGCGGCGCTCCTCTGCCTGCTGCTCGTCCTTGCCGTACCAAAGCGAGCCGGGAAATCCGCAAAACAAGGCGGTCCAGATCTCGAAGTAAAGCTGGCGCGCAAGGCTGATTTTGTTCCCAGTGACAAGTCCGCGCTTGATCGAATCGTCGCCATCGCAAAGCATTATGAAATTCCGATGGGCATCGAGTGGATGGGTGGCGCTGGCGCTGAGAATTTGGAAGTGCCGGCTAGCGCGCTTCCGGCAAATTGCACGGTTCGCGATCTCTTGACCGCAATCGTTTCACGACTTCCTGATTACCAGTTGACTGTTCAAAATGGCGTAGTTCACCTCGCGCCTCCCGTAATCGCAGTTCGTAATGACAACTTCCTGAATCTCGTTATCGAGGATTTTGAGGTAAAGGACGACTCGCTCTTCGGCGCCGATCATGAGCTGCACATCGCGATCTATATGACTCTGCACCCCGAAGTAGAGGGTTACGCCGGAGGTTATGGACACGATCCCGAACACGTTTTTGCCAGGCGAAACCTCTCGTACGAGAGTCATGACCTCACCGTGCGTCAGATTCTCGATGGTCTCGCGAAAGCCAACGGCAATGCACTCTGGATCGCAGAATTCGATCGTAAGGATTTCGCTTCGCAACCGAAGTCAAATACAACAGAGACACTGAAAGATACAGTAGAAGAGCCCAAACGGGAGTGGCGATTCGTTCCGTTTCGTGACTAGTTGAAGGCACTTGCTTCCTGATATATTTTCGCCCTTCTCAAAAGCAAGAGGCACCTTGCTTGAATGTTCATCGCTAGCTCGCTGACACCAAGTGCCACGGTGAAATTCTCGGGCTGCGATACGCGGAGGTGCCTAATGCGAAGACTAATCCTTATTACCTGTCTACTGTTTTTCATCGCCAATGCAGGCTTCGCTCAGACGAGAACGCAACACAGCGCGAGAACTACATTTCTCACTGGCGACGAAAGGTGATAGCGCGACACCTTTTAACGCGGGGTATTTGGGCAACGGTATCTTCCGTCAATTTAAACGAATGATTTTTGATCCACGGCGCCGTCGTTTAATACTGGAGCAATAGCTGAACACAGATTTCTCTCTGTCAGATTCAAACCGTCCAGCAGGTCGAAGATTTCCGAGGCACTCTCCTGCGCTGGTTATTAAAGGCATACGGAGCGACAACATCAGGACAAACAAGTTCGAGTCCTACTTGCGGAGCAAAATTCATTGGAAATGAAACAACCGAAGGCCCCTTGAGAGAGTGGCCTTTGAAGTGTCAGCAGTGTGGCTCGATGGTCCTAAAGCATGTACCACGTAAGCCCTTGATCCTCAGTGGGATCACTCAATTTTCAACCACTTACGATTCAATAGCCGGCCCTGAAAAAGGGCCTGCCTCGGCGGTTCGATTCCGACGCTGACGACCATTTCTTTATCAAGAACCTGCCGCCAGCCAAAAAACTTGCCTCAGGTTTTGTGCAGACTAAGGTCTTATGATCAAACGAGTCTTGGTACTTTAGTCAGTGACATCGCCGTTCGTCTCTGACACTTGGCGCCTGGATATATATCGTCGCAGTTTCCACTTGGCCAACTCGCAAAGGGCTGTGACTGCCGCGACCAGAATCACACAGAGGCTTGCAATTAAGGTGACGTATAAGGCACTCACAGGATCGTTGACTGCGAGGTGCGACACTGTGACAGAAAGGCTCGTAACGGGGAGCACTGAATTCCTTGCTAGCCTGAACATACGTACTCCTCCTTTCGGAAAGGAACGTGCCCAAGTGACGAGTTCGCTTGAGCGAACTTCGTTTTGGGTGGTATGCTCAGCGGCGGCAGCCCCGTCTTAGCGGTCAGGTCTGCCACCACGAGCGCTGATAAAGGTGACGTGCGCATGCGCGACGCCCTCAGTCCCGCACCCAAAAGGAGCGGGATCAAGCTCGAGCCTTGGCGACGTTGCTGGATGCGACTAAACCGCTCCAGTAGCGTCGCCAAACTTCATTTTGCACATGTGCAACCAAATAGATCATTGATTGATCGTGATAATATCCGGCAATTTAAGGGCTTGCAAGGTTCCTTCCCCAATACAGAAACTGGAGACTTAATATATGGATACCTGACTTCGTTTTTGAGAACGGGCGCGATTTTTCAATCGTGGCCGTCGTCATTCCTTTAATGGATTATGTCATCTGCAAGGGGAGTGACCTCAAAGCAGAAGCATGGCAGCTTTTTATTAACACTGGCCTTATGAGCGGGTACGATGCAGTGCGTCATCGCCTCCAAACCACTCCACAACTTGATCAGTGAACCCGGGGCACACACACAGTCAACTCGCTGCACAGAATTACCTATGATGAGTTTCTCCTAAACGCCCGGGCGACGGTTCCGGCTTTGATAGGGCAATTTAGTTAAACTTCCTATTGCCACAGAGGCTGGATGGGGGTACGATGCGCGTCACCGCCTCCCAAGCAAGCTTTCAAACGTGATCGGTGAGCCCGAGCACACAAAAACGACAAGCCGCTAGCTATGCACGGCGTAAAGGGCTGTTGTGGTTTGTATTGTGTGTGCTTCTCAATACACGGACAAAAGGGCTGCCAACGCCTGCGCCCAGGACTCACATGAAGCCCTATCCCTTGTGTGCCAAACTACCGCGCCTGCAAGATTTGAAGAAACATTTCCGTCGTTGGCGTCAAGAGGAAGTTGCGAAGATTATCCACTGTGGGGAGCACTACTTTCCTAAGACAGAGGTCGCTCTTGAGAGCGGCCTTTTGCTTTAACCGACTATCATAAACCGGGAGACGCAATGAATTCCCGGAATATGAGTTAGATTCACACGAAGCCTATGGAGTGTCCTAAGTGCATAGACGTTATCGAGCGGCCTGAGCTTCCACATGTGGTGCGAAAATGCGAAGCTTGCGGCAGAGACCTACGTATCCATGAGCGCGGGCCGCATGGGATCGGCTTTAACGTGCGCAAAGGAGATCAAGTCGTGATTCCGAGCGACTTGTTGAAGCTTTCATTAAATCCGCTAAAGAGCACTGCTCAGTTTTCCCGATATGGGTTGCAGTGGTTCGCACAGCAGATACATCTCGAAGACCTACCTAGAAAAAAAGAAGAGATTCCCGCAGAGATCGGCCGTATCGAATCCCGCTGCGATTCCATCCTAAAGTCCTCAAAGATTATTGAAGGCCTTGATATCGAAAATGAGGATCACGTCGATGAAATTATTGGCAGGCTAAAGGCCAATCAAGACACTCCAGAGTGGTGGGCATTCTTAATAGGTAGCTTCATTAGCGTATTGAGAGAAGCAATGGAAACTGGAAATATCCAGCAGGCTGTGTGGGCAATGGGATGTGTGGAGCGGTGCAGATCAATGCTTCTTTTCAAGGAGCATCTTGAAGAAGTTGTATGGATGGGGCAATCGGCCAAAAGGGTCGTCGACCTACTCCGCATTTGGGATGGGAACAAGACAAATGACGACGAAGGCTTTTGGCAGATCATGCTTCGAGAAAATGTGTATGCAATTTCTCAGGTCTTCGCAGTTCCACTCGTATTCATCAAAGAGGCGGCATACGTTGGTGGCATGAACGTTGATCGCCAGAACGCGAAACTAGTTGATTACTTGTTCTCCCAAGAATCTTCCAGAGAAGCGGTTCTCGTAGAAATCAAAACGCCGGCGACGAAGCTACTTGGGCCGAAATACAGAAGTACATATCGACCATCGGCGGAGTTGACTGGTGCTTTAATGCAAGTCCTCGATTACCGTCGCTCTCTTACAAAGAACCTTAGCAGCATTGTGGAGGGAACAAAATATAAACTGAGCGCCTTTTCGCCGAAGTGCGTCGTTATCATTGGTAATGGCTCCGTGGAGTTGGACACAGAGGGAAAGAGGGAAGCATTCGAAATGGTTCGAGCAAACTCTCGCGACGTGGAGATCGTCACCTATGATGAGCTTTTCCGAAAGCTGGAGGTGCTCGCCTCTCTCTTTAACCTCACGCGAGCCAAGCAGTAAGCTAGAACTCAGACGCTTTCTCTCGGTTACGAGCTATCGACTTGTGGAGGTTGACGTGAGAATAAGTTGCGAAGAGTGAAAGAATGACTGTCTGAAGGAATGTGTATTTATTAGGATTTACACCCATCAGATATGCAGTGACACCGATAACCCCAGCGGTAGCCCAAATGGCATGAAAAACCAAACGCCCATTGAAATGAGGGAACGACACTTGTCCGCAATTGACAACCACTTCGCCTGACCCAATTATCTGGGGGATCGGCTTAACCAAGGAGGGCTATCGTGCCTAGACCAAACTTCATCGAGTTGCCCGCACCCGACCTCGCGGCGAGCCAGACCTTTTTCGAAACGGTGTTCGGCATGACGATGACCGGCTTCGGGCCGACTTATGCATGCACACTCACTGGGGACGTGGACATTGGACTCCAAGCAGACCAACAGGAGGCCACCAAAGCCCCTCTCCCCGTGATCGAGGTGAAGGATTTGGAGGCAACGCTCGCCGCAGTCACTGCGACCGGCGCGCCCGTCACCAAACCGATCTTCAGCTTCCCCGGCGGCCGGCGCTTCCATTTCCTCGACCCGGGCGGCAACGAACTGGCGGCTATGCAGGTAGATGAACAGTGACCCACCCTATTACTCTTGTTTCGTGACTCGAAGATCAAGATGCCGTACTAAGCGCTATCGCTAATTTTGGATAAAACTGAGCATTTCTGCCGATGGCGTCAGCAAAAAGTTGCGAAGATTGTCCACTCTGGGCTTCACGATTACACGTTGTACTCGTAGGCGCTTACGCGACAATGCGTGCGACTCGCAGTGACTGGCAGATTTAGGGCGCTTCTAGCAACTGCTGGAGGAAATTGTGCGCTTCTGTGGTTGTGGTCAAGAAAAAGTTGCGAAGATGGTCCACTGTGGGGAGCACTTATACTGATACATCGAAAGGCTACCAATCCTTGGTAGCCGAACTGAATATCATGCTCGGCTCTATCGGATTAGTTAGATTAAGCCGAACCGCTCTTCAGGTTGGCAGAATGAATATAAACAAACAACAGGTGCGCTACCTGATCTCAACAACTGCCCTCATTTTTGTGATGGCGTCAGTGTCGGTCGCACAAACTAAGACTCGATGGACGTTGCTCCCGGAAACGGAAGCTGACAATGCGAAACAGCTTTGCTCTCGTCCAGGCCCACCAAAATTCCAAGCGACATGGAAACCAACCGAGAGCGATATTCAAACGATGGAATCTCGTTTGTCACGCATCTCCCGTCTGCGCGCACAAAGCGGAATTGTCGGCAGGCAAATCAAACATCCAGATCGCTACTACCGCCAATATATCGGCATTGTCATTGACAATCATAAATTCATTTTCATAAACGCTTTCTGCCACGACAAACCACCAGAAACCTGGCGCGAA
>DATEIS010000467.1:0-14548 GCA_035278765.1 Pyrinomonadaceae bacterium | reverse complement strand
TCAGCCGCATGCACTCCGTTTGGATGCACGTTCAGATACTTTACGGCGCCTTCGAATACAAAAAGATGGCAGACCTCGTCGCCTTCACAATCGTGCGGTTGCGGATTCTCAGCCGCGGCCCACGCGATGCGATCCGCAATGGGCAAGGTGTGATACTTGGCTTCCAGGTTCCAGAGTAATTCGGAGCGCAGGTTGTAGCCGCCCGCAAACTCGTTTGGAATAACTTTCGCACCATGTACTTTGAGCCACTCCCGAGTGGGCGACTTGTCAGGATCGTTAGAAACAAACCCACTCCAGTTGGCGAGTGCCAGCAGTTTTAAGAGTTCAAACTCGGCACGCGTGTTTACATCTTTTGCTTCCGTAACCGAGCGTGCTGCGAGATTGTAGATGTCCTGCCGATCGTTGAAGTCTGCGTTCTCGGCTTTGAGTCGTGCTTCGATGATTTGACGCAGAATTTGTTCGCGTTGATTAGCGTTGTAGTCCAGCAGCAACGCGCCGAAAAGCCAGCCTGACTGACCGTTCGGCAGATTCACTAAATACCAGTAATCAGTCAGATCACCGACTTTAACTTGATTCGCTGTACGTGCCGTGGCGCTCACGACCGAGGCGAGCTTCAGCCGCGTGATTTCCGGCGCGGTAATTTGTGGCGCTCT
Source organism: Pyrinomonadaceae bacterium (assembly GCA_035278765.1). Classification (GTDB taxonomy): domain Bacteria; phylum Acidobacteriota; class Blastocatellia; order Pyrinomonadales; family Pyrinomonadaceae; genus PSRF01. The sequence goes on along the minus strand of DATEIS010000467.1, from coordinate 13,895 downwards.
GCGCGCGCGCATCGCGGAGACAGTTGTGATCTTCGCCTGGGCCGAGTCCAGCTGGACCTCGCTCGACTGGCCGTACAGAGACGCATGCCCAAGCATGAGCATGATGAGTGTTGCGAGTATTGATCGATAGTTCATTCTCTTTGCGTGCGACTTATACGTCCATTGCGAGAGCAGGTCAATGATTGACTCGTAAATCACCTTGACTCGCTGTGGCTTTCTGCATAAATTCAGTCCGCAATTCACCCTTGTTGGCGAGGAAATAAAAACATGCTCAAAAGATTGTTGATATCAATTGTGGCCGTTGCCGTGCTTAGCGTTACTGTGCTCGCGCAACAAGCAGCGCCACCTAAAACACACTTGAAGGTCGGTGACCCGGCGCCTGACTTCACGCTGCGTGCCACTGATGGAAAGAGTTACAAGCTTAGCGACTTCAAAGGCAAGAAAAACGTCGTGCTGGCGATCTACGTGCTGGCATTCACTGGTGGTTGAACGAAGGAACTAAAAGCATATCAGGCTGATATCGCAAAACTCGAATCAACCGACACTCAGGTTTTCGGCATGAGTGTAGACAGTGTCCCCGCCAACCGCGAATTCGCAAAACAGATCGAAATCACCTTTCCGCTACTCAGCGATTTCAAACGCACTGTTGTCAAGGCTTATGGTGTTTTTAACGAGGAGCAGGGCTTCGGAAATCGCGCAACGTTTCTGATCGATAAGGAAGGCATCATCCGGCACATCGACGAAGGAAACGTCGCTGTTGATCCGACTACAGTTGTGGAAGCGTGTAACGTGCTCCACCGTAAGAAGACGTCGCAGTAGGAGCAACAGTTCGAATAGGTTTCAAACCACATTTGAATCCCGCCCACAGCAGTGGGCGGATTCTTCAAGTCCTTTCTACACACCTCGCATCCTCAGAGAAATTCAATCCCGCCAACGGAAGTTGGCGGATCATTCAAGCTCGCACTATTAATCACAGCTTTGCCTCAAAAGTAGGAATCGTACTTGGATCGGGTCAGTACAGAGAGCGGTAGCGACCTGGTCCAACCGTGGGGGTCAGAATCGTTAGGAAATATCGCATGCTAATCACCGACCAGGTCGCTACCGCTCCCTGTACTGACCCGATCCAAGTACGATTCCTACTTTGAGGCAAAGCCATTCATCACCAACCTCTGGAATTCAGGTGACCGGATAATAGTAAGGACTTGAACGATCCGCCAACTTCCGTTGGCGGGATTCAAATCTCTTAATTGAGTCTTCATGTAGAAAGGACTTGAAAGAATCCGCCCACTGCCGTGGGCGGGATTTAAGCCTTCTAACACTGGGGCGGCGGAAGTTGTTCACTTCTTCCGGCTTGTTCGTCCGTCACCAATCTCCTGCAATTTGTTTATTGCTTTATCACGCATAACGGTGTAAAAGGCAGTCGCTGCATTCTCGGCAAGGATTAGCATCACGCGCTCTCACCGACTTTGCCATGCGCATCTACTTGTCGTCCGGACATCGATACCCTGCCTGGCGCCACGGAGTGGCTGCGCACGTTATCCACGATCGACTCGCGCGCGGGTTGGCTGAGTTGGGCCACGAAGTTCGCTACCACGTCGAAGACTTTGGTGATGAAAAACTTCCCGAAGACGTCATTCCCGTACGGGGTCTCAAGGGCGACGAGGATATTCTTCACTCCAATCGTTTCACTGCCGTCGTAACACCTCAGGCACAACTTCCGTGGGTGCGGAGTGTCCATTCAGATCTACTCGAGCAGGGATTGACTCGCGAACAATCGCGGCCCAACTTTGTTTTTGTGTCAAAGACCATCGCTCGGCTTCACGCCTCGGATCGATTTGTATGGAACGGAATCGATCCGGCAGATTTCATCTACTCCGAAACGAAAGATAATTTCTTTCTATTCCTCGTGGCCGGCGATCTGCAAAAGGCCCGCATGTTCAAAGGGCTCGACATCGCTTTCTGGATCGCAAAGGAAACAGGCATCAAGCTCGTCGTCGCCGGCGGCAGTGAGAAGTCGTGGGAGAACACGGAATTTGCAAAGGTGTGCGAGGAAAATGGTGCTGAGTTCCTGGGTCGAATCCACGGCGAATTCAAGGCAGAAAAATTTACTGCTGCGAAGGCTTTGCTGTTTCCGACGCAGGTGAACGAGGCGTTTGGGTTGCCGGTGGCTGAAGCGTTGATGTCGGGCACGCCCGTTATCACGAGTAACCGTGGTGCGATGCCTGAAGTGCTTGATCCGCTTGGAGGGTTTATCTGCGCTGACGAATCGGACTATCTGAATGCCGTTGAGAATCTCGGACAGATCAAGTTTTCGGATTGCCGGCAACTGGCTTTATCGCGTTTTCATTATCTCGACATGGCGCAAAACTACGTGAAGGAATACGAGCGCGAGATCGAACGCTATCGGCCCGAGTTTACGATTGATAAATCGGGCCAGCTCACTGCCACACTCTGACCGACATCGAGGCGAGACCAGTAAGAGCTCAGTTCATCAAGGTGTTCGCAGATTTCGTCAAGTTTTCTTTTATTGAGAGAAGTCAAACCTGTGTCGCGTACTTCTCTCGCCTGTTGCGCCATTTCCTTGCCCAGCTTACTAAGTTCGCGAGAGGGCGATCGAGCCAACCATTCCTGCCAGCAGATGTAGGTAGCGCGTTCGGACTGAGCACATTCGTCGCGCCCTTGTTTGAGTAATTTCCTACCGCGTGATCCTGCACGCTTTCTAATACGCTTGTCGTCGCGTGGCTTCTCGTTAGCCTTGTCAGTAAGTTGAAAAGTTCCCGCGTTTCCACCCGCGGCTAACTGTCCAAAAATTGCGCGACTGAGGCCAAGCTGCGCCTCGACCACGAGGTGCATCATGTCGTGTGGTATCAGACGATCGTAACCCGGCGCCGGATGCATCATGACATCAGGAAACCCCGGACGCAGCACCTCCACCCCATACCTCCGCTGACCGGTGCGACGAAACACAATCGTCATCTGATGTTCCATATCTTGTTACGCAGTTCTACCGTATATCGGGGCCAAACACTTCACAACATCATCCGAATCGGACTGCTGGTTTCGATACTCGCACGACACAATTTTTCTGCAGCCTCAAGAACTTCAATAATTTTCTCGTTCGTCGATTCAATGTCAGGTCTTTTGAACTTCTGCACGTTCTGCTTGAGAGAACTGACAGAAGACAACGGCATCTTCGCCTCTACCTCATTGAGCCGAGCTTCCAAACTTAATCTGTCCGAGAGATCATCACGATAGAGAGCAAGAACCAGACGCTCCAGCGCTTCGTAAGATAGATTCCCTGCGCCTTCAAATGCCCTCCGGAGTTCGTCAATCTCCAGCAACCAGAGTTCAGCTTCCTGTGGCTGAACTAGCAGTAATTCATCTTCATAGCAGTGCGAATTCCCTACTTTAGCAAACACATCAAACTCATTGCCGGTGAAAATCTTTGCCAGGAGACGGCCCAATTGAATGATCCCACTGGGCGACAACTCGACGACCAACCCACTGCGATGACCACAAGCAAACATATTCTCAGTAGTTCGCTTCCACTCTTCGACCTCGGCTTTTTCTTTTTCACTCAGCCGTCGTCGGTTGTGGACGTATGGCCTGTCAAACTGTGAATCGCTTTTTGGCAACCTAACGCGGTTAGGACACACACACTCGACTTCGGCCCACTTTCCCATACTGTCTATTTAACACGTCATGAGCACAACACTGAACCCCGTCGAAACCTACCTTGCGGGCGGAGTTTGGTCTAGAATGAGCCAGTCATGCGAAGACTTCTGCCGATCGTTTTACTCTCACTGTTTGCTTCAAGCAGTGTTGCAGCAAGGGACTTCCGTGGCAGCCCTGGGCATCTTAAAAATCCTGAGATTCTCGTGCAAGTCAGAGGGTGCCCCGTAAAATTCGACGAATACGGCAACCTTAAGCTCTCGGATGAAAAGGCAAGACTGGATAACTTTGCCATCCAGTTAATGAATAACGAAAAGATGCACGGCTATATCGTGGTATACGCCGGACGCAAAGCAATGGTCGCGGAAGCGCAGATACGAGCCAATCGTGCCAGGGATTACATAATAAATGTCAGGAAAATTGCTCCGGAGCGTGTAAAAACAATTGACGCGGGCCATAAAGAACAGTTTCAAGTTGACTTGTGGATTTGGCCTGCGGGCGTGGATCCACCGCCGTTTGAGAGCACGGTTGATAAGAGTGAAGTGGAAATTATTCACGAGAAGAAAAAACGAACTCCCGGAAGGCGGCCTTAGTTCGGAGGTTCCAGATGAGAAATTTACTACTTGCATGTCTTCTCGCAATCTTCACCACTGGTCCAACCGTCAACGCCGCGCCTGTCAACGCTGGTCCTGATTGGGACGGGTTGAAACTAGTTGCCGAGCTTCCTCCCGAAGTGCCTCGGCGAATTTCAGGATTTGCTTATGACGGCGAAAAGCTGTGGGCCGCCATTTACCATGGCCAGGGACTCTATGTGACTCTCGATCCCGTCACACTCAAATGGACCATCAAAAATGAAGAGAAATCACGCCAGGCCATCAAAGAATTATCGGGTGTGTATTACAGTCCGGGCGGAATCTGTTTCGTTAACGGTAAGTTATGGATCGGAGCTTCATATGGCGACTCTTACGGCTCCGTAGATCCGCGCGACTGGAAGATCGAAAACAAGTTCCCGGTCAAACAACGTGAAGACTCAGCCAGCCAGGCTTATTCCGGAATGGCCTACGACGGCAATCATGTATGGATCGCCTGGCACTGGACGAAATACAGCCTGCCTCTCTCGCAAACTCAGCTCTTGCTGAAGGTCGAACCCAAATCAGGAATAGTTATCGCCGAGTACCCGCTCCCACCAGGCAAAGCAACTGACGCGACACATGGATTAACCTTTGATGGGTCGATGTTGTGGCATGGAAAGGGCAATAAGCTCGCTATTATCGACCCCTCAACGGGACAAGTAGTGAGGAATTTCAGTGTGACTCTCATCAAGCGTATCAGTGGCTTAGCTTGGGACGAGCGAGCACTTTGGATTTCTGAGTTCGACGGAAAGATCTGGCGTTTACCCTTTAAGTTTGTTTGATTTCTCCTCACACTCTTGTCGTGCGCGAAGAGAGCAAGGCAAGAATGTTTATTATCTGGCTAGTTCAATCACCGCTGCGTAAACGCCCTCCACAACCATTGCCATGCGTTTGTAATCGAGCTTCTCTTCGGTGTCCTGAGCGGTGTGGTAGTTGCGATTGCGAAAGAATGCGGTGTCAGTAATCATCACCGCACTGTAACCCGCGTGCCAGTAGTTCAACTGATCAGAAAAATCGATACCCGGAACAAACGTTGGAGCGTTAATGGAATAGACTGGAAGCGGCGACGCGTTGCGCATTGTTGCTTTAGTTCGTCGGACCAGTGACCAATCGCTAAGTCGACCCACCACAGCAATGAAGTTCCCCGTCGACGGATAAAAGGCACTCAATACACCGACTGGAAAATGCTGGCTGTTCGGCGCATCGCTGAAACAACCGATCATCTCGAGACTAAACATCGCTCTCACCCGAATGTTTTGCTTGCGCAGTGATTCGGCGTGCACCGAACTACCCATGCCTGTAGTGCGGAAATACGGCGGCTCTTCCAATGAGAAGGCGACAAGTTCCACTCGCATTGGCGATTGTTGCCGGCCAAGCAATCGGGCAAGTTCTATCAGTCCAGCCACGCCACTCGCGTTGTCGTCAGCACCAGGCAAAGGACCCGCAACGTCGTAGTGAGCGCCAACAATGATGCGCTCTTCTGACTCCGGTCCAAATTGAGCGATCACGTTTCGATACGATTTGCCTTGAACACGATAAGGTTGTTCAGACACGAGCGTCGTCGTCTGGCTAAACTCGTCCTTGATGTAAGCCGCAACCCGATCGAGATTCTCGATGTGGCTTTCATCACGCGGAGACAATTCGACGGAGAGTTTGCGAACGTGCGCCTGAAGGCGTGCAGGATCAACTGTCCTTTCAGGATTTGGTCGAGCGGCAGACAAGAGCGGTTGGGTCACCCAGAACCATGACCCGATTAACAGTAATAAAAGTATGAGGACAACAAGCAACATGAATCTGATGATACGACGCCGGCGCTGGATCTGTGATTGCCATTGTATTTCGACGGAAGATTGAGTGCTCAATATGTTTTAGGCGGCGAAGCGGGAAGCGAGCTGGAGACGCTCCGCAATTGCCTGCTTCGGTTGTGCGCCGATGAGACGATCGATGAGTTTCCCGTCTTTGAAGATGAGCATAGTAGGTATGCTCGCGATCTGAAAACGTGACGAGGTTTGCGGGTTCTCGTCAACATTCAATTTGGCTATTCGGTAGTTGCCGCGAGACTCGGCGGCGAGTTGATCCAAAACCGGCGCGATCATCCGGCATGGACCACACCACGGCGCCCAGCAATCAACCAGAATCGGACGTCCAGTCGCTTGCAGCACCTCACGTTCGAAAGTCTGGTCTGTGATGGTGATTGGCTTCGAATCGTGTTGGTTGGTGGAGGCTGAGAGCTTCTCACCGCACCGGCCGCACTTCGCCTCACTGTTCGCCAGTCTGCTTTCATCGATCCGATTCTTCGCCCCACAATTGCGGCAATCAACTACCTGCATACAACACCTCTTTCAACTCAATCTGGGTCTATCTTAACAAGAACCGCGGAACGTACTGTAGGGGCGGCCCTCCGTGGCCGCCCGTGGTTTGTACACGGATTCAAGAAGCGACGGCCTCGGGTTTGGCGAACACGATCAAAACCACGGGCGGCCATGGAGGGCCGCCCCTACAGTACGAGTTTTTGAAATAAAACTAGCGGCGAAGAAGTTCGGCAATTTCTGCGTGGCCGCCCTCGTTTGCCCAATCGTGAGGTGTGCCGTCGAAGCGCTCGTCGTGGATGTTAAGGGTTGCGCCGCGGGAGATCAGCAACTCAACCGTTCTGCGGTGGCCGTTGATCGCCGCCCAATGCAACCCGGTCGCACCAAAGATGCCTTTCGCGTCGATCGATGCACCGTGGTCCAACAAGTATTCGACCACCTCGGTGTGACCATTGCGAGCGGCGGCATACATCGCATTTGAAAGATCGTCGTTCGGGATATGAGCAGAATCAGCAACCATCCTCTTCACGTCTTCGAGCTTGCCGAGTGCGGCGGCAACAATAATCGTGAAACCACTGGCGCCACGATCCAACAACAGTTCGGCAACGCTCGCACTTCCCATCGTCGCTGCCCAGTCGAGCGGAGTCGCGCCCCAGGTAGTAACGACTTCGAAATCGGCTCCCGCGTCTAACAGAACACGAGCCGTCTCAAGTTGATCAGTTTCAGCCGCCCAGTGCAAACCCGTTTTCGCGTACTCGTCTGCAAATCGAATCAGTTCAGGCTCTGCGCGGAGGAATTCTGCAACGGTCTGTGCATCGCCGCGCTTAACAGCATGGAGAAACTCGTCCTGATGTGCCATCACGGTCGTGCCGACAGACGCAGAGGTGTATCAACATTCACGCGACAGGGATCGTTTGATTTCTGAGTGTTGGTTCTTCGAGTTACAGTTCGCTCGTCGAGCTTCAGCAACCCACACTCAACTTCACTTAATCTCAAGCTCAGTCGCTGCACCTCATCGCGAATCAGAATCACGTCGCGATCGCTGGTATTCGGTTGTGAAACCTGTGGCCGTTGTGAAGCGACGTATGTTTGCAAGCGATTGATACTCGACTCAACCTGGTAGAAACGTTGTTCGAGCAAACTTATTCGTCGATCAAGACTACTCGGATCCTGCGTCTCTGCTGAACTCTTACCCCACGAGACGTTAGCCACAGTTCCGACAACCACACACAGCACCAACACCAATACCAGATTCGACTGCCTTGAAGTATTCATTACCTTTGTCCCCCTTGCTCAATTATGCACCACCCTTGATGTCAAACGCCCACAACGTGCCGAGATCACGAATGTACAACCTTCCGTTCGAAATCACAGGATAGGTAAACGCGCCCTCAGGAAACTGCCCGACTTTCTTTTTTACAGGCGGAGAAGGCGGGCTGAATTTGCCCTTGAGCCGATACGCGTCCGGAGTTGCTTCGACCAATAACACTTCACCGGAGATGAGATGACAAAACAACAGCCCATCGGCCGACGCGACTGATCCCCATCCAAAATCCGGCGCTTCCCATTTTATTTTCCCGGTCTTGAACTCAGCCGCAACCAGCTTCTGCCCCGCCTCCGTCCCGTAGATATGATCGCCGATTACAACTGCGCCACCGATGCCGTTCGGGAGTCCACGGGTGAAGTAAACCTGCTCTGCGGCAACTCCATTCCCTTCCGGTTTCAAACGCAGGAGACCACCACCAATACCAAGCGCACCGCCGTATACATGATCTCCCTGTGCGATGGGAGTGAAATACTGCGCCGGACCTTTTGCTGCGTCAGCATAACGCCAGAGGAATTGACCTGTCTTTGCATCAACGCCGACTAGTCCCTTCGTTAATAACTGCACATATTGTCTGCGTCCGCCGCCCTGGACCGCGATCGCCGACGCATAACCGGCCTTGTCGCCGCCCGGTATTGCAGACTTCCAGACTATCGCGCCTGTCTTCTTATTGACCGCGGCCATCGTCGCCTGCGCGCCGCCTGGCGTAACGACAACCAGGTCGCCATCAACCAATGGAGACTCGGCATATGCCCAATCACCAGGCTCACCGCCAAAGTCTTTACGCAGACTCTTCTGCCAGCGAATCTTTCCCGTCTTCGCCTCGAGACACACGAGATCGCCGTCGGAGCCGAGAGCGTAGACAAAGTTTCCCTCGATCGTCGGCGTCGATCGTGCTTTCGGATAATTCGGTTGCTGATCCGGATTGCCTACATTGCCGACGCGCGTGGTCCAGATAACTTTGCCGTCCGCTGTAGAGAGCGCCTGGACAAATTCATTATCCATCCCGCGATTGCTCATCACGTAGATACGGTTTCCGACAACTGCGGGCGTCGAGTAGCCGTCGCCGATGTCGTTGAGTTGCCACAGCAGTTTTGGTCCGGCGGCCGGCCATTGTCTTAGGAGACCGGTTTCAGACGACGACACTCCGCTACGTTGCGGACCACGCCACTGCGGCCAGTCGATGTTGGCTGAGCTGTTAATAGAAACGAATGGAAGACACACGCATAGCGTCGCGAGAATCGCGATAAGTCGTAACTTCAAGATCTTCTCCTTTAGGTGGTTGGGATTACTCTTGGTTTCGTGCCGGCTGAGGAAGTTACGGATCGATATCAGAAAATGTTTCGTAGGATTATGTACAAAGTTGTCTCACGATGTACGCAGATGTATCAGCATTCAATCTTTCTGGCCAAACAGGCGTCTGAAGAATCGCGCGATGATCGCCCACAACGCGCGGAAGGCGAGCGGCGCGGCGGCGACGGCTTTTGTTTCGACAGGAGTCTCGGGCGGTGGGGTCGCTGAAGGTTGAGGCTCCTCAGCTACCTCAAGGTGTTGCTTTACACAGTTTGAAAACTGCCGAAACATCTGCCGCGAAACTTCCTCGATCATGCCACGACCAAACTGCACGATCTTTCCGACCAGCTCGACGTCCGCGACAACAGAAACCTCCGAAGCACCACTCGGAAGCGCAGCGACTGTGCTCAGCATCGACACCTTCGTCGATCCGGAACCACCAACCTCGCGGGCATCACCAACCATGCGCACCTGATGTGTTTGCTCGTTGACCTCAGTAAACTTCGCATTGCCTTTGTACGACATCGACAGTGGTCCAACTTTCACTTTGATCGCGCCGGTGAAAGCGTGCTCGTCCTGTTGCTCGAGTATTTCCGCGCCCGGAAGACATTCGACAACACGCTTCGGATCGATCAAATACTTCCAAACGCGCTCAACCGGCGCCTGCACTTCAAAGCGTTCTTCTATTTTGAAAGCCATGAACCCTACTCCTTTATCCACAGATTACACAGATTGTTTTCCAAAATCTGCGTAATCTGTGTATGATCGAACCCTTCCCGCTTGAACGCACTTAAAATCGATCCGATGTAGGAAGGTGACGCCCTATGATACCTCGGAGCTTTGAGTATTACTCTCCCCGCACCCTCGATGAGGCGGTTGCACTACTGCAAAAACTTGGACCAGACGCAAAATTGCTGTCCGGCGGCCAAAGTCTCATTCCGATGATGAAGTTGAGACTGCTGTCGCCTGAACACATCGTCGACATCAATCGCATACCGGGTCTCGATTACATTTCCGAGGGCGATGGTCATCTGAAAATCGGCGCCCTCGCACGCGAACACGAGCTCGAGTCTTCCGAAGTCGTGAAGTCTAAACTGCCGATACTCGCCGAAACAGCGAAAGTCATCGCTGATCCACTCGTGCGCAGCCAGGCAACGATTTGCGGCAATCTCGCGCACGGCGATCCGGCGAACGATCATCCGGCGACGATGCTTGCGCTCGGAGCTACTGTCGTCGCGACTGGACCAAAAGGCAAACGCGAGATCGGGATCGAAGATTTCTTCCCGGGTCTCTTCACTACCGCGCTCGAGCCGGAGGAGATACTAACCGAAATCAGAATTCCAATACCGCCGGCGCGCAGTGGAGGCGCATATCTCAAGCTCGAAAGAAAAGTCGGTGACTTTGCCACCGCCGGAGTTGCAGTTCAGATCACTCTCGACGAAGCGGGCGCGTGCAAACGTGCGGGCGTGGGGCTGACGAATGTCGGCATGACTCCGATCAAGGCAAAACAAACCGAAAGTTTTCTCAACGGCAAACAGCTTGACGACGCAACGATTCAGCAAGCTGCCGAGATTGCGGCTTCAGAGTCGCAGCCGATGGACGATATTAGAGGCTCGGCCGATTACAAGCGCGACCTCGTTCGTGTTCTTACTGCGCGTGCACTCGCTACAGCGTTGAATCGCGCGAAGGGAGGAGCTTAAACAATGGCGAAAGTTCCGATCACTGTAACCGTTAATGGTGTCGAACACTCCAGCGAGATCGAACCGCGTTTACTGCTGGTCCACTTCCTGCGCGAAACACTGCGACTTACCGGCACGCACATCGGATGCGACACGAGTCACTGTGGCGCATGTACAGTCGTCCTCGATGGAAAGCCGATCAAGTCGTGCACGGCATTCGCCGTTCAGGCAGACGGACGATCGATCTTGACCGTCGAAGGTCTTGAACAAGACGGCAAACTGCATCCGTTGCAGGATGGTTTCTTTCAGGAGCACGGTCTGCAATGTGGTTACTGCACGCCCGGCATGTTGATGACCGGCTACGCCTTCCTGAAAGAGAACAACGATCCGACTGACGACGAAATCCGTCACGCGATTTCAGGCAATCTGTGTCGCTGCACAGGTTACGTGAACATCGTCAGGGCATATCAACACGCTGCTCAGAAAATGCGTGAAGGAGGTGCATAAGATGGCGCCTAAAACATCGCCTGAAATTGGTGGCATGGGCCACTCGGTCAAACGCAAAGAAGATCCGCGCTTCCTTCGCGGCCTGGGTAATTACGTCGACGACGTAAATCTTCCCGGCATGCTCTACCTCGACATCGTGCGCAGCCCCTACGCACACGCCACGATCAAAAACATCGACATCTCCAAAGCGACCGCGATTCCCGGTGTGCTGGCTGTGATCACGGGAAAGGATCTCGAGAAGTATAACCTGCACTGGATGCCGACGTTGATGTCGGATACGCAAATGGTCCTGCCCGTAGATAAAGTGATGTATCAGGCGCAGGAAGTTGCCGCGGTGCTCGCAACTGATCGTTACATTGCGGCAGACGGAGTCGAGGCGGTTGAAATTGACTACGATCCATTGCCGGTGGTGGTCGATCCAAAGAAAGCGCTTTTGCCCGATGCGCCGGTTTTGCGAACGGATAAAAAGGACAAGAAAGACAATCACATCTGGCATTGGGAATGGGGCAATCGCGAAGCGACCGACAAACTCTTCAGCGAGGCCGAGGTCACCGTCAAAGAGGACATTTACATTCCGCGCATCCACGTGTCGTCGATCGAAACGTGTGGTTGCGTCGCGCATTTCGACAAGGTCAGAGGCAAGCTGACTGTCTGGATGACTACGCAAGCGCCGCATGCGATTCGAACTGTCTTCGCGCTCGTCGCCGGACACGTCGGACTCTCTGAAGAGAAGATTCAGATCATCTCGCCTGATATTGGTGGTGGATTTGGCGGCAAGGTGCCGGTCTATCCCGGTTACGTGATTGCCGTCGCTGCTTCAGTGTTGACTGGTAAACCGGTCAAGTGGATCGAAGATCGGATGGAGAACCTGCAAGCAGACTCGTTTGCGCGTGACTATCACATCACCGCGGAACTGGCCGGCAATAGAGACGGCAAGCTCACCGCGATTCGCATCAAGACTCTCGCAGATCACGGTTACACGGATGCGGCCGCAAATCCGTCGAAGTTTCCCGCCGGACTATTTCACGTCTGCACGGGTTCTTACGACATGAAAGCAGCACACGTGGAGGTCGATGGCGTTTACACGAACAAACCGCCGGGAGGGATTGCTTATCGATGTTCGTTCCGCGTCACTGAAGCAGTGCACACGATTGAGCGCATGGCGGATGTGATGGCCCATGAGTTGGGAATGGATGCGGCAGAGTTTCGCATGAAGAACTTCATCAAGCCGGAGCAGTTTCCGTATAAGTCCGCGCTCGATTGGGAGTACGACAGCGGCAACTACGCCGCCGCGCTGCAACTCGCGATGGACAGAATCGGATACGCCGATTTGCGAAAGGAACAGGCGGAGAAACGCGCGCGTGGCGAGTTGATGGGAATCGGCATCAGTAGCTTCACGGAGATTGTTGGCGCTGGTCCATCGAAACACTTCGACATTCTCGGGATCAAGATGTTCGACAGTGCCGAGATTCGCGTGCATCCGACTGGAAAAGTGATTGCTCGCTTCGGAACGAAGTCACAAGGACAGGGACACGAGACGACTTACGCGCAGATCGTCGCGGAAGAGCTCGGGTTCCCGGTCGATAGTGTTCTCGTCGAAGAGGGTGATACTGACACTGCGCCTTACGGACTCGGGACGTATGCGAGTCGGAGCACTCCGGTTGCGGCGGCTGCATGCGCAGTTGCGTGTCGAAAGATCAAAGACAAGGCACGCAAGATTGCGGCGTACCTGCTCGAAGCGCACGAAGACGACCTCGAATGGGAGCCGGGCAAGTTCTTTGTGAAAGGTTCGCCGGATCGAGCGAAGACGATTCAGGAGATTTCGCTCGCTGCTTACACAAATCATCCGCCCGGCATGGAAGCCGGACTCGAGGCAGTCAATTACTACGATCCGCCGAATCTCACGTATCCGTTCGGCAGTTACATTTGCGTCGTCGATATAGACAAAGGAACGGGCGAGATAAAGGTGCGCCGGTTTGTGGCAATCGATGATTGCGGCAACATCATCAATCCGATGATTGTCGAGGGTCAGGTTCATGGTGGATTGACGATGGGACTTGGACCAGCGCTTTACGAAGAGATTCAGTACGACGAGAGCGGCAACATCCTGCAAGGCAGTTTTATGAATTACCTTTTGCCGACCGCGGTCGAGACGCCGAATTGGGAGACTGGCAATACTGTTACGCCATCGCCGCACCATCCGTTGGGCGCGAAGGGTATTGGTGAGTCGGCGACTGTCGGCGCACCAGCCGCGATCGTGAATGCGGTCGTCGATGCGCTGTGGCATTTGGGCGTACGCCACATCGACATCCCGATCACGTCAGCAAAAGTTTGGAAGTTGCTGCGCGACGCTGGGGTTAAAGGCTAACGTTCAGCGAACTGTAGGGGCGGCCCTCCGTGGCCGCCCGTGGTTTTGATCGTGTTCGCCAAACCCGAGGCCGTCGCTTCTTGAATCCTTTAGCTGAAGCCACGGGCGGCC
>DATEIS010000466.1:0-7827 GCA_035278765.1 Pyrinomonadaceae bacterium | reverse complement strand
CGTAAGAATGCCTTCCGGATAAGAGTGACCCGTACCCAGAATTCCAGCGCGTTGATTCACCATTAATCCCTCAGATTACTACAATCGTCCACAGATTACACAGACGCACGCAGATTAACCTCTGTGGGCATCTGTGTAATCTGCGGATTCTTTATTCCTTTTTCAATTTGCTCGGCCGTACGATGCTCTGAAAACTCTTTCACACTCCTGATGGCGTTCCGAATCGCGCGTGCATTCGAGCGTCCGTGGCCAATCACCACGATGCGACTAACACCCAGCAACGGCGCACCACCATACTCCGTGTAGTCGAGGCGCTTTTTAATATTTCGAAACGCCGGCTTTGCCAGCATCGCGCCCGCTTTTGTGACTGCCGTCGCCATCAACTCCTTCTTTAACATCGCCAGCATCGCTTCGGTCAGTCCCTCGGACAGTTTCAACATCACGTTTCCAGTGAAACCGTCAGTGACGATCACATCGACGAGACCTGAGAAAACATCGCGACCTTCGACATTCCCGACAAAGTTGATATTGCTCAACTGCCGCAGCAGTGGAAACGCTTCCTTCGTCAGATCGTTTCCCTTTGCTTCTTCCTCGCCGATGCTCATCAAACCAACCGAAGGCTTGATTGTTCCGAGCACCGAACGCGAGTAAGCATCGCCCATGATCGCAAACTGCGCGAGGTGAATCGGTTTACATTCCGAGTTCGCGCCAACATCGAGCAACAAAGTCGGCTTTGCCGCTTTCGTCGGAATCATTGCCGCCAGAGCGGGTCTGTCGACACCCGGCAAGGTGCCAATCACCATCTTTGCGGTCGCCATTGCCGCGCCTGTATTGCCGGCAGAGACAAAACCATCAGCACGACCTTCCATGACAAGCTTCGTACCGATCCTCAAAGAACTTTTCTTCTTCCGTCTGACGGAAGTGGCGACGGGATCATCCATCGCAATAACTTCAGCCGCTTCGACTAACTCAATACCGCGATCGCCATCGCCGCGCCAACCACATCGTCGCAGTTCAGGCTCAACCTTGTGAGCCTGGCCCACAAGGATAACTCCCACGCCGAAGTCGCGTGTCGCAGCCAGGGCGCCATCGATCTCAACGTGCGGCGCATGGTCACTTCCCATCGCGTCGAGAACGACCTTGCCCGTCAACTCGGGCTGATGCTGCGACTGACTTCGCACAGATATGGTTTAGCTTTGTTCTACTTGCACCACTTCGCGACCTTTATAAAAGCCGCATTTGGGGCAAACGCGGTGTGGCATGCGGGGCTCACGACAATTCGGGCAAAGGGTAGTTTGGGGGGCGCGCAAAGCATCGTGCGCGCGTCGTTTGGAGGTACGAGCTTTGGAGTGTCGTCGTTTTGGATTTGGCATAATTACTCCGTTTTTATTCCGCCACAAAAAGGCACAAAAGGCTCAACGAAAATCATTTGTGCTTTTTGTGCCTCTTTGTGGTGGCTATATTAATTTTTTAAGAGCCGCCCAACGCGGATCGGTATCGTTTGTAGCGCAATTGCAATCGCCCGTATTCCTGTCTGTGCCGCATTCCGGGCAAATGCCTTTACAATCTTCGCGACAGAGCATGCGAGTGGGTACAGCCAGCAGGATCTGCTCTTTCACAATTTCGTCAACGTCGAGCGCTTTACCGTCAAAAACCGCAACCGACATTTCTTCTTCGGTTAGTTCCGCCACTCCACTCGATTCGTATTCCGAACCGGTGATGTACTCAAGCGCGAAATCCGCGTTGACCGGGATTTCGACCGGCTGCAAGCAGCGGTCACACTCGACCTGGGCTCGCGTCTCGACGTGCCCGTTAACAAAGACCTCATTGCCAGCCAGCCGAACCTTGCCGCTAACGGTTGCCGGCCCACTCAAACTTATTCGCTCGTCCACCGGATTGAGATCGTCAGGCAGATAAACATGAGCGAAATCGCCCTTACCACCCTCCAGGTTCTCTAACTCAATCCGCATGCAAAACGGCCATTATAGCGGGCCGGAACGCTCTGTCAACGCGCTACTCGGTCTTAATCCGTGAAAATCCGTGGCTCAAAGCGTCTTCGCGTAAAACGGTAGCCAGTCGCTTGTCGGCTCCTGCGATCAGACGAGTGGCCGGTAGGAACGGACTGGAATTCTTGCCACCCGCCTTCTCTAAAGCTTCTTGTGCCAGCTCTTTACGTCCGGTACGTTCATAAACTTGTGCAAGTAAATAAAACGCCTCGGCGTAACCGGAATCCATCTTTGTCGCCTTCCGCAGGTGACGCACAGCCAACTCGTCACGGTTCAGTTCGAAATACAGGCAGCCAAGCACGTAATGGGCTTCCGGAGACGGACGCACGGTTAGCGCGCGCTTAAACTCGCCGAGTGCGCGCCGCCAGTTTTTCTCAGCTACAAAGACCCATCCGAGGCCGTAATGTCCGGCAAACGAAGATCCACCGTGAGCTGTCGCATTGCTCAACAAGTCCTTCGCAAGCGCGACCTCGCCGTCGTCAGCACACGTCAATCCAAGTAAAAGTGAGACGCGAAGATCGTCCGGCAGGGCAGCGTGAGCGCGCGCCAGGTAAGCTCGTGCTTGTCTTGTCTTGCCTTTGCGGAAGTAATGCTCGCCGATGAACAAATTCAACGTGGAGTTTTCTTCGTCGATCTCGGCCGCGGCCTGGAGTTTCGCGATGCCCTGCGGAACCTGCTTGTCTTCAATCAACAGAAAACCTTCGTTTACCAGTTCTTCAAATGCTTTGTCCTGACGGCGGGCGCCAGCGAGGATTTGCAAACGCAACTCATCGCGGTGAACAATCTCTTCCTGCTCAACCGTGTCTCGCTGACAACGCTCACTCCACATTCGCTCCAGTCGTTCGGTCTCGATCACACCGTCTTCGGTTAAGAGACTAACGAGGGCTCTCATCAGCGAACGATCGAAGTATGCGTTCTGTGCGTAACGAAGAAGTAGATCGAGACTTCGCTCCAGACGGTCCGCCAGTCGCGCGACTCTGTTTTCAGCCGCCGAGATGCGTTCGAGAAGATGTTCGTCAGTGGAAAGACTTGCTGGTCCGGATTCGAAGCGCAAGGAGCTGGGCTCGACAACGATCATTAAGCGCGTGCCGCAGCGAGCGCAAAATTCCTGGCCCAGCGGATTTGCCGCAAGGCATTTTTGACAATAGTGAGAGATGCCGGGGCGCATGACTCGATCAGTACTCGTAAAAGCCGCGACCGCTCTTTCGACCCAGCCAGCCGGCGTCGACATAACGCTTTAGCAGCGGGCACGGTCGGTATTTAGGGTCTCCGAGCCCCTCATATAACACATTCATGATGGCAAGGCATACGTCCAGACCGATGAAATCGGCGAGGGTCAGTGGACCCATCGGATGATTCATGCCGAGTTTCATGATGCCATCGATGCTTTCACGACTCGCTACACCTTCGTACAAAGTAAAAATCGCTTCATTAATCATCGGCATCAACACGCGATTGGAGACAAAGCCGGGCGAGTCCTGGCAGTCGAGCGCGGTTTTGCCTAGCTGTTCGGAGAGCGCTCTTACCTTTTCGTAAGTTTCGTCAGAAGTCGCGATCCCGCGAATGACTTCGACGAGCTTCATCACCGGCACCGGATTCATGAAGTGCATGCCGATGACTTTGTCTGGGCGTTTCGTCGCAGCGCCGAGTTTGGTGATCGATATCGACGATGTGTTCGAAGCGAGAATCGCGTCAGGCCGGGTGATTTGATCGAGTGTCTTGAAGATGTCGGTCTTCACCGCCAGATTCTCAGTCACCGCCTCAATCACAAAATCCGCCTCTTTAAATCCGGCAAAATCAGTGGTGGTCCTGATCCTGCCGATGATCGACTGCTTTGTTTCTGTATCGAGACGCTCTTTATCGACATCCCGCTGCAAACTCTTATCAACTGCACTGAGCCCGCGATTAAGAAACTCTTCACTCACATCGTGCAGAATCACGTTGTGGCCGGCACGAGCGGCAACTTGCGCGATTCCATTCCCCATAGTGCCTGCACCCACAACGCCAATGGTGACAGGATTAACAAGATTTGCAGGATTTTCAGGACTCATCTTTCAATCGCCATCGCGACAGCATTGCCGCCACCAAGACACAACGAAACAATTCCTCGCTTCGCATCCCTTCTCTTCAACTCATACAGAATGCTCGTCAACAATCGCGATCCTGATTGGCCAATCGCATGGCCCAGCGCTACGGCGCCGCCATTCACATTTACCTTCTCTGGATCGAGTCCAAGCTCGCGCGTCACGGCCAATGCAGCCACCGAAAACGCCTCATTCAACTCCACCAGATCGACTTCACTGCCGGACCATCCAGTCTTCTTTAACAACTTCCGCACGGCTTCAACCGGCGCCATCATCACGAGCCGTGGATCTACACCGGATACAGCCTGTGCAACGATGCGGGCCATCGGTTCCACGCCGAGCTCGCGTGCACGTCGCAACGACGTCACTACGACAGCTGAAGCGCCATCATTAACACTCGGCGCATTTCCCGCTGTCACTGTGCCTTCACTCTTGAACGCCGGCTTCAGTTTTCCAAGACCTTCTATCGACGTGTCTTCACGCACTGTCTCATCAGTATCAAAAACAAGCGCGGCGCCTTTCTTCTGCGGAATCTCAACCGGAACGATTTCATCCTTAAACTTACCCGCTTTGATCGCTGCCGCTGCTTTCCGATGTGAGCCCACGGCAAACTCATCTTGTTGACTTCTGCTGATGGAATACTCATCAGCCACGACTTCTCCCGTGCAACCCATGTGGTAATTCTCAAACGCACACCACAATCCATCATTGATCATCGAATCGACGAGCTCGCCATTTCCGAGTCGATAACCTTCACGCGCTTTCGGAATCAGATAAGGCGCGTTGCTCATTGACTCCATTCCACCCGCAACCACCATCTCCGAATCGCCGAGTTGAACACCCTGCGCCGCCATCATCACCGCTTTCAAACCCGAGCCGCAGACCTTATTCACTGTCACAGCAGCAACCGTTGATGGCAGACCTCCATTCAAGGCTGCTTGACGTGCTGGATTCTGGCCTAAACCAGCCTGGATCACACATCCCATGATCACTTCATCAACATCTTCCGGCTTGATTCCCGCACGCTTTACACTCTCGCGCACAACCATCGCGCCAAGCTCGGTGGCCTTAAAGCCCTTCAGCGATCCGAGAAACTTTCCCACCGGCGTGCGCACGGCACTGATTATTACTGCTTCGTTCAATTCCGGCATTTCAAACTCCCTTATGTTAGACTTGCCACGATATTAGAACTTATTTCGCTATTCATAAAGCATGCAGGCACTCATTCTTGCTGGTGGCAAAGGCACGCGCCTTCGACCTTTAACAGTCTACACTCCGAAGCCTATCGTCCCGATTTGTAATCGACCATTCCTTCTTTATCAAATCGACACGCTGCGACGCGCGGGTATCACAGACATCACACTTTCGCTCTCGTATCAACCGAATAAAATCGAGCATTTGTTGGGCGACGGTTCAGATCACGGCGTGAAGTTGAAGTATACGGTCGAGCCGCAACCGATGGGAACGGCAGGCGCTTACAAATTTGCCGAAGATCTCATTCGCGAACCGACAGTCGTCTTTAACGGCGACATTCTTACGGATCTCGATCTCAAAGCAGTCATACGAGAACACAACGAAAGAAAAGCAACGGCGACGATTGTGTTGACGCCGGTTGAGAACCCGCAGAGCTACGGCCTCGTCGAGACTGAAAAGGACGGCAGCATTCGACGATTTCTCGAAAAGCCAAAGCCGGACGAGATCACGTGCAACACGATCAACGCAGGCACATACATTCTCGAACCTAAAGTGCTCGACTTCCTGCCTGCGGGTGAGAATTACTCATTCGAGTATGGATTGTTTCCGGATCTGCTGAAACGCGGCGAGCCGTTCTACGCGCATATTCCGACACGCACGTATTGGATCGACATCGGCACGCCGGAAAGATACTTGCAAGTGCATGCAGATCTGCTCGCAAATCGCGTGGGGCGAATTCACATTAAGGAACGACGCGGGCAGTTTGATGCGGCGACAGTGTCAGAGATCGACGAGTTATCGATCCTCGGCGACGATTGCGTGATCAAACCTGGCGCACAGATCATCAACTCAGTGCTGGGCCAGGGATGCTTTGTCGAAGAGCGCGCACGTGTCGAGAACTGCGTCATCTGGCCGCACACACGAATCGGAACAACGGCGCAACTAAACGGCGCGATCGCTGGCCGTGGTTGTCATATCGGCCGGTCGGCGGTAGTTGGACCAGGAACGGTGCTCGGTGATAAGACGTCGTTGACAGACTATACGTTTACGTAAAGAGATTTCTCCCGCGGCGGCGCAACGGCGCGGCGGAAGAGTACTAAACGAGGCCGTTTCTTCCATTGCGCCGTTGCGGCGCCGCGGGAGAAATGCTTAAGGGGGACAAACATGAATTGGGATGTTTTTCGAGCTTACGATATTCGCGGCATTTATCCGGGCGACATTGACGAAGATGCGTACTACCGAATCGCAAAGGGTTACGTTTACATTTTCAAGCCGACAAAGATGGTTGTAGGAATGGATGCACGTCTTTCGTCACCACCATTGAAAGCGAGTTTGATTAAAGGCTTTCAGGATTCCGGTGTTGACGTTGTAGACATCGGCAACATCACGACTGACATGCTCTATTACGCTGTTGGAGCATCCTCGGAATACTCGGGCGGAGTGGTCGTCTCCGCTTCACACAATCCAAAGGAATATAACGGCATGAAGATGGTGCGCGAGAAAGCAACCGCCATCTCGTCCGACACCGGATTGTTTGAGATACGCGATGTAGTGAAAGCCGGCAAAGATGCTGAGGTTAAGTCGGACAAAAAAGGAACTCTGAGCGAGCGCGATATAACGAACGACTATATCGAGCACGTCTTGAAGTCGATTGATACAAGCAAGGTCAAGAAGTTCACCTTTGTTGGAAATGCGAACTTCGGTTTCGTATGTGGACCGGCTGCGAAGCTGGTAGAACGACTCGGACTGAATTTGATTCCGTTGAATTTCGAGCCCGACGGATCGTTTCCGAAGGGACCACCCGATCCGATGTTGCCCGGCAATCGCACCGAGACTGAGGAGCTCGTACGAAAGAACAACGCGACCTTCGGAGTTGCGTGGGATGCTGATGCTGACCGCGCGATGTTCTTCGACGAAAAAGGTGAGTACATCTCGGGTGCGTATATCACGGCGTTGCTCGCGGATATTTTGCTGACGAAGTACGGCAGCGACAACACGATCATCTTTGATCCACGCGTGATATGGCCGACGCTCGACACGGTGCGACGAAAAGGCGGCAGGCCGATCGTCTCCAAGGGTGGGCATGCGTTTATGAAAGATCGGATGCGGCATGAGAATGGGCTGTTCGCGGGCGAGTTAAGTGGGCACTACTATTTTCGTGAAAACTTTTATGCCGACAATGGTGTGATTCCGTTTCTCTTGATCCTCGAACATCTATCGACGCAGGATAAGCCTTTCTCGGAGATCATGACGCAGTACATGGCGGGTCATTGGATGTCCGGAGAGCTCAATTACAAAGTCAAAGATATCAAGGCGGTGATTGAGAAGGTGAAAGAGCGTTATCACGCTGAGGGGCAGGAGGATTATACCGACGGGTACTCACTCGAGACCGCCGAGTGGCGTTTCAATATCCGCGGATCCAATACCGAGCCACTGCTGCGACTCAACATCGAAGCCCGCAAAGATGGATTGGTGGACCAAGTAAAAAAACAAATCGAAGAAATAATCAACGCCAATTGATTTAAAAATTGTCGAACGTACTG
>DATEIS010000465.1:0-10855 GCA_035278765.1 Pyrinomonadaceae bacterium | reverse complement strand
TTCACTTTCGACAAGGAACAATTTCCCGATCCAAAAGCCTTGAGCGACAAGCTCGGCCGTCAGGGAATCAAGCTCGTGACGATTGTCGATCCGGGTATCAAGCAGCCGCAGGATAAAAATGAGCGGTATCACGTCTATGATCAGGGAATAGAGAAGAAATATTTCCAGCACCGTCGCAATGGCGATCTCTTTGTGCCGAGAGTCTGGCCGGGCGAGAGTGTCTTTGTCGATTACACGATGTCTGAGGCGAGACGCTGGTGGGGCGACCTGCATCGTGCTTACACCGACAACGGCATCGCGGGCATCTGGACCGATATGAATGAGCCGTCTGACTTCGTAGATCAGACCGGCAAGAACCAGCTAGACGTCGTCAGCTACGACGAAGGCGAGAAGACAACTCACGCGAAGAATCGCAACACGTTTGCTTTGTTGATGGCCCGTGCGACGTACGAAGGGCTCGAGCGTCTGCAACCGGACCGCCGTCCGTATGTCATCACACGCGCCGCGTATGCTGGCATTCAGCGTTACTCGACGATGTGGACAGGTGACACTAACAGCACCTGGGAGTCGCTGGCGCTGAACATTCCGATGTTTACCTCGCTTGGGTTATCGGGTGAACCGTTTGTTGGTAGCGACGTTGGTGGTTTTATCGGACGTGGGAACGGCGAGTTGTTGGTGCGATCCTACCAGGTGAGTTTTCTGGCGCCATTTTGTCGCAATCACAAAGTGATCGACGGTTACGATCAGGAGCCGTGGCGCTTCGGAAAATATTACGAAGACATCATTCGCAAGTATCTGAAGCTTCGTTACGCCTTGTTGCCGTTTCTGTACACCACTCTCGAAGAGGCGCATCGCACGGGTGTGCCGTTGTTTCGACCCTTGCTGCTCAATTATCAGGACGATGAGAGCACTTACAATCTCGACGACCAGTTCATGGTCGGCGATGACCTGCTAGTTGCTCCGATCACGAAGCCCGACGTGACGCGACGGCTGGTCTATTTGCCGGCGGGGAGTTGGTATGACTACTGGACCAACAAAAAGTATGCGGGCGGAACAATGATTAGTGTTGAGGCGCCGCTGGATACAGTACCGATGTTTGTGCGAGCGGGCGCGATCATCCCGGTTGGACCAACGCTGAACTATGTGGGCGAAAAGCCTGTCGATCCGATCACATTCAATATTTATCCTGACGCTGCGGGCAACGCTTCAACAACGCTCTATGAAGACGACGGCCTGAGTCCTGCGTACAAGAACGGTGCTTTTCGCAGAACTACAGTCACTTTCCGCCGTGGCGTATTCTCAACCGGCGCTGTCGAAGGGACCTACAACCCCGGCCCGCGCAAGTTCAAGTTCGTCGTGAAGGGATGAAGATCTCTCGCCGGCCAAACATGCGTGAGTCGATCGAAAATGCGCCGGGACCGAGTAATGTGATCGCCGCACACAAGACCACGATGTTGAGATTAAAGGCGACGGCTATCGAGACAAGACCGATTAAGACTGCAACGACTGGAGTCACAAACCCGAGTAAGAGACAGCCTGCGGCGAGAAGGACAAGCGCCGCAATACCCCACGCAGACGCCGAGAGGTCCGACGACCTAACTCGCGTTACGATTTGAGCAATCAACGTAACGCCCACCAGCATCCGCAGCAGCAACAAACCGACTCCGGGCCACCCGGCTGGAAACGCAGAGAATAACTTTTGCAGAGGCCATCTCCTTTGGTGAAGAAGCCTCAACTCTACCCGATCTGAACAGGAGTCGAATCCAGCGATAAAGGTAACTTTCGATACCTCTTTGGAGTTATGCCACAAAAAGCACATAAGGCACATAAGGCACAAAAAGGAGATCTAATTTGACCGACGGGCTCGCAGATGTCGTTTTGTGCTTTATGTGTTTTTTTGTGCCTTTTGTGGCTACAACTGGATGATTCCGCGGCGCAGACCGATGGAGACGGCTTGGGTGCGATCGGAGGCGCCCAGTTTCTCCATGATGTGCTTGATGTGAACTTTGACGGTCTCTTCGGAGATGAAGAGGCGTTCGGCGATTTCGCGATTTCGATTTCCGTCGGCCACTTCCCGAAGTACTTCAATCTCACGCTCGGTGAGAACCTCATCGCTCATGTGTTCGAGAAGTTGAGAAGCAATCTCGGGTGGAATGCGTTTCTTGCCGGCGTGAACCTGGCGGATTACTTCGAGCAGTTCGGTTGGCGGCATGTTTTTGAGCAGGTAGCCACGCGCGCCTGCCTGTAGTGCGCGTTGAACCTCGACGTCGCCTTCGAACGTGGTAAGCATGATGATGCGAGCGTCAGGAAACTGGCTGCGAATCGCGATCAGCACGTCGATGCCGCTCATGTCCGGGAGTCGCAAGTCCAGCAACGTGACATCCGGAAGTTGTTCCTTGAATAGCTGGACGGCTTCGGCGCCGGTCGCTCCCTGAGCAATCAAAACCATGTCCGGCTGACTGTTAACGAGTGCCGCGATGCCTTCGCGCAGCAATGGATGATCGTCGACACTAAAAACGCGGATGGGAGATTTACTACTCATGATGCTTTCTTTTCTCTTTGGGTAGTTACAAACGCGACCTGACTCGGGATCAATAATTCGACTTCAGTTCCGGCGTTGGCCCGGCTCCAGACTTTCAGACGCGCACCGATACTCTCAGCGCGTTCACGCATGCCTGCCAGTCCCCAATGTCCGTCTCGTCCTGATTGCAGAACTTCGGGGTCGATTCCAGTGCCGTCGTCACGAACGACGATGCGTAGTTGTTTAGTGGAGTAATCAAGTTCGATCTCAATCTTATTCGCTTGTGAATGACGAAAAGCATTCGCGAGGGCTTCTCTGCCAATGCGATAAGCTTCGTCGCGAATGATGGGGTGTAACTCTCTTGGTGTACCTTCGACGATCACGCGACAGTCTTTTACTTTCTCATTGCCAAACTCTGCTCCGGCACGTGAAAACGCAGTCTCGAGATCGTCTGTATTGCCGCCTGTCGAGCGCAGACCTCTGACTGCGTCGCGTCCCTCTTCGATCACTTGTCCCATCAATTGCATCACACGGCCAACAAGAGGTTTGGCCGGCGAATTGTCGTCTATATGATCATTAGCTACGTGTAACTGCATCGAAGCACTCATAAATCCCTGCAACAACGTGTCGTGCAGATCCTGTGCAATGCGTGTTCGTTCGGCGAGTCGTTCTTCGAAACGTAGCGTTAGTTGTTTCCGCAGTTCGTGCACGCGCCAGCGATAAAGCGCCAGTAATCCAAGTGCTCCGAGTATTGCCAGTACGAGTCGGAACCACCAGGTGCGCCACCACGGCGGGCTGCCATCGACGATCGCCACAGCCACCACGCCATCGCCCGCGCTTGGTAATCCAAGGGTGAGAGGTGGAGGAACGTAACCCGGTTGGACCAGCAGCGCGGCATATTCTGTTCCGAGATGAGTTGAATTGCTCCAGCTTCCGTCGGGAAGGATTTGAGTGAAAGGTGTTTCCACGAACGGTTGCACATACCATGCTCCACTTCGCGCGTAGAGCACCACCTGTTGGCCTTCGGTCGCTCCGGTTACGTGTCCGCTAATTATGTCGAGCTCGCGTCCGCCACCTTTTTCAGCGGGCGGGATGGTCGTTATCTTGATCGACGTTTGCGATGACGTAGCACAACCACACGCCACCAGCACAAACAACCACACTATGCCGTGGAGGAGCCGCCGGATTGGCCCAGGGGTCGGACCAGTGTGACCGATTTTCATTTGGAAGGATTATCAACCGGATCGCATGTCTTTTCAATTGGCCAGTACCACGATCGTGGTAGACAAAAAGCCTTCGATTGCGTGATGTCAGACTTTTTGATTTGAAAGATAATAACGATACCCACACACATATCGATATTGGAGGCACTATGAGCACGATTACTACAAAAGTTGGTACGCAGATCTATTACAACGACTGGGGCAGCGGCCAACCCGTCGTCTTCAGTCATGGCTGGCCGTTGTCTGCCGATGCGTTTGAAGATCAGATGTACTTTCTCGCAGCACGCGGATTTCGCTGCATCGCCCACGATCGTCGCGGCCACGGGCGCTCGAGTCAGCCATTGGGCGGAAATAACCTCGACACTTATGCTGACGATCTTGCCGAACTCGTCGAAGCGCTCGATCTGAAAGATGCAATTCACGTTGGTCATTCGACCGGCGGCGGTGAAGTCGCACGTTACATTGGTCGCCACGGCACCGAGCGCGTCGCAAAGGTAGTGCTGATCAGCGCCATTCCGCCGTTGATGTTAAAAACTGAGGCAAATCCCGGTGGCTTGCCGATCGAGGTATTCGATCAACTTAGAGCCGGAGTTCAGGCCGACCGTTCGCAGTTCTTTAAAGATCTTTCCGAACCGTTCTATGGTTTTAATCGACCCGGCGCGAAAGTTTCCCAGGGACTGCGCGATTCTTTCTGGCTGCAAGGAATGCTCTGTGGATATCCAGCCGCGTACGAGTGCATCAAGGCGTTTTCCGAAACTGATTGCACTGAAGATCTGAAGAAGTTTGACGTCCCGACATTCATCATGCACGGCGACGACGATCAGATCGTGCCGATCGGCGCGTCAGCGCTGTTGTCGTCAAAGATCGTTAAGAATGCAACGTTGAAAGTTTACCCGGGCTTTCCGCACGGCATGTGCTCGACGCACAAGGATGTGATCAACGAGGATCTGTTGGCGTTCCTGAAAGGCGAGAAAGCAGCGAGCGCGTGAGGCGAGTGAGTCGGATCACACATGTGTTGGTATTATTAGCGGGGGGCGAATACTAGCATGGCTGATCCGATTCACATCCTTTTGCAAACCACAATTCCACCAGTTGAAGACGACTGGAACATCGGCAGATTTTCCTTGTTGCACGAACATCTCGCGTCGATAAAAAACGGCGATGCTACGCCTGTCTACAAAGTCACCGCACGTAATCGCGAGGTTAACTCGGAAGGTAACGATGCATTGTTGAGCGTGCTCGACACGACCGACGTTGATGAGCTTTGGATTTTTGCAGTTGATACGGGTGAAGGGTTGACGGTTGCAGACTGTGAGGCTATCACGCGCTTCCATCAGAATGGTGGAGGGATTATGGCGACGCGCGATCACGCTGATCTTGGCTCATCGTTATGCACGCTGGGTGGTGTAGGTCGCGCACATTTCTTTCATTCGCAACATCTCGATCCCGATGAGTCGCGGCATGTGCGTGACGATCAGGAGGCCACCATGATTACGTGGCCGAATTATCATTCGGGCGCGAACGGCGATTACCAGAGAATTAAGGTGGTTGAGCCCGTGCACGAACTGGTTCGACGTGGTTCGGGCGTGATTGAGTATTTTCCGGCACATCCGCACGAGGGCAGTGTCGGTGTGCCTGATGGTGAAGAATGCGGGCGCGTTATCGCGACCGGCAAGAGTCAGGTAACTGGTCGCGACTTCAATCTGGCGGTTGCGTTGGAGTGTAGAGACGATCGTCACGGTAATCGACTCGGGCGAGCTGTGGCAGAGTCGAGCTTTCATCATTTTGTGGATTACAACTGGGACACGTCGAAGGGCTGTCCGACCTTTCTCCTGGAGCCACCGGGCGATGAGATCAAGCGCGACCCGGAGCGTCTCGAAGACATTAAGACCTACGTCAACAATCTCGCCCGCTGGCTAGCGCCACAAAAAGAGTAGCCATAAAAAGGCACAAAAAGCACATAAAGCACAAAATGATTATTACTGTTTTTGTGCCTTTTGTGCTTTCTGTGCCTTTTGTGGCTTTATTCGACGACGCCGAGGTCGAGTTGTGTCAAGCGATCGGGTTTGGCGATGATCTCGACCTCGACGATCTTTCCGCTGTCTATTTTGAATGTCAGAGCTCGCAGTAATCGTCCATGTGGCGCAAATAGCAAGCCAACAGATCCGTTTATCAAAGCCGGTTCGACGAAACGTGCTCCGCGCGAATATGTGATCGCGCCCTGGGCCCAATTGCGTGCGCCACGGATCTCGGTTGGTGAGCCGGGGCGTCCTGCTCCCGGATCGATATGGACCAAGACATCCGGATCGAGCACGGCCAGCAGTCCTTCAAAATCACCGGCGCGCAACGCGGCCAGGAATGCGTCGATGATTTCTCGCTGGCTGCGCAAATCTCCACTGGGTACGGATGTCACACCTTGCACGCGTCGCCGTGCGCGACTGGCGAGTTGTCGTGTGGCTGCCGGCGTGCGTCCCACAATGCGACCGATCTCATCGAATGACATGGCGAAAGTATCGTGCAAGACGAACGCTAGCCGTTCCGCAGGCGTTAACGTATCCAAAACGACAAGCAGTGCCAGACCGACTGAATCCGCCAGCAACGCCTCCTGTTCGGGATCGTGCGCCGCTTCACTCGCCGGCAAATCTTTGACTTCATCATCAAGCGATTCTTCGCGTCGCGATTTGCGCGAGCGCAGTAGATCGAGACACACACGTGCCACCACCGTGGTGAGCCAGCCCGAGAGATTCTCGACCTCGCGCGTGTCGGAGCGACTCAAGCGCAGCCAGGTTTCCTGAACTGCGTCGTCAGCTTCATTCACCGAGCCCAGCATGCGGTAAGCGACCGCTCGTAAATGTCCCCGGTTCGCTTCGAATTGTTCAGCCAACCATTCCTGTCCGTTCATTCCCCGTAGTCTACCTCTCCTGTCACATTTTGGGGTTGTCGTCCGTCATAGTAGTGACGAACGAAATCGAGAACATGTGACAACTATTAAGAGGAGAAGCAATCATGCAAGAAAGAATGAAGAATCCGGCAATGATATTTCCAGAGGCGATGCAATCAATGTTCGCCCTCAATACAGTCGTTGAAAAGTCGGGTTTGCCGTCGAAAACTGTTGGCCTCGTCCATATGCGCGTGAGCCAGATTAATGGCTGCAGCGTGTGTATCGATATGCATGCGCGGATGTTGCAACACGAAGATGAAACAAACGAACGTCTCTTTACGGTGGCGGCGTGGCGAGATGCGCCGTATTTCACTGACGCCGAGCGTGCCGCACTCGCGTTAGCTGAATCGGTGACGAGGCTCAGCGATCGCCCCGATCCTGTGCCTGATGAGATCTGGGACGAAGCAACGAAGCATTACGACGAGCGTCAACTCGCGGGATTGTTGCTGGCGATCTCCCTGATCAACGTCTGGAATCGTCTCAACGTCAGCACGAGACAGGTCGCCGGTGAGTGGTTTAAATCAAAAGAGGGTGCAGCGTGGTTGCAAAGTAAAGCGGCCCACGCCTAAAACATAGCAGCCAATCCACAGATTACGCAGATGGTCGTCTGTGTAATCTGTGGATGGTTTTGTGAGAAAATAGCGCCTCCGAAATCAGTTTCGAAAGTGAGGTGCGGTTTTGTTATTAACTCTACTTCTGTTACTTGCGTTCGCGGTTCCTTCTGTTCAAACCAAGCCTGAGTCGGCTGTTGTTAATTCTTCCGACGGGATCCCGATTCACTATTCTGTCGCGGGCAAAGGCGAGCCGGCGCTCGTCTTCATTCATTGCTGGGGTTGCAATCGCAACTTTTGGGAAAACCAGGTTGCCGAATTCTCGAAGACGAATCGCGTGGTGACGATCGATCTCCCGGGTCATGGCGAGTCGGGCGCGGGACGGAAGAACTGGACCATCGAGAGTTACGGCGACGACGTCAAAACAGTTGTTACCAAGCTGGGACTTAAACAAGTTGTCCTTGTCGGCAGTTCGATGGGTGCGCCGATCGCCGTCGAAGCGACTAAGCTCATGCCCGCTAATGTAGTGGCGATCGTTCCGGTCGACAGTTTGCAGAACGTCGAACAGACCATCACGCCGGAACAACTCGACGCTGTGATAAAGCAGATGACGGCTGACTACAAGGGCGCCACGACCGGCCTGCTGAATCAGTTTTTCTTCTCGCCAACCACGCCGGAAGCTGTGAAGACGCGCATCGTGAACGAGGCGCTCTCACGTCAACCGGAAACGGCCGTTGCGATACTCAAAGGTATCTTCGCTTATAAAGCTGCTCCGGCGTTGAAAGAGATAAAAGTTCCGATTAAGGCGATCAATTCCGATTTGAATCCGACTAATATCGAAATCAATCGGAAGTATGCGCCGCAGTTCGATGCCGTGATCATCAAGGGCACGGGCCATTATCCGATGCTTGAAGATCCGGCGCGCTTTAATCAGATGCTGGCGGACATTTTAAAGACTCTGCCACGCAAATAGTTTTGTTCGACCTCATTAGTAGTGAGTGAGAGGGCGGTGAGGTAGGCAGCCTTAGCTTCGTCGAAACGACGCAAGCGGCGCAGAAGATCGGCGCGCGAGGCGTGAAAGAGATAGTAATTCTGTAACGCGCCGGCGGCTCCGACGGCGTCAATCAACGCCAGCCCTCTCTCAAATCCTTCGGCCATGGCAACGGCCGCGGCGTGATTCAGGGCCACGATCGGTGACGAAGTGATTCTCATCAACTCTTCATACAGCGCCACGATCTGTCGCCAATCAGTTTCATCCGCGGTTTTTGCTTCGGCGTGTAGTGCAGCGATCGCGGCTTGCAGTTGATAGTTTCCAACTCGTCGCAGCCGCAGTGCTTTTTGAACGAGATTTACACCTTCGTCGATCTCAGTGCGGTTCCAAAGCGAACGGTCCTGTTCCTCAAGCGTCACCAGTTCGCCTTGCTTGTTCACACGAGCTTCACGCCGTGAGTTCTGCAAGAGCATCAAGGCAAGCAGTCCGAGATTCTCGGGTTCCTCAGGCAGCAACTCGCAGAGCACACGACCCAATCGAATCGCTTCCGCGCACAGATCGTTTCTGATCAAACTGCGACCAGCACTGGCAGCGTAGCCTTCGTTGAAGATGAGATATATAACTGCTTGAACTGCCGCTAACCGATCTGCTATGCGCTCGAGCGAGGGGATTTCATAGGGAATGCCTGCGAGCCGAATCTTCTGCTTTGCGCGCACGAGACGTTGAGCCAGGGTTGTTTCGGGGACGAGAAACGCGTGCGCGATCTCTGTAGTTGTCAGTCCGCCTAATGTCCGCAGCGTCAGTGCGACCTGTGCTTCGCGTGTAAGCGATGGGTGACAACAGGTGAAGATCAGACGCAAACGATCATCAGGGTATTCCACAACATCCTCAAACAACTTAGGCTCGGCGTACGGTTGCAGCCGGTTCGTTTCGTAAGTCAGTTCGACTTGTTTGTCGGTTCGTGTTTTATCGCGGCGCAGCGCGTCGAGGAGTTTCCGGTGCGCGACGGTGGTCAGCCACGCGCCGGGATTGTCAGGAGGTCCTTCAAGTTCCCACTTCGATACGGCAACGATGAACGCTTCCTGTAAAGCTTCCTCTGCCAGATCGAAAGATCCCGAGATACGGATCAGAGTCGCAATGATCCGTCCGTATTCTTCGCGGAAAACTTGTTCAAGGGAAATATTAGCCACGGATTTGCACAGATTAACACGGATAGAAAAGCAATTTCTGATCTGTGTCGATCCGTGAAATCCGTGGCTAAATATTGTTCTAGGCAGTCGCTTCGGCCGCTGTTTCGACTAGTGGTCGGACTTCGACCGTGCCCGTTCGTGCGGAAGGAATGCGAGCGGCAATCGCGGTGGCTTCGTCGAGGTTTGCCGCTTCAATCAGAAAATAACCGCCGAGTTGTTCGTGTGTTTCGGCGAATGGACCATCGGTAACGAGCTCTTTACTATCGCGCACGCGCACAGTGGTCGCGGTTGCGATCGGTTGTAGTTGAGACCCATCCAGGAATTGTCCGCGCGAAGTCAAATCTTCTCGCAGCTTTTGATACTCGAGATAAACTTCCTGGCGCTCGGCCTCGGTGATCGCATCCCAACTCGGCTCGTCGTGGTAAATCAGCAACATGTATTTCATTTCATGACTCCTGTTGATCTGTTGAAATCTTGCCTTTCAACCTCACGACGTGTGGGAAGTCGCCAAATCGACACCGGCTCACAGAAATTTTTAGCCGATTGTCTGCCCATAGCCGAGCCACTTGCGAAGAAAACCGATCTGTCCAGTGTGATAAGCATCGTGGAACGCCAAAAATGCGACCGTTCCGCTAATTTGCTTATCGAACGACGGGACGCCTTCGGCCGACGGCTTTGTAAGCACCTCGGCAGGCGACTCGTTGAGCGTCGCCTTAAGCTGTTCCGAAACCTGGTTCCATGCCTCGCGCAGCTCTTCGATAGTTGGATACTGCGCCGCGTCAACTCGCTCCGACCCACGCGAAAACAGTTTTGCCCATGAGGCGTCCCAATTGGCGCCGACCTGTTTGAGCACCAGGCCCCTGTGAACTACGACGTGCCCCAGCAGCCACAACAGGTGATTCGAATCGTTGCCGGGTTGCCGGGTCCAATCTTCGTCTTTCACGTCAGCGATCGCCATATTGATGATGTCAGTATTCGTCTTGAACATTCCCTTAATATTAGAAAAACTCGTCTCCATCTCCGCCTCCTCATCTTGAAAATCTTGTTAATCTTTATCCATCATTCGTCGAGGTCTTTCGGCCTGACCAGCCAATCGAGCGTCGCCCGCTTCTCAATCGCCGTCGTCCACTTCGTCGTTTTTAGCAACAACTTCGCAATCGCGCCTGTCGGCATCACCTCGGTATTTCCCGTAAACAGCAGCAACAGATCTTCCAGCCCCGGATTGTGCCCGACCAGCATCGCCACTTTCCGATCGTTATCGATCTGCGATACAACTTCAACGAGCCGTTGCGCACTTGCTTCGTAAATGCGTTGATCGTAACGCACTTCCGTGGTCCATTTGGACGCCTTAAGGACCAGCTTAAGTGTCTCGCGAGCACGCTCAGCAGGCGAGCACAGGATCAACTCGGGAACGCTGGCGCTGGTCTTGAAGTAACGG